>NZ_JAUZED010000179.1 GCF_030705415.1 Curtobacterium sp. A7_M15 | reverse complement strand
CCTCCCGTCGATCCTGGGGACGCGTCAGCGACCCGGTGACAGGATGAGGCGTGTCCGCAACGATCCGCGCCATCGGTACCACCGTCCCCGAGACGACACTCGAGCAGGCTGCGGTGCGCGACCTCTTCGCCTCGCAACCCGATCTGGGCCGGCTCGGCAGGCGGCTCGTCCCCGCGGCGTTCGACGCCTCCGCCGTGGCCCACCGGCACACCGTGCTCGAGGAGCTCGACGTCGCGCGCGCGTCCGGTGCCTTCCGGGACGAGCAGGGCGTGCTCCGGTCCCCGTCGACCGGTGCCCGGAACGACCGGTACCGCGAGCTCGCCCCGGCACTGTTCGTGGCAGCCGCCCGCGACGCCGTGGACCGTGCGGGCGTGTCGCCGGAAGCGATCACCCACGTGGTCACGGTCTCCTGCACGGGGTTCACCCAGCCCGGACCAGACCTCGACGTCGTCACCGAACTCGGCATCCCGCGCACGGTCTTCCGGCAGCACATCGGGTTCATGGGGTGCTGTGCGGCGTTCCCGGCGCTCCGCACCGCGGCGGCGTTCGCGGAGTCCGTGCCGTCCGCCGTGGTGCTCGTCGTCTGCGCCGAGCTCTGCACGCTGCACGTCCGGGCGAGCGACGACCCGGACCAGATCGTCGCCAACAGCGTCTTCGGGGACGGCGCGGCGGCTGCCGTCGTGACCGCTGACGGTGCCGGACTGCGCCTGGACGACTTCGCGACGACGGTCGTGCCCGAGGGGGCGTCGGAGATGGCGTGGAACATCGGCGACGAGGGCTTCGAGATGGTGCTCAGCACGGCGGTCCCGAGACTCGTCGGTGCCACCGTCACCGAGGCCGTCGCGCCGCTGCTGTCCGCGGCCGGAGTGTCCGCCGTCGACGTCCCGACGTGGGCCGTGCACCCCGGTGGTCGCGCGATCCTCGACCGGACGCAGGCAGCCCTGGCGCTGCCGGACGCCGCACTGTCGGCCAGCCGAGCCGTGCTCCGCGACCACGGGAACGTCTCCAGCGCCACCGTGCTCTTCGTGCTCCGCCAAGTGCTCGACGACGGTGTCGACGACGGGGCTCCGGTCGTCGCGCTGGCGTTCGGGCCGGGCCTGACGGTCGAGGCGGCACGACTCACCGCCGTCGGGAGCACGCGGCCGTCGATCGCGGCCGACGAACAGGACGAACCGGTCGAGACGGCCACCACCGCCGAAGGTGACGGGGCCGTCCGACGCGACCTGGCGGTCGAGGCGGCGACCACGGGCGTCTCGTGAGCCGCAGGGGGGGAGTCGACCCGCGCCTCCCGGGCGTCGACCTGACCAGACGCGAACCGGACCTCCGCGAACTCATGGACGACCCGGACTGCGATCCGCGTGCGCTCGCGCGGACGTTCCGGCGGTTCGCCGTGGTGAACGCACTCGTGAGCGGGTGGCACTCCGCGTGGCGCACCCACGTCGCCCCGGCCCTCCCGGCGACGGGACGGGGGCGTGTGCTCGACCTCGGGTGCGGCGGCGGTGAGCTCGCCCGGGCGCTCGTGCGGTGGGCCGCTGCCGACGGGTTCGACGTCGAGGTCGTCGGAGCGGACCCGGACGCACGCGCGATCGACGCGGCCACCCGCTCCACCCCGCGCGGCGTCACCTTCCGGCAGCAGTCGAGCGCGGAGTTGCTCGCCGCGGGGGAGCGGTTCGACGTCGTCGTGTCCAACCACGTGCTGCACCACCTCGGGGACGAGGAACGGGGCGGGTTCCTCGCGGACTCCGAGCAGCTGGCGACGAGCCGCAGCCTGCACTCGGACATCCGACGGTCGCGGGCGGCGTACCGTGCGTACGCGGTGGGTTCGACGCTGGTCGCCGCCGGCACCTTCGTGCGGGTCGACGGGTTGCGGTCGATCCGACGGAGCTTCACGGTGCCGGAGCTCCAGGGCGTCCTGCCCGCGGGGTGGCGGGCGGAGCGGGCGGCTCCGCACCGGGTCCTCGCGATCCGCGATGCCTGACCTCCGCGGAGGGCGCTAGCGTCGCTGCATGGCCATGCCCCACCTGCACCGCGTCGCGGTCCTCGTGCTCGACGGGGCGAAGCCGCTCGACGTCGGGATCCCCGCGCAGGTCTTCTCGAACCGACCGAGCATGCCGTACGAGGTCCGGGTCTGCGGGCCCCGGGTGGGACGCATCGCCGGGGGAGACGGCCTCGCGTACGCGGTCGACCACGGCCTGGACGCCCTCGACTGGGCCGAGACGGTCTTCGTACCCGGGTACCGGTTCCCCGCGGACACCCCGCCGCCGTCCGACGTGGTGGCGGCACTCGGGCGTGCGCACGAGCGTGGCGTCCGGATCGCGGCGATCTCCACCGGGGCGTTCGCCCTGGCCGCCGCCGGACTCCTCGACGGCCGCCGGGCGACCACGCACTGGCACTACACGCGGGTGCTCCGCGACCGGTACCCCGAGGTCGACGTGGACGAGGACGTCCTGTTCGTCGACGCCGGATCGGTCCTGACGAGCGCGGGTGCGGCGAGCGGGATCGACCTGTGCCTGCACATCGTCCGCCAGGACCACGGCGTCGGACTGTCGAACCACGTCGCACGCCGGCTCGTGAGCGCGCCGTACCGGAGCGGCGGGCAGGCGCAGTACGTCCCGCGGAGCATGCCCGAGCCGCTCGGGGACGTCTTCGCCGAAACGCGGGAGTGGGCGCTCCGGCACCTCGCCGACCCCCTGACGCTGGAGGTCCTCGCCCGCAACGCGACGGTCTCACCGCGGACGTTCTCACGGCGGTTCGTCGAGGACACCGGGTACACGCCGATGCAGTGGGTGCTCCGGGCCCGGGTGGACCTGGCGCGGGAGCTGCTCGAGCGGTCGGACCTCGCCGTCGACCAGGTCGCCGCGCGGGCGGGGCTCGGATCGGACGCCAACCTGCGGACGCACTTCCGTCGCATCCTGGGGACCTCGCCGACCGCGTACCGGCGGACCTTCCAGGACTGACCGTCCGTCGCCGTGGTGGCGACATCCTTTCGAACGCTGGCTTCCCAGCCACTGGAGCCGCGCCTCCCGGCCCGTGAGCATGGACCGCAGAACGAAAGGAACTCCACATGACCCGCATCGCGATCAACGGCTTCGGACGCATCGGCCGGAACACCCTCCGCGCGCTCCTCGCCCGCCGAGGGGACGACCTCGAGGTCGTCGCCGTCAACGACCTCACCGCACCCGAGACGCTCGCCCACCTGTTCCGGTACGACTCCGCGCTCGGCCCGTTCGCCGGGACGGTCGAGGTCGACGGGGACACCCTCGTCGTCGACGGCCGACGCATCCGCGTCCTCGCGTCGCGCGAGCCGGCGAAGCTGCCGTGGGGCGACCTCGGCGTCGAGGTCGTGCTCGAGTCGACCGGCCGGTTCACCGCGCGCGACGCAGCGGCGGAGCACCTGACCGCAGGAGCGCGCCGCGTCCTCATCAGCGCACCCGCCACGGGCGCGGACGCGACCATCGCCTACGGCGTGAACTCCGACGTGTACGACCCGGCGGTGCACACGGTCGTCTCGAACGCCTCGTGCACGACCAACGCGCTCGCGCCGCTGGCGTCGGTGCTCGACGACCTCGCGGGCATCGAGCACGGGTTCATGACGACCGTGCACGCCTACACGCAGGAGCAGAACCTGCAGGACGGTCCGCACCGCGACCTGCGACGGGCGCGCGCCGCCGGGGTGAACATCGTGCCGACGTCGACCGGTGCCGCCAAGGCCATCGGGCTCGTGCTGCCGCGGCTCGACGGCAAGCTGTCCGGCGACGCCATCCGGGTGCCGGTGCCGGTGGGCTCCATCGTCGAGCTGAACACCGTGGTGTCGCGGGACGTCACCGTCGAGGAGGTCAACGCGGCCTACCGTGCGGCCGCCTCCGGGCCGTTGGCCGGGGTACTGGCGTTCACGGAGGACCCGCTCGTGTCGACGGACATCACGGGGCGGCCGGAGTCGAGCGTGTTCGACTCGCTGCTCACCCGGGTCGACGAGGGGCGGCACGTGAAGGTCGTCGCCTGGTACGACAACGAGTGGGGCTTCTCGAACCGCGTGGTCGACATGCTGGGGCTGCTGGCGCGCGGCTGACGCGGGGTGGCGGGCCGGGCGGGGCGCGGCGCCGCGGCGCGGCCCC
>NZ_JAUZED010000178.1 GCF_030705415.1 Curtobacterium sp. A7_M15 | reverse complement strand
GCTGGCACCGCGCCTCCCGTTCGTCCGTGGTCGAGACCGGTGCCACGAAGGCGACAGACTGCCGCGGACCGACGGCGGAGATCTGTCGCTTCCGCGGACCGGATCAGACGGCCTGGCGCCCCGGCGCCGCGTCGAGCAGGTGTGACAGCTGCTCCGGCACGGTGCCGCCCCGGGCGACCGTGGCGCGTGCCCAGAGGCGCCCGGCACGGTAGGAGGAGCGGACCAGCGGCCCGGCGAGGACCCCCGCGAAGCCCATCTCCTCGGCGACCCCGCGCAGGGCGACGAACTCCTCCGGCGCGACCCAGCGGGCGACCGGCAGGTGCCGCGGCGACGGTCGGAGGTACTGCGTCAGCGTGATGATGTCCGTGCCGGCGTCGTACAGGCGCTGCAGGGCGTCCTCGATCTCGATGCGTTCCTCGCCCATTCCGAGGATCAGGTTCGACTTCGTGACGAGGCCCGCGGCGCGTCCCTGCGAGATGACGTCGAGCGAGCGCTCGAACGTGAACGCGGGACGGATGCGCTTGAAGATGCGGGGCACGGTCTCGACGTTGTGCGCGAACACCTCGGGACGTGCGTCGAACACCTGCCCGAGCTGGTCCGGGCGACCGTTGAAGTCCGGCACGAGGATCTCCACGCCGGTGCCGGGGGAGTGCTCGTGGATCTGGCGGATCGTCTCGGCGTAGAGCCAGGCACCGCCGTCGGGGAGGTCGTCGCGGGCGACCCCGGTGACCGTGGCGTACTTGAGACCCATCTCGGCGACCGAGTCCGCGACCCGGCGAGGCTCGTCGCGGTCCAGTGGCTCGGGCTTGCCGGTGTCGATCTGGCAGAAGTCGCAGCGTCTGGTGCACTGGGAGCCGCCGATGAGGAAGGTGGCCTCGCGGTCCTCCCAGCACTCGAAGATGTTCGGGCAGCCGGCCTCCTGACAGACGGTGTGCAGCTGCTTGTCCTTGACGAGGGCGGACAGGTCGCGGAACTCCGGACCCTGGGTCGCGCGGGTCTTGATCCACGCCGGTTTCGTCTCGATCGGGGTCGCGGCGTTGCGGGCCTCGACCCGGAGCATGCGTCGGCCGTCGGGGGCGAGGGTCATACGAGGGTCTCCTGTCGTGCGATGCGCTCGCCGTGGCGCATGCCGTCGACGGCGTCCTGGATGCGGCGTTCGACCACGGGGGCGAGCTCGTCGACGGTGACGCGTCGGCCCGCGGCAGCGCTCAGGGTGGTGATCCCGGCGTCACTGATCCCGCACGGGACGATCGCGGCGAACGGCTCGAGGCTGTTGGTGCAGTTGATCGCGATGCCGTGGCTGGTCACGCCCTCGGCGACGTGCAGCCCGATCGCGCCGACCTTGGCGTGCGGTGCGCCGGCAGGCCCGGGCACCCAGGCGCCGCTCCGACCCTCGATCCGTTCCGCCCCGACACCGACGGCGGCCGCGGCGTCCACGATGACCTGCTCCAGGTCCCGGACCCAGGCGACGACGTCGAGCGGCTCGGCCAACCGGACGATCGGGTAGGCGACGAGCTGTCCCGGTCCGTGCCAGGTGATCCGTCCGCCGCGGTCGACGTCCACCACGGGGGAGCCGTCGGTCGGCAGGTCGGACGGCTCGGTGCGCCGCCCGGCGGTGTACACGGGCGGGTGCTGACACAGGACGACGGCCCCGGGCGAACGGCCGGCGACGACGTCGGCGTGGAGGGCCCGCTGCAGTGCGAGTCCCTCGGCGTGGTCCAGCAGCCCGGACGGGCGCACGATGTCGAGTTCCGGCATGCGGGCCAGGCTACGACAGTTCCTGTACTCCGTCCAACAACCAGGCTCGACCCGTGCGGTCTTGACCTGAAGCGCGGTTGAGGGTGTCGGCTGTCGCCATGCACATCCGACAGGTCCAGCTCGCCACCCGATCCCTCGACGACACCGCACGCTTCTACGAACGGCTCGGGTGCGCGGTGTCCGCCGACGACGACTCGGTCCGGGTCACCGTCGGGACGTCGCAGCTCGTCTTCCGGGCGCTCGACGGGATGACCGGGGCACACCACCTCGCGTTCACGATCCCGACCGGGACGTTCGCGGACTCGAAGCGCCGGGTCGCCGAGGTCGCAACGGTGCTCGGGGCGGACGGCGCCGACGAGTTCGAGGGGCCGGCGGGTTGGGACTCGCGGTCGGTGTACTTCGAGGGGCCCGACCGGCAGCTGCTCGAGCTCATCGAGCGACGGGAGCTCCCCGTCGGGAGCGCTGTGCCCGACGACGGGGACGCGCCGCAGCTCGCCTCGCTGCTCGTGTCGGTCAGCGAGGTCGGCATCGCCGTCCCGGACGTCCTCGGCACGGTCGAGGCCCTCCGTGGTCGAGGGCTCGAGCCCTACGCGAACCCGCCGGGGCCGGACTTCACCCCGGTCGGTGACGTCGACGGGCTGCTCATCCTGGTGTCGCCCGGCCGCCGGTGGTTCCCGACGCTCGACCGGACCCCGTCGACCGCTCCGGTCGTGGTCGATCTCGGGCTCGGCACGACGGTCGAGCTCGCCGAGGGCGTCCTCCTGCGGTGAACGGGCGGGAGCGTCAGCGCAGGGCCTTGTAGAATCGACGGATCATGGCGCAATTCGGTTCACTCTCCGATCGGCTGACCGAGACCTTCCGCAACCTGCGGAGCAAGGGTCGGCTGACTCCGTCCGACGTCGACGGCACCGTCCGCGAGATCCGACGGGCGCTCCTCGACGCCGACGTCGCGCTCGAGGTCGTCAAGGCGTTCACCGCAGCCGTCCGCGAGCGCGCCCTCTCCGACGAGGTCAACCGCGCGCTGAACCCGGCGCAGCAGGTCGTCCAGATCGTCAACGAGGAACTCGTCGGCATCCTCGGCGGCCAGCAGCGACGTCTCGAGTTCGCGAAGCGACCCCCGACGGTCATCATGCTCGCGGGGCTCCAGGGCGCCGGCAAGACCACGCTCGCCGGCAAGCTCGGCAAGTGGCTCAAGAAGGACGGCCACACGCCGATGCTCGTCGCGGCGGACCTCCAGCGTCCGAACGCCGTGCAGCAGCTGCAGGTGGTCGGCGAGCAGGCCGGCGTGCACGTCTTCGCGCCGGAGCCCGGCAACGGCGTCGGTGACCCGGTGAAGGTCGCCAAGAACGCGATCAAGGCCGCGGTCGACCAGCAGTACGACACCGTCATCGTGGACACCGCCGGACGCCTCGGCGTCGACGCCGAGCTGATGAAGCAGGCCGCGAACATCCGCAAGGCCGTCGACCCCGACGAGGTCCTGTTCGTCATCGACGCGATGATCGGTCAGGACGCCGTCGCCACCGCCCGCGCCTTCCAGGAAGGCGTCGACTTCACCGGCGTCGTCCTGTCGAAGCTCGACGGTGACGCCCGCGGTGGTGCGGCACTGTCGGTCGCCAACGTGACCGGCCGACCGATCATGTTCGCCTCCACGGGCGAGGGGCTCGACGACTTCGAGCCGTTCCACCCGGACCGCATGGCGAGCCGCATCCTCGACCTCGGCGACATCCTCTCCCTCATCGAGCAGGCCCAGAGCGCCTTCGACGAGGAAGAGGCGCGCAAGGTCGCCGAGAAGATCGCGAGCGACTCGTTCACGCTCAACGACTTCCTCGAGCAGATGCAGCAGCTCCGCAAGGCCGGCTCGATCAAGGGCATGCTCGGCATGCTCCCCGGCGCCAAGGGCATGCGCGAGGCGCTGGACAACTTCGACGAGCGCGAGATCGTCCGCACCGAGGCGATCATCCAGTCGATGACCCCGCAGGAGCGCGAGCTGCCGAAGCTCCTCAACGGCTCCCGTCGCCTCCGCATCGCGAAGGGTGCCGGCTCCACCGTGACCGAGGTCAACGCCCTCGTGAACCGCTTCGAGCAGGCCGCGAAGATGATGAAGACCGTCGCCCGCGGTGGCGTCCCGCAGATGCCCGGCATGGGGCCGATCCCCGGCATTCACGGCGGCAAGAAGCAGCAGCAGGGCGGCAAGAAGAAGTCGAAGGTCGGCAACCCGGCGAAGCGCGCGGCGCTCGCCGCCGGTCAGGCCGCGGCACCGCAGCAGGCGCCGAAGGGGTCCGGTCTCGGGCTCGGCGGTGGCAAGGGCGGCAAGGCGCCCACCGAGGAAGAGCTCGCGAGCCTGCAGAAGTTCCTGGGGCGGTAGACCCGACCCGACAGCGGACGGGAGGCGCGGTGCCAGCTGGCACCGC
>NZ_JAUZED010000177.1 GCF_030705415.1 Curtobacterium sp. A7_M15 | reverse complement strand
CGCCCGCGCCCCCCGAGGTCGCACAAACTGCCGTCGCCGACGCCGCCGAGCGGCAGATCGTGCGACCTCGCCGACGCGCAGGCGGCATGTCGTGCGACCTCGACCGGCCTCTCCCCCTTCCTCGTCCCCGTCCCCGTCCCCGCACACGACGACGCCCCGACCCGCCGGAGCGGATCAGGGCGCGGTCGTCTCGGACGTCGGAGCGCGTCAGCCCTTGACGGCCCCCGCGGTCATCCCGCTCACGAGCCGGCGCTGCACGATGAGGAAGAACACCACCACCGGGATCGAGAACAGCACACTCGCCGCCATGAGCCCGCCGAAGTCCGTCCCCTTGTTCGTCGAGAACCCCGCGAGCCACACCGGCAGCGTGTACATCCCCTGGTCCTTGAGCATCACGTACGCGGTCAGGTAGTCGTTCCACGCAGCGATGAACGCGAACACACTCGTGGCGATGACCCCCGGCATCACCAGCGGGAACAGCACACTCCACAGGATCCGGAACGTCCCGGCCCCGTCGACCTTCGCGGCTTCCTCGATCTCGACCGGCACCGCGACGAAGAACCCGCGCATGACCCAGATCGAGAACGGCAGCACGCTCGCGACGTACGCGAGGATCAGCCCGATGTAGCTGTTCAGCAGCCCGAGTGACTGGAACGACAGGAACAGCGGGATGAGCAGCGCACCCGACGGGATCATCTGCACGAACAGGATCGCCACGAGGATCGCCCGCCGCCCACGGAACCGGAAGCGCGACAACGCCGCGGACGCCAGGAACCCGACGACGATCGACAGCAGGACCGCTGCCACGACGACGATCGCGGAGTTCCGCAGGTAGACGAGGAACCCGTCCTGTGTCAGCGCCCGCGTGAAGTTCTCGAGCGTCGGCCGCAGCGGCAACCAGATCGGCGTGAGGGTCGTCACCTCGTCCGCTGGCTTGAACGCGGTGTTCACCATCCAGTAGATCGGGAACACCCACACGAGGCAGAACACCACGGCGATCGTGTTCGCCAGGACTCGCGGCTTTCGCCTGCGCGCGCGCACGGGCGCGATCGGACCGGGCCCGGAGGCGCGACCCGCCCCCGTCACGTCGGGTTGCACCTCGGAAGCAGTCGTTCCAGTGACTCCCGGAGTGGTCGTCGTCGTCACAGGTCTTCCTCCCCGCTCCGGACGAGCCGGCGGATGTAGTAGCTGGTGAGCGCCCCGAGGATCACCGTCGAGATGACCGCGATCGCCGCACCCTGCCCGTACGCGTTCGACACGAAGGACTTCACGAAGGTCCAGATGCCGAGCGTGAGCGTGGTGTCCTCGGGCCCACCCTTGGTGAGCAGCCAGATCTGGTTGAAGACGTTGAAGTCCCAGATCACCGACAGGATCGTGACGAGCAGCAGCGTCGGCACGAGCGCCGGGAGGGTGATCGCCCGGTACATCGCCCACGCGGACGCGCCGTCCAGCGCACCGGCCTCGTAGTACTCCGGCGCGATCTGGGACTGGGCGGCGTAGAGCGTCAACGCGACGAACGGCACCGCCTGCCAGATCACGAGCGACAGCACGATGGTCAGGGCCTGCCCGGGACTCGACGCCCAGTTGTCCTGCGTGTGGTCACCGAAGACCCCGAGCTGCGTGATGAGCCAGTTCAGCACGCCGTAGAAGGGCTGGAAGAGCCACTGCCACACCAGGCTCGACGCCACGTTCGGCATCGCCCACGCCAGCACCAGCACGACGCTCACGACGGTGCGCATGACCACGCCGAGGCGGGTGAGGAGCTGGGACACCGCCATGCCGATCCCGATGGTCCCGACGACCATGGCGCCCGTGACGAGGACGGTGCGCAGGATGACCGGCCAGAAGCTCGCGTCGGTCAGGACGTTCGTGTAGTTCGTGAGCCCTGCGAACCCGGCCTGACCAGTGAAGATCGCCCGGAGCCCGTAGTCCTGGAAGGAGATGACAACCAGGCGGACGAGTGGGTAGACGACGAGCGCGAGGAGCAGCAGCGCAGCCGGGGCGAGCAGGACCAGGGGTGCTCGCGACGAGGTGAGTGACCGACGTCCTGCTCGACCACCCGGTCCGCCGGGCCCGCGGCGCCCCGTCGGCCCACGCCGGGGCCCCGGCGCGGCCTGCGCCGAACCGGGGACCCGCTCCGCAGTGGAGGTCATCGACTACTGCTGCGCGTTGAGCGCGGTCGTGAGGTGCTTCGAGAAGCCCTCGGCTGCCTGCTCCGGCGACTTCCGACCGGTGGCGATGTCGGCGAACATCGTCTGGAACGAGGAGTCACCCTCGATCGTCGCCCAGCCCGGTGTCGCCGGGGTCGGACGGCTCGTCGAAGCGGCCTCGAAGTACGGCTTGTGGAGTTCGTCCACGTCATCGGCGACCGCGTCGAGCAGTTCGGTGGAGTTCGGCTCCCAGCCGTCGACCCCGAACACCTGGTCCTGCTGGAACTTCTTCGAGGTGAGGATCTTCATGTAGTACAGCGCGAGGTCCTGGTTGGCGGACTTCGACGGGATGCCGAGGTCGGAGCCGCCGAGGAACACCGGCTGCGTCTTGCCCGCCGTGCTCGACGGCATGGCGAAGGTGCCGATCTGGTCCTTGAGTTCCGGCTTGGCCGTGGTGATCGAACCGATCTCCCACGCGGACCCGAGGATCGCCGAGGTGTTCCCCTGCGCGAAGATGTCCGACTCGGCCGGCTTGTCGGTGTTGATGTCCTGCGTGGACTTCGCCGAGTAGGCGTTCTGGAAGTCCTTCCAGGCGGTGAGGCCCTTCACGGCGTCGGCGGAGTCGATCGCGCCCTTCCACTTGCCGTCCTTCTCGGTGGCGATCTGCCCACCGGCGTCCCACACCCACTGCAGGCCGCCGTACCAGTACTGCCCCGGCATGTAGAACGCTGAGAAGTCCGCCTGCGGGTTCTTCGCCTTGACCTTGTCGAGGTCGGCCGTGAGCTCGTCGTACGACTTCGGGACGTCGGTCACCCCGGCGTCGGCCCACATCTTCTTGTTGTAGATCACCGCACGGTTGCCGGCGAAGAGCGGCGCACCGTAGAGCTTGCCGTCCACGGTCGCCGGGCCCTCGAGCCCGGAGAGCCACGTCTGCCCGTCGGCCAGCTCGTCCTTGTAGGGCGAGAGGTCCATCAGGCCGCCCGTCGCGGCGTACACCGGCACCTGCGTGTTGCCGAGGTCGACCACGTCCGGCGCGTCCTTCTGCGCGAGTGCCGTGGTGAGCTTCGTCGTGATGCCGTCCCACTGCTGGAGCTGCAGCTTCACCTTGGCGCCGGTGGCCTTGGTGAACTGCTTCTCGGCGACGTCGAGGATCTTCGGGCTGAGGTCGCCGTTCATGATCCAGACGGTGATGGTCTTGCCCTTGCCATCGGGTGTGCCGATGGACTTCGTGCCGCCGTCGGAAGCTCCGTTGCTTCCGGCGGAGCACCCGGTGAGGGCGAGCGCGCCTGCGAGGGCGAGCGCACCGAGTGCGGCGAAACGCGTGCGTGTCACGTTGACTCCCTTGGTCCGACCTTTATGAAAGGACGTTGCGTAATGGCGAGTAAAGACCCATCACGCGGGGATGTCAACCACGAATCGGCAGGCTGTGGACAATCGCGATCCGCATGTTTCCGGGGGATCACGGATGTGGAACGGATGATCGACAGCGCTTGACGGACTGGTCATGACCAGGCATGATCAGCACCCGTTGTCAGGCGTCGAACGGCACCTCACCGTGGCGACTCACGCCCGCCCGCTGGCGGTAGGCCAGGTGCCCACCGAGGTACCCGCCGACGCCGACCACCGTGAGCCCGGCGAGGCCGAGGAGCTTGCCCGCCCCGTGGTTCCCACGCTTGCGCTGCATCCACGACAGCCCGTACAGCGAGATCCCCACCCAGTTGACGGCTTGGTGCACCCAACCGGTCCGGAGCTGCTCACGATCGAGTTCCGACCAGTCGACGTAGCCGGCCACCGAGGCGCTCCCCGCCGACACCAGCCCCACGCCGACGAGGGTCTTCGCCGCTCGTGCGTTCCCCTTCCCACCGATCAGGTCGAGGACCGCCGCCGAGATCCAGGCACCCAACGGCACCTGCACCATGAGCGGGTGCAGTGGGTGCCCGAACGGCACGCCGTGCAGCAGTCGGCGTAGCGCCTTCGGCTTCGCGAGGGCATTGACGACGGAGCGGTCGATGTCGACGGCCTTGTCGAGCACGCTCGCGTGCTCGACG
>NZ_JAUZED010000176.1 GCF_030705415.1 Curtobacterium sp. A7_M15 | reverse complement strand
CCTGCCCGGCGGAGCGCCGGTCTGTCCGCCCGCGCGCGCCCGCCCGGCCGTCCGCCCGCTTGGCCGAGGTCGTACGAGGTACCGCTCGGCCTCGGCATCGCAGCCGCCCAGGTCGCAGGAACTGCCGCTCCCCCGCGCGACGGGCGGCATTTCGTGCGACCCACGCGATCGGCGCGCGGCGTGTCGTGCGACCCACGCGATCGGCACGCGGCACGTCGTGCGACCCACGCACCCTCGTGCGAGCCCGCATCCCGATGAGACCCACCCACCCTGCGCACGCACGACGAAGGCCCCCGCACCGGATCGGTACGGGGGCCTTCGGACGTCTCGCGCGCCTACTTCGCGGTACCTCGACGCTGACGCAGCTGCTGGAGCGCGTCCTCGAGGAGCTGTGCCGCCTCTTCTTCGGTGCGGCGCTCCTTCACGTACGCGAGGTGCGTCTTGTACGGCTCGGTCTTGGAGACCACGGGAGGGTTCTCCTTGTCGCGACCCGCCGGGAGCCCGGTCGACGGCGAGTCCACCGTCTCGGGGATCTCGTCATCGGGGAGGCCGGCGGCGAAGTACCGCACGACCTCGTTGCCGAGGGCGTCCCAGTACGAGATTGCCACCCGCTCGGCCTGGACCCCGCGGTCCTGCTCCCCCATCGGGCCCGCACCGACGCGCGAACCCCGGATTGCACTGCCTCCGCTTGCCATGGATCAGCTCCCCGCCGTGAACTTGTTGATGAGACCGAGCACGATGATCGACACGATCCAGAGGAGACCGAGGATCACCGTGATGCGGTTGAGGTTGCGCTCGGCGACGCCGGACGCCCCGAGGTTGCTCGTCACGCCGCCGCCGAACATGTCGGAGAGGCCGCCACCGCGGCCCTTGTGCAGCAGAATGAGGAGCGTAAGCAGGAGGCTCGTGATCGCGAGCAGGACCTGCAGCACGACGGAGAGAATCGCCACGACGTACCTTTCGTGTCAGTCAGCCATCCGAGTATACCGGCCAGGTGGTCGGCCGAGGTCCCCGGGGCCGGGCGTGGCACAGGCCGGCCGCGCGACGGCGGCCGGCCTGTGTCCGGCGGGTCAGAGTCCGACGTGCTGCCGGAAGCGCGCGATGGCCGCGAACTCCTGCACGTCGAGGGAGGCGCCACCGACGAGAGCACCGTCGATGTCGGGCTCGCGGAGGAAGCCGGCGATGTTGCCCGACTTCACCGAGCCGCCGTAGAGCACCCGCGTCGCCGCGGCTGCCTCGTCGCCCCACGCCGCGGCGATCCCGCGACGGATCGCAGCGCATTCGTCCTGCGCCTGCTCGGCGGTCGCTGCCTGACCAGAGCCGATCGCCCAGACCGGCTCGTAGGCCACGACGATCTCGGACGGCTGCACGGCGTCGAGGACGACCTGCAGCTGCTCGACCGGCACGACGCCGGCGCCGCGCTCCTCGCGCTGCTCGCCGGTCTCGCCGACGCAGACCACCGGCACCAGCCCGTGTTTGACCGCCGCGGCCGTCTTCGCCGCCACGACCTCGTCGGTCTCGCCGTGCATCGTGCGGCGCTCGGAGTGCCCCACGATCACGTACTGCGCGTCCAGTGCCGCGAGGAACGCACCCGAGACGTCGCCGGTGTAGGCGCCCGACTCGTACTGGGACAGGTCCTGCGCGCCGAAGCGGATCGGCAGCTTGTCGGCCGAGATGAGCGTCTGCACGCTCCGGAGATCGGTGAAGGGCGGGAACACCGCGACCTCGACGTCGTCGAAGTCGTGGCGGGCGTCCTTCAGCGTCCACGCGAGCTTCTGCACGGTGGCGATGGCCTGGAGGTGGTCCAGGTTCATCTTCCAGTTTCCGGCGATCAGTGGCGTACGGCTCATCGAGACCACCCCAGTGCTTCGAGACCGGGGAGCGACTTGCCCTCGAGGAACTCGAGGCTCGCCCCACCACCGGTCGAGATGTGCCCGAACTGGTCGTCCGAGAACCCGAGCGACCGGACGGCAGCGGCGGAGTCGCCACCACCGACGACGCCGAGGCCGTCGACCTCGGTCAGGGCCTGCGCGACCGTCTTCGTGCCCGCGGCGAAGGCCGGGAACTCGAACACGCCCATCGGGCCGTTCCAGAACACCGTCTTCGACCCGGACACCGCCGACGCGAACCGCGCCGCCGTCTCGGGTCCGATGTCGAGGCCGATGCCGTCGGGGCCGAACGACGACGACTCGATCGCGTCGGCCGCAACGGTCTCGTGTGACGCGTCCGCCGAGAACCCGGAGGCCACGACGACGTCGGTCGGCAGGTCGATGGTCACGCCCAGCTCGTCGGCACGGGACAGGTACCCGCGGACGGTCTCGAGCTGGTCGGCTTCGAGCAGCGACTTCGCGACCCCGTGGCCCTGGGCCGCGAGGAACGTGAAGAGCATGCCCCCACCGATGCAGAGCGTGTCCACCTGCGGCAGGAGGTGGTCGATGACCCCGAGCTTGTCGCTGACCTTCGAACCGCCGAGGACGACCGTGTACGGCCGCTCGGGCGTCGACGTGAGCCGCTCGAGCACCGAGAGCTCGGTCTCGATGAGGTGCCCCGCCGCGGACGGCAGCGCGGACGCGAGCTCGTACACCGAGGCCTGCTTGCGGTGCACGACACCGAAGCCGTCGGAGACGAAGGCGTCCCCGAGGGCGGCGATGCGGTCTGCGAAGCCACCGCGCACGGCGGCGTCCTTCGAGGTCTCCTCCGGGTTGAACCGGAGGTTCTCGAGCAGCAGGACGTCGCCGTCACCGAGCTCCGCGGCGGCCGCGGTCGCTTCGTCGCCGACGGTCTCACCGACGAACGTGACCTCTTTCCCCAGCAGCTCGGAGAGACGCTGCGCCACGGGGGCGAGCGAGTACTCCGGAGCCGGCGACCCGTCGGGTCGACCCAGGTGCGAGATCACGATGACCCGCGCGCCGGCGTTGACGAGCGTGTTCAGCGTGTCGAGCGACGCGCGCACGCGGCCGTCGTCCGTGATCGTGCCGTCCTTGAGCGGGACGTTCAGGTCACAGCGGACGACGACGCGCTTGCCGGCGAGGTCGCCGAGGTCGCCGAGGGTTCGGAGCGCCATGGCTTAGAGGCGCTCGCCCACGTACTCGGTGAGGTCGACGAGGCGGTTGGAGTAGCCCCACTCGTTGTCGTACCACGAGGTGATCTTCACGAGGCCGCCGATGACCTTGGTCAGGCCGGAGTCGTAGATCGAGGAGTGCGGGTCGGTGGTGATGTCGGTCGACACCAGCGGGTCCTCGCTGTAGAGCAGGATGCCCTTGAGCGGGCCCTCGGCGGCCTCCTTGTAGGCGGCGTTGATCTCGTCGACGGTGACCTCGGACTTGGTCTCGAGGGTGAGGTCGGTGATCGAACCGGTGGGGACCGGGACGCGGAGCGCGAAGCCGTCGAGCTTGCCTGCGAGCCCGGGGAGGACGAGGCCGATGGCCTTCGCCGCACCGGTCGAGGTCGGGACGATGTTCAGGGCGGCGGCACGGGCACGACGCGGGTCCTTGTGCGGGCCGTCCTGGAGGTTCTGGTCGGCGGTGTAGGCGTGCACCGTCGTCATGAGGCCGCGCTCGATGCCGAACTTGTCGTGGAACACCTTGGCGAGCGGCGCGAGGCTGTTCGTGGTGCAGGACGCGTTCGAGATGATGTTGTGGTTCGCCGGGTCGTACTGGTCCTCGTTCACGCCGAGCACGATGGTGACGTCGTCACCCGTGGCCGGAGCGGAGATGATGACCTTCTTCGCGCCCGCGTCGATGTGCTTCTGCGCGTCGGCGGCCTTGGTGAAGAAGCCCGTCGACTCGATGACGATGTCGACACCCAGCTCGCCCCAGGGGAGGTTCGCGGGGTCGCGCTCCGCGAGGACCTTGATCGCCTTGCCGTCGACGACGATGTTGTCGCCGTCGAGCTCGACCGTCGCGGGGAGCTTGCCGGTGATGGAGTCGAACTTCAGCAGGTTCGCGAGGGCCGCGTTGTCGGTGAGGTCGTTCACCGCCACGATCTCGAGGTCGCTGCCCTTGGCCAGTGCGGCCCGGAAGAAGTTCCGGCCGATGCGGCCGAAGCCGTTGATACCGATCTTGACGGTCAATGGATCTCCTGGTGGGTGTGGAGCGCCCGGGGGGCGCTGCTTTTCGGAGTCGTGGGCCCATCGGGCCCACGTGTGGTGGACGATACGCCCCGTAACGTCGCCGTAACGACCCTAGCAGTCGGACACTGCGCGCCTGCGCGGGATGACGGTCCGTCCGGACGGTCGCGAGGAGCGCCCTGGACGCACCCCACGAACGGACGGG
>NZ_JAUZED010000175.1 GCF_030705415.1 Curtobacterium sp. A7_M15 | reverse complement strand
CGCACAAGCAAAGTCACCCGGAACCACGCAATCGCGCGGTTCCGGGTGACTTCCGTTGTGCAGGGGCGGACCGAACCGCCCGCTAGTACGCGACGCCGAAGCGCGCCTGGTGGTGCGACGGCGAAGCGATCTCGTCGACGAAGGCGATCGCGTAGTCCTCGCCGGAGATGTCCGAGTTGCCGTCGGCATCGGTCAGCAGGACGTCGTCGGTGGTCCGGTAGGTGCCACGACGCTCGCCGGGGTTGTAGCTCCCGAAGGCCGCGGCCGGGCTCACGTAGAACCAGTCGACTCCAGTGCCCGAAGCGCGGAGTGCCTCGAGGATCTGCGCGTGGCTCTTCGCCTCACCCTTGAACGCGTCGGGGAACTCCGGCGTGTCGAACAGCGCGGGGCCTCCCTCGGCGACGAGCAGCGAACCGGCACCCCCGACGATGCCCAGGCGCGCTCCGGCAGCGGCGGCGGCGTCGACGAACGGCTGGAACTTGTCCTTCAGCTCGCTGCCGTCCGCCTGCACCGCGTGGAGTGCGACGACGATGACGTCGGCGCCCTTCGTGACCTCGGCCACGAAGTCCGCGTCGAAGGCGTCACCCTGCGCGAGCGTGAGCCCATCGGCGGCCTCGAGCTTCGAGGTGTCGCGCGCGACGGCGGTGACGGCGATACCGCGCGAGAGGGCCTCACGGGTGATGGCGGAGCCGGCGTAGCCGGTGCCACCGAAGACGACGATGCTGGTCATGGAGCTTCCTTTCGTGGAACGTTGACACTCACCGTACAAGCGTTACTCTCTTTGAGTAAGTAGGCACCTCACGGTGCGTAACGGAGGTCGTCGTGTCAGCACTCGAGTACAGCCCCTACGCCGCCGAGTGTCCCTCGCGGCAGCTGCTCGATCGCATCGGCGACCGGTGGAGCGTCCTGACGATCGGCTCCCTCGCCGACGGACCGGCACGCTACTCGGCGATCGCCGCCCGCGTGCAGGGCGTGTCGCAGAAGATGCTCACGCAGACCCTGCGTGCACTCGAGCGGGACGGCCTCGTCACCCGGACCGTGTTCCCCGAGATCCCGCCGCACGTCGAGTACGAGCTGACCGACCGCGGCCGGTCCCTGCGCGCGGTACTCAAGCCGCTCGAGGACTGGGCGACCTCGAACATGGACGACGTCGCGGTCTCCCGCGAGCAGTACGACACCCGGCCTCGCTGAACACCCCCGGAATCCCCGCACGCACACCGTGGTTGCCTGGGGGCATGCGATCAGTCGTCTACACGAAGCCCGGTGACTCGTCCGTCCTGTCCCTCGAGGAGCGCCCGCTCCCGGAGCCCGGCCCGGGCGAGGTGCGCGTCCGCGTCGTCGTCTCCGGAGTCAACCCGACCGACTGGAAGGCCCGAGCCGGCGGCACCTACGGCGACGGTCTTCCGTTCCCCGAGATCACCCCGAACCAGGACGGCGCCGGTGTCGTCGATGCGGTCGGCGACGGCGTCGAGGGGCTGTCGGTCGGCGATCACGTCTGGCTCTACATGGCCGCTGCGAGTCGGCCGACCGGGACGGCGCAGGAGTACACCGTCGTCCCCGCGGAGCGCGCCGTACCACTGCCGGAGGGGACGAGCTTCGACGTCGGCGCATCCCTCGGCGTCCCGGCGATGACCGCGCACCGGGCGCTCACGACGCACGAGCACGGTCCGGACCGGCTCGCGCCCGGGGTCCTCGCCGGCAAGACCGTCCTCGTCGCCGGCGGTGCCGGGGCCGTGGGACACGCGGCGATCCAGCTCGCACGATGGGCCGGGGCGACCGTGGTCACCACCATCAGCTCGGACGCGAAGGCCGCACTCGCCACCGCCGCCGGCGCCCACCACACGGTCAACTACCGCGACGACGACGCCGCCGCGCAGGTCCGCGAGATCGCCCCGGACGGCGTGGACATCGTGGTCGAGGTCTCGATCCCGCAGAACGCCGGACTCGTCGCCGAGGTCCTGGCGAACCACGGCGTCGTGTCGATCTACGCGAACAACGGCGGTGACGACGCCACCCTGCCGATCCGCCCGAACATGAGCGTCAACGCCCGCTACCAGTTCCTGCTGCTGTACACGATCGGCGACGAGGCACTGGCTGCGGCAGCCGAGGACGTCACCGCGGCGCTGCGCGACGGCGCGCTCCCCGTCGGCGAGGACGCCGGGCTGCCGCTCGTGCGGTTCACCCTGGAGGACACCGCAGCGGCGCACGACGCGGTCGAGCAGGACACCGTCGGCAAGGTGCTGATCGACGTCAGCGCCGCATGACGAAGCGCGGCGTCCGCCCGAGCCGGGCGGACGCAGCGCTCTGGTCGGGCGGACGCATCGCTCTGGTCAGCGTCGTCGCAGGGTCGGATCAGCGAGCGAGTGCAGCGGCGAGGCGCGCCTCGAAGCGGCGACGGGCGGCGACCCGCTCCCGCTCGATGTTCGCGGCGATGACCTCGGGGTCTTCGTAGTCGGCGTCGGTCGTGTCGTCGGTCCAGTTCGGGGTGTACACCCGGGACCGACCGAAGGGCTTCGGTTCGGGGGTCACGATGGTCATGTGGGGATCGTACGTCGAGCGTCCGACAAATCGTGTGCGCATCACGGGCCTTTCCTGCGGTTGCGGTCGCGATCCGGGAACGGGCTCGCGAGCGAGAACGCGACGGCCATGAACGAGGCCATCAGCGCGACGTACTTGGCGTCGAGGTCGGTGAAGGCGTCCGGGGCCGGCGAGTCGACGGTGAGCATGCCGAACGAGTACTCCTCCGACCGGATCACGACCGAGACGTACGAGCGGTAGCGGGGCTCGAAGCCCGGCAGGTCCTCGTCGGCGTCGACGTCGGCCGCGCGGTCCCCCACCACCCGTGGACCGCCGCCGACCAACACCCAGTCGAGGTTGCGGTCGCCGTAGGGGGTCCCGGCGCGGAACACCCCGGCGGTGTCCTCCGCACCACCGTGCCCGATCGGTTCGAGACCGCGGAGGTCCTCGGAGAGCTGGTACACGTTCGCGCGGACGTCGGGCACGCCGGGGAGCAGGTAGAACGCGAGCGCCACCGCGACCCGGTCCGCGAAGGCCGGCAGCTCCTGACGTCGGTCCTGCCGCCGCAGCTCGGCGAACCGGGCGAGCCGCGTGGCCAACTGACCGAACGCGTAGCGGACGGCCGTCCCCTGCTCGAGCTCGGTCGACCGCGCCACCGACGCCGCGACCGCCACCGAGGCCTCGGCCCGCCGCGCTCGCACGATCTGCACGACCACCGCGGCCGCCAGCACGACCAGGCCGAACACCACGAGCGAGACCTTCACCCCGGGCGCCACGACGAGGTTCGGCAGCTGGAAGGCAGCGGTCGGCGCCGTCGCGACCACGATCGGCCAGACGACCGCTCCGGCCCGGCGTCGCCCACGACCCGTCGTGGTCCAGTCCCCTGTCATGACCACGACGCTAGGACACCCCACCGACGCTGACGGAGTTGTCCACAGGGTGACGTTGTTGTCCCCTGCAACGCTGACTTGACCCCCGAACGGGGGCCGAGCACGATCAGGCCATGAAGCAGCGAACGAAGACCAGGACCCTCGCCCTCGCGGCCGCAGCGGCCATGACCCTGCTCGTCGGTGGCCTCGGCGCGACCGCGGCGAACGCCGCCACCGTCTCCCCGCAGGTCATCGGCGGCGAGCAGGCGCCGAGCACCCCGTGGGAGCTGCAGCTCGTCTTCCAGCAGGGCGGCACCGCCACCTACGGGTGCACGGGCGAGCAGCTCAACGCCTCGTGGGTGCTCACCGCCGAGCACTGCGTCGACGCCACGACCGCGATGAACGTCTACCACTCGAACAGCACGACGAACCGGGGCGCGGCCACCGCGGCGGACCGGCTCTACTCGGCGCCGTCCGGGGACATCGCGCTCGTGCACCTCAGCACGCCGAAGACACTGTCGTCCTACGCGCAGCTCGACCTCGCCTACACCACCAAGAACTCCGGCACCGGCACGATCCTCGGGTACGGCAACCGCGCGAACAGCGTCCCGACGACGGGCCTGTACCAGGCGACCGTGAACCTCACGGGTGCCTCGACGGACGCCTACGGCGGCCGGGCGCAGCACGTCACCGGCGTCACCGGCGCGTCGAACCACGGCGACTCCGGCGGCGCGCTCGTCGTGAACGGCAAGGTCGTCGGCGTCTGCTCGACCGGCGACGTCGCCGACCCCGGAGCGAACACGCACGCCGGCTCGAACTACGCCGTCCTCACCCAGTCCGCCAGCTGGATCCGCTCGACCGCGGGCGTCTGACCCAGCGCACCCACCATCGGACGGGAGGCGCGG
>NZ_JAUZED010000174.1 GCF_030705415.1 Curtobacterium sp. A7_M15 | reverse complement strand
TGGCACCGCGCCTCCCGTCCGTTCCGTGGTCGCGTCGGCGACCGCGTGTCAGAACCGCTCGCCGGTCGGGTCCTGCGCCGTCCGGTCGATGAGCTCCTCGCCGCCGACGGGCTCGCCCTCCCAGTCGACGAGGCGCCACCCGTCGTCGAACGACCCCTCGAGCTCGACGATCCCGGTGTTCTCGAGGTGGCGCTTCGTGCCGAAGTGGTCCGGCGTGTTGTCGGCCGCGGCACTCGCCCACGTCCGGATGGCCGCTCCGTGGCTGACGGCCGCCGCGACGTCGACGCCGGTCTCGAGGATCTGCCGGACCGCGTCGTCGTAGCGCGCGAAGAACTCGGTCCCGCTCTCGGCGCCGGGCATCCGGGTGGTGCGGTCGCCGAGCGACCAGCCGTGCACGGTCGAGATGTACGTCTGCACGGACACCTGGTCGCGCTTGCCCTGGGTGTCGCCGGCCTCGATCTCGCGGAGGCCCGGCAACACCACCGGGTCGAGACCCAGCGACGCGGCGAGCGGCGCCGCGGTGAGCTGCGTCCGGACCATCGTCGACGTGAAGAGCCGTTCGATGCCCCGGTCGGCGAGGGCCGCGGGCAGGGCATCGGCCTGCTGCTGTCCGAGCTCGGTCAGGCCCGGTCCGGGGACGACGGCGTCGAGCACGCCGTCCACGTTCGCAGGGGTCTGGCCGTGGCGGATGAGCAGCAGTCGCATGGTGCCACCCTACGGAACCCCGGCGACGTCACCCCTGCCGGGTGTTCCAGCGGGGGTTCTGCTTGTTGATGACGTAGACGCGGCCGCGGCGGCGGACGACCTGCGAACCCGGGATCTTCTTGAGCGCCTTGAGCGAGTTGCGGACCTTCACGGGTGACCTCCTGTCTCGGTGTTCCCTCTGTTGAGAACGATGATCATGTACATTAGCCGACATGCGTCCTGCCGCCATCACCCTCGTCTCCGCCCTGCACGACGTCGACGCCGATCGCGTGGCAGTCCGGCTCTCCACTGGTCACCGGATGCACGCGCCCGCCAGCGCGGTCGCGGCCGTCCGTGCCGTCGCCGAGCGCGCCGACCACCTCGACCGGGTGTGCGGCCCGGACGCCGACCACGGGCTCGTCGTCACGCTGCCCCCGGGCGCCGACACCCGGGCCGTCGGGATGATGCTGGCGAACGCCGCACGCTCGGAGACCGGGGACGACCGGGTGCTCCGACACGTGGTGAGCGTGCTGCGGGCGGACGACGTGGCGCACCTGCTCTGGTCCGAGGTCGACGACGCCTTCGTGGCCGCCGACCGGGTGGCGTCGCTCGTCGAGTACGCCACGGTCGTCGTCCTCGACCGGGTCGGTCCGGTGCCGCTGGAACGTCGTCGGAGCCTCCTCGCGCTGCTCCACCGCCTGGCCCCGCAGGCGGTCGTCGTGGCGCTGTCGTCGATCCGGAGCGCCACCGACCTGCCCGCGTCGAACGGCGGGGCGGCACGGGTCCTCGCGCACGGCGCCGGGTGGATGCGGGCGCTGTCGGGATCGGTCGGTCGGGACCCGCGGGACGGCCTCTTCGCGCTGCGCTACCGGGAGCCGCTGCCCTTCCACCCCGGTCGTCTGGCGTCGGTGATCGAGCGGGACCTGGCCGCGGGGACGAACGGGCGGGTGTTGCGGTCCCGGGGGTTCTTCCGGCTCGCCTCCCGGCCGGACCACGTCGGGTCGTGGTCGAGCCTCGGGGCGATGCTGGCGCTCGACCCGACCGCGAACCCGTCGTGGGACCCGGACGCGCCGATCGGGCAGGCGCTCTGGTTCGTCGGCGAGCGGTTGGACGTGCCGGGGATCGAGCGGGCGCTGGACGGGGCGCTCGTCACGTCGGACGAGCTGCTCGCGGGGCCGGAGCTGTGGCGCACGTGGGCGGACCCGTTCCCGGTGTGGCCGGCGCTCGACGCGTCGGAGGAGCACCGGCACGAGTGAGGCGGGTGCGGACGCGGTTCGGGCGCGTGGGCACGCGGATGACGGGCGCGGGTGCCGGGTGCTCGCCCGACCCGGAACGACATCGTCGATGTCGTACGACGACCACGATGTCGTTCCCGCCCCCGCGCAACAACTCGCGTGCGCAACGAACGACGAGGTCGATGTCGTACGACATCGACCTCGTCGTTCCGGAGCGGTCAGCCGGGCCCGACGGGGGCGCTCAGCGCGTCGGCTCGGCCTCGCGCTCGGCCCTCGCGGCGGCGTCCTCGGCGGCGAAGGGCAGGTCACCGAGGTCGAGGTTCGGGTTCGTGTCCTGCGTGAGCACGAGTTCCCGTGCCTCTTCCTCGGTCTCCACCGCCGGCATCGACCCGGGAAGCGGGCGCTGCGAGGACTCCTTCATGCAGAACACCCCGACAGCGCCGAGCACGCTCGTCACCATCAGGAAGTACGCCGGGGCGAGCTCGTCGCCGGTCGCAGTGAGCAACGCCTGGACGATGAGCGGGGTGGTCCCGCCGAAGACCGCGATGGCGATGTTGTACGCGAAACCCATGCCGCCGTAGCGAGTCGAGGTGGGGAAGAGCGCCGGCAGCGACGCCGCCTGGTTCGAGACCCACAGCGCGGTCATGAGTGCGAGCAGTGCGAGGCCGGTGAGCGTCGACCACTGGGCACCGTGCCCGATGAGCAGGAAGGCCGGTACGACGAGCACGACGGTGGTGCCGGCACCGATCCACATCACCACGCGACGGCCGAGCCGGTCGGACAGCTTGCCCGTGAGCGGGAGCATGATCGCGAGCAGCACGAGCACCGGGATCGTGAGGAGCGTGCCGTTCAGCGCGGAGTAGCCGAGCGAGTCGGTGAGGTACGTCGGCATGTACGACGTCAGCGCGTAGCCGACCGTGTTCGACGCGGCGACGAGCATCACGGCGATGACGATGGGACGCCAGTGGTCACGCACCATGGCGATGACGTTCGCGGGGCGCTCTCCGGACAGTGCGGCGCGGTTCTCGGACGCGGCGGCCTGTGCGGCCTGGGTCGCCTGGAACGCCGGGGACTCCTCGATGCGCAGGCGGAAGTAGATCGCCACGACGCCGATCACGCCGGCTGCGAGGAACGGGAAGCGCCAGCCGTACGCGGTCATCGCGTCGTCCCCGAGCGTGATCTGCAGGACGGACACGACGGTCGCACCCAGCGCGAAGCCCAGGTAGCTGCCGAAGTCGAGGATGCTCGCGAAGAACCCGCGGCGCCGATCCGGCGCGTACTCGGTGACGAACGTCGTCGCGCCCGCGTACTCACCCCCTGTCGAGAAGCCCTGCGCGAGCTTCAGCACGACGAGGACGATCGGCGCGAGGACCCCGATCGTGGCGTAGGCGGGCAGGGCTCCGATGAGGAAGGTCGAGGCCGCCATCATGATGAGCGTCGTCGCGAGGACCTTCTGCCTCCCGATGCGGTCACCGAGCCGCCCGAAGACGATCCCGCCGAGTGGACGCGCGATGTAGGTGGCGGCGAAGACACCGAGGCTGAACAGGATCTGGACCGACGGTTCAGCGGTGGGGAGGAAGACCTTCCCCATCGTGACGGCGAGGTAGCCGTAGACGCCGACGTCGTACCACTCCATGGTGTTGCCGACGACCATGCCGCTGACGGCTCGGCGCATCATGCTCTTGTCGACCACGGTGACGTCGCTCACGCGGAGGCGTCGCTCTGGCCGGTTCGGGGTATGGCTGGGGTCGGAACCCATGCATCTCTCCTCGGGGGGGGTCGGCGGGCCGATCGGTACCGGCACGGAACAGCCGACGACGCTACCGAGCAACCGAAATGTCATTGCCCGGCGATTCTCAGGAACCGGCGTGTTGCCGAGCCGGGAGCAGCGTCGATCGCCGCCAGCACACGGATCGGTGTGGACCGTAACGAGGCCATAACATCCAGTCATGGCGATCGAACCCGAGACGAAGAACTGGACGTGGGTCATCGAGTCCGCGTGCCCCGAGTGCGGCTACGACGGCAGCATCGTGACGATCCGGGACGTCCCGGGGGTCATCGACGCGAACACCGCGGCGTGGCCCGCCGTGCTCGAACGCGCAGACGTCCGCGACCGCCCCGACGACCACACGTGGTCACCGCTCGAGTACGCCGCGCACGTGCGGGACGTTCACCGGAAGATGACGGAGCGGCTGACGCTCATGCTCACCGAGGACGCGCCGACGTTCGCGAACTGGGACCAGGACGCCACCGCCGTCGAGGACCGCTACGGCGAGCAGGACCCCGCCGCCGTCGCGCGGGAACTCGGCGAGGCGGCGCACCGTGCGGCCCGCGCCTTCGACGACGTGCGGGAGGACCAGCTCGAGCGCACCGGCCTCCGGTCGGACGGCAGCGCCTTCACGGTCGCCACGCTCGCGACCTACTACGCGCACGACCCGGTGCACCACCTGTGGGACGTGCGGCGCACGCGGTAGACGCATCACCTGTGGGCCGGGAGGCGCGGTGCGGGCACGCACCG
>NZ_JAUZED010000173.1 GCF_030705415.1 Curtobacterium sp. A7_M15 | reverse complement strand
TGGCACCGCGCCTCCCGTCTCGCATTTCCACACCACCTGACCGCCGACAGCGAACAGACGCGAAGTGGTGCGTTGCACCCGATAAGTTCGACATCAAGCGACAACTGAACGGGAGCTTTTCCATGGCCGAAGCAACACTGAACCCCAGTGTTTTTGACCGCCTTCTGAGAGACCGGATCGTGTGGCTCGGCTCCGAGGTCCGCGACGACAACTCGAACGAGATCGCAGCGAAGCTGCTGATGCTCGCCGCCGAGGACCCTGAGAAGGACATCTACCTCTACATCAACTCGCCCGGTGGCTCGATCACCGCCGGCATGGCGATCTACGACACGATGCAGTTCGTGCCGAACGACATCGTCACGGTGGGCATCGGCCTCGCCGCCTCGATGGGGCAGTTCCTGCTCTCGTCGGGCACGCCGGGCAAGCGCTACATCACCCCGAACGCGCGTGTGCTCCTGCACCAGCCGTCCGGTGGCTTCGGCGGCACGGCTGCCGACATCCAGACGCAGGCGAAGGTCATCCTCGACATGAAGCAGCGGATGGCTGAGCTCACGGCGGAGCAGACCGGCAAGTCGATCGAGCAGATCCTCAAGGACAACGACCGCGACAACTGGTTCACGGCGCAGGAAGCCCTCGACTACGGCTTCGTCGACCACCTCCGTGCCTCCTCGACCGAGGTCGTCGGTGGTGGTGGCACCGTCGGCGACGGCGAGACCCAGACCGACGCAGCCGAGCCCGACGCCCGGTCCTGACCCCCACCGAAGAAAAGGAAACGAGAATGCACCTCCCCATGCTCGGTGGCGCGCAGAACGTCCCGGCCCCCACTGATCGGTACATCCTGCCGAGCTTCGAAGAGCGCACGGCCTACGGCTACAAGCGGCAGGACCCGTACGCGAAGCTCTTCGAGGACCGCATCGTGTTCCTCGGCGTCCAGGTCGACGACGCGTCGGCCGACGACGTCATGGCCCAGCTGCTCGTGCTCGAGTCGATGGACCCGGACCGCGACATCGTGATGTACATCAACTCGCCCGGTGGCTCGTTCACCGCGATGACGGCGATCTACGACACGATGCAGTACATCCGTCCGCAGATCCAGACGGTCTGCCTCGGTCAGGCCGCCTCGGCGGCGTCGGTGCTCCTCGCTGCCGGTACTCCCGGCAAGCGTCTGGCGCTCCCGAACGCCCGCGTGCTCATCCACCAGCCGGCTGTCCAGCAGGGCGGCGGCCAGGCCTCCGACATCGAGATCCAGGCGGCGGAGATCCTCCGCATGCGCACCTGGCTCGAGGAGACCCTGTCGAAGCACTCGAACCGCACGGCTGAGCAGGTCAACAACGACATCGAGCGCGACAAGATCATGTCCGCCGAAGAGGCGCTCGAGTACGGCCTGATCGACCAGGTCCTCACGAGCCGCAAGAACCTGCCGGCGCTCGTCAAGTAGCGCTGCACGACGAAGGCCCCGCACCGATCGGTGCGGGGCCTTCGTGCGTCGGGATCAGTCGTCGGCGGGGTCGTCCTCGGCCGCGGGTGCCGGACGGCGACGGAGCAGCAGCAGGAGCGCGACGACGAGGCCGACGAGCACGACACCGCCGGCCCCGATCCACAGGGCGTCGGACGCCGTCGAGTCGGTGTCACCCGAGGCGGTGCCCGTGGTGTCGGCACCCGCACTCGACGTGCTGCCGGCGGTGGCGCAGACGGGCGGGGTGGACGAGCCCTTCGCCGGCGTGAAGCCGTCGGGGGCATCCCACGTGAAGCGGTACTCGTCGGACACGGTGTGCCCGTCGGCGGAGACGATCTGCCACTCGACGGTGTACTTCCCCGACGCGCCGAGTGCGGCCTTCGTCGTCATCGAGGGGCCGTCCACGTCGAGGCAGCCGTCCTCGTAGTACTTCCCGTCGGGGCCGACGATCCGGTACGCGAAGCCCGAGTTCGTGTCGTCGATGTCGAGGAGCTTGTCGTTCGTCGTGATCTCGAAGGCCTTCGGCAGCGAGGTCAGCGTGCCGTCGACCTCCGGGGTCGAGGCGATCATGTAGTTGTGCGCGCTGGCGGGGCCGGCCAGGCCGAGGACCGCACCGCCTGCGATGGCGAGGGTGGCTGCGACACCGGCACCGCGCCTCCCGGCAGCACGGGAACGGCCGCGCGGTGCACGCGCGGCCGGTCCCTGGGAGCGACGGGTCACTTGGTGACCCGTCGGCGGGTCGAGGCGACGGCGACGACGAGTGCTGCGGCGCCGAGCACGAGGCCGCCGAGGCCGAGGAAGCGGCCGACGAGGTCCGGGTCGCTGTCGGTGCTCGTCTCGGACGCAGCGGTGGTGGCCTCGACCGGGTCGCCGTCGGCCTCGGTCGCGACCGCCTTCGTCAGCACGATCGAGGGGGCCGGGTGCTCCGGTTCGGCCTTGCCGTCTTCCTGCTGCTGGTCCCACTCGGTGGCACCCTTCGCGCACGTCTGGGTCACGGGGATCTCGACGCGGTCGCCGGGCTTGCCGTCCGGCAGTGAGAACGACAGGGAGAAGGTGTCTCGCTCGTCCGCGGGGAGCGGCGTCTTCGCGGTGTAGGTGACGGCGGTCACGCGCTCACCCGCGTGCTCGGTGGACTCGTCGTCCGCGGAGGCGGAGGGGCTCGTGTACGGCTCGGTGGTCTTCGTGATGGTCCAGTTCGGGTTGACGGTCGGGGTCACCTCGATGATGCTCTCCGGGAGGTGGAAGGTCAGCTTCGTGGTGGGGGAGCCGTCGCAGCCGTGCGGCACCGAGAACGTCGCGGTCGTGTAGGAGTCCGCCGCGGTGGAGGTGGCCGTGGCCTCGACGTGGGCGCTCGCGGCGGCGGCGGTGCCGAGGACGATCGCGGCGGTGACACCGAGGGTGGCTGCACCGAGGACGGCGACACGCTTGGGCATGGGGTTCCTTCCGGGAGTTCTACAACTTGTAGAGGAGACTCGGCAACGGTAGCAGGATCGAACGCCCTGGGCGAACGCGCTGCGCGAAACCCGCCGGGTGTCGCGGTGGCTGTCGTGGGTTGCGGTTAGGCTCGGAAGCAGCCGGTGGATCAGCACCGGGAGGATCGTCAGGCGTCGGTTCCGACGGAGTCGTCGCACGGCCGAGGGAAGGCACGCACATGGCACGCATCGGAGAGAGCGCCGACCTGCTCAAGTGCTCCTTCTGCGGCAAGAGCCAGAAGCAGGTCCAGCAGCTCATCGCCGGTCCGGGCGTCTACATCTGCGACGAGTGCGTCGAGCTCTGCAACGAGATCATCGAGGAGCGTCTGGCCGAGGCGGGCGAGGACACCACGAGCGGTGACTTCGAGCTGCCCAAGCCCCGCGAGATCTTCGACTTCCTGCAGGAGTACGTGATCGGGCAGGACCCGGCGAAGCGTGCGCTAGCCGTGGCCGTCTACAACCACTACAAGCGCATCCGTGCGCAGGGGCAGATCACGGCCGCCGAGGACCGCGACGACATCGAGATCGCGAAGTCGAACATCCTGCTCATCGGGCCGACGGGCTGCGGCAAGACCTACCTCGCGCAGACCCTGGCGAAGCGGCTCAACGTGCCGTTCGCCGTGGCCGACGCGACCGCCCTGACCGAGGCCGGCTACGTGGGCGAGGACGTCGAGAACATCCTCCTCAAGCTCATCCAGGCCGCCGACTACGACGTGAAGCGCGCCGAGACCGGCATCATCTACATCGACGAGGTCGACAAGATCGCCCGTAAGGCCGAGAACCCGTCGATCACCCGCGACGTTTCGGGCGAAGGCGTGCAGCAGGCGCTGCTCAAGATCCTCGAGGGCACGACCGCCTCGGTCCCGCCGCAGGGCGGCCGGAAGCACCCGCACCAGGAGTTCATCCAGATCGACACGACGAACGTGCTGTTCATCGTGGCGGGGGCGTTCGCCGGGCTCGAGGACATCGTGTCCTCCCGGGTCGGCAAGCGCGGCATCGGCTTCGGTGCTCCGCTGCACAGCCCGCTCGACCAGCAGGACCTCTACGCGGACGTCCTGCCCGAAGACCTCCACAAGTTCGGGCTCATCCCGGAGTTCATCGGTCGTCTGCCCGTCGTGACCACGGTGTCGCAGCTCGACCAGGCAGCGCTGATGCAGATCCTCACCGAGCCGAAGAACGCGCTCGTGAAGCAGTACCAGCGGATGTTCCAGATCGACGGGGTAGAGCTCGAGTTCGATCGGGGTGCGCTCGAGGCGATCGCGGACCTCGCGGTGTTGCGGCAGACGGGTGCTCGTGGGCTCCGGGCGATCCTCGAAGAGGTGCTCGGGCCGGTGATGTTCGACGTGCCGTCCGAGGATGATGTTGCACGTGTCGTGATCACCCGCGAGTCGGTGCTCGAGAACGCTGCGCCGACGATCGTTCCGCGGCCGAGGGCGAAGCGCGTCGAGAAGTCCGCGTAGCGCGGGCGCGCGCCGGGGGCTGGGCGCTTCGCGCGCTGCCGCGTGCTTGCGTTCCGCGCCCCGGGGCGGGCGTTGCGCCCCGAAGAGCCGGGGCGCAATGGCCGCAGCGGG
>NZ_JAUZED010000172.1 GCF_030705415.1 Curtobacterium sp. A7_M15 | reverse complement strand
GGCACCCCCGCGTCTCAGCGCGGGAACCCCGGCGGCCGCGCCGTCGCCACCGCCGACGCCCGGTCGAGCATCGCCGCCCGACCCCGCAGCGCGCGCAGGTCCCGCTCCCGCCGCAGCACGACCACCCCCGCGAGGAACACCTCGGGGTGGACCGCCGGCACCGGGTGCGCGTACTCGGCGACCGCTGCCGCCAGGGACCGTGCGGCGGCGTCCCGGAGTTCGGGCCGGAGGTCGGCGGCCCCGCGGAAGAACGCCCCGAGCCGGTTCTCGAGCCGCTGTGGGAGCGCCGACACGTCCGCGATCCCGGCCCAGGCCACGAGCTGCGCGGGCATGAGGACCTCCTGAGCACGCTGCGCTGCCGTCCGCTCGTGCTGCACGAAGGTCCCCGCGAGCAGGTCACCGAGCCGCCGCGGGCGCGAACCGAACAGGGCCACGAGCAGCGCGACCGAGCCGAACGTCATCCACAGCTCGAACAGTCCGACGAGGGCACGGGTGAACGCGTGCCGGAAGCCGATCGCTCCGCCGTCGAGCCGGACGACCCGGGTCCCGGTGGCGTACCGACCGACGCTCTTGCCCCGGGTGACGGTCTCGAGCGCCGCCGGGACGAGCACGAGCACGACGACGAGCACACCGATGCTGAGCGCCGCCGCCCAGGCCTCGTCGAGGTCGCTCGGCCAGACCCGCGACAAGCCGATCATGAGCATCACGTACAGCGCGAGCAGGCAGACGCCGTCGAGGAGCGCCGCCGCGAGCCGCAACGCGATGCCAGCGGGCTGCACGTCGAGCGCGACCGCCTCGCCGACGACGAGCTCGTCGTGGGTGTCGTCGAGCGCGACGACGAACCGGCCATCGGCGAGGTCGCGCGGCGCACGGGTCTTCGGCATGGGATCATTCTGTCGGAGACGCACGTCCACCGCCCGCGCGGCACGGACGCGCGGACACCGGACGCGCACGGACGTGCGGAACGGGACGACACCGGACGTGGCACGGACGCGCGCAGACCGGACGAGCGGGGGAGACGCTGTGGACCTGGACGCCTACACCGAGGTGCACCGCGACCGGTGGCAGGAGCTCGACCGGCTCGCCCGCACACGCCATGCCTCCGGCGCCGACGTCGATCGCCTCGTCTCCGGCTACCAGGCGGCAGCCACCGACCTCGCCCGCATCCGGGGCGCCGCCCCGCGGACCGCCGTCGGCGACCGGCTCTCGCTGACGCTCTTCCGCGCCCGACTCCGGTTCACCGGCACCCCCGTCGACCCGCTCGCGGCGGTGACGTCCTTCTTCGTCCTGCAGCTCCCCGCCGCCCTGTACCGCATCCGCTGGGTGTCGATCTGGGTCGCGGTCGCCACGGCGGCGATCGCGGCCGTCACGGCGGTCTGGATCACGACGACCCCGGGGGCCGTCGACACGTTCGGTACCCCCGAGGCGCTCCGGCAGTACGCGACCCAGGACTTCCAGGCCTACTACTCGGACCACGGCCTCGGCGCCTTCACCGCGCAGGTGTGGACGAACAACGCCTACATCGCCGCCACGATGGTCGCCTTCGGCGTCACCGGCCTGTTCGTGCCGTTCTCGATCGGCCAGAACGCCATCAGCCTCGGCGTCTCGGCAGCGATCATGCACGACCAGGGACACCTCGGGGACTTCTTCCTGTACATCGCTCCGCACGGGCAGCTCGAGCTGTACTCCATCTTCCTCGCGGCGGCCGCCGGACTCATGATCGCCTGGTCGTGGATCGCACCCGGAGCACGCACCCGCGCACAGGCCCTCGCCGAGGACGGCCGTGCGCTCATCACGATCGCGGTCGGGCTCGCCCTGACACTCCTGCTCTCCGGTCTCGTCGAGGGGACGGTCACGCGTCAGGACTGGCCGTGGCCGGTCAAGATCGGCATCGGCACCGTCGTGCTCGCCGCCGTGCTCTGGTACCAGTGGGTCCTCGGCGGCCGGGCGTACCGAGCGGGACAGCGCGGCGATCTCGAGGAGTTCGAGCGCGGCACCTCCGCCCTCGTCGCCGACTAGAGCCGCCCGGACGCCTTCGCGCGGATGTAGGCATCGGCGACGAGCGGCGGCACCTGCTCCGGCGCGGCCCGCACGACCTCGGCCCCGGCACGGCGCGCCACGTCCGCCACGCCGTCGGCGTCGAGGAGCGTGCGTTCGGCGGCAGCGCGTCGGTAGACGTCGCGGTCGCCACGGCTCGGGAGGGACGGCACGCGCCCGCCCCGTCGCTCCCGTCCCGGGGCGGTCGGCTCCACCGCCCCGCTCGCCATCCGCTCCACGGTCGGGTCCGTCACACTCGTGACGACGACGGCGTGCCGCCGCGTCAGTCGGGGGAGCACCGCGAGCAGGTCACCCGACGCGCCGACCGAGTCGAGGCTCGACGCGAGCACCACCAGGGCCCTCGACGTGGTGATCGAGTCGACGAGCCCGGGCACCGCCGACCAGTCGGTGGCGGCGATCCCGGGCTCCGCGAGCGCGAGCGTCTCGCCGAAACGCTGCACGACGTCGGAGCGCGTGGCACCGTGCACGCGACCCCGGACGGCGTCGTCCAGCACGGCGAGGTCCACCCGGTCGCCTGCCGCCGCCGCGAGGGCGCCGAGGAGCAGCGCCGACTCGATGAACGTGTCGAGCCGCGGTTCGTCGTCCACCCGGCCGGCACCGGCACGGCCGGCGTCGACGACCACGATCACCCGGCGGTCCCGTTCCGGACGCCACGTGCGCACCACGAGGTCCTGCCGACGGGCGGTCGCACGCCAGTCGATCGACCGGACGTCGTCACCGCGCACGTAGTCCCGCAACGAGTCGAACTCGGTGCCGTGACCGCGCAGCTGGAGGGTGGTCTCGCCGTCGAGCTCCCGGAGGCGCGCGAGCCGCGAGGGCAGGTGCCGACGGGACCGGAACGGCGGCGTGACGACGAGCTCGGCCGGCGCCGCGACGACGCGCTGGCGCGCGGCGAGCCCGAGCGGCCCGAACGCGCGCACGGCGACACCGGCTGACGACCGGCGACCACGGCGGAACGGGGCGAACCGCTGTCGCGCGGTCCGTCGTTCACCCGCGGGCACGTGGACGGGGATGCGGCGCGGGGCCTGCCCGGCGGACGGCTCCCACATGTCCCGCAGCATGCCACGGAGCGTCCGGCGGCCGTCGTTGGCGAGCACGAGCGTGCCGTCGGCGGTGGTGTCCCGGCGGGCGAGCCGGGGCATCCGCCGCTCCACCCGGACTGCGGTGAGGTCGGCGGCGAGCAGCACGTCGAGCAGCGCCGCCAGCATGACCACGCCCGCCCACGCGGCGCCGGCCCAGCCCGTGCCGAGCAGCACTGTGGGGACGATCGCGACGGCGAGGAGCGCGACGAACCGACCGGAGACCGCCACTAGATCGGCACCCGGACCTGCTCGAGCACCTGCTGCAGCACACCGTCGGCGCCGACGCCCTCGAGCTCGGCGTCGGCGGCGACCCGCAGCCGGTGCCGCCAGACCGGCAGCAGCATGGCCTGCACGTGGTCGGGCGTGATGGCGTCGTAGCCGGTGAGCCACGCCCACGCCTTCGCGGCGGCGAGGAGGGCCGTCGCACCGCGGGGGCTGACCCCGACCCGGACGGACGGTGCCTGTCGGGTGGCACGGGCCAGGTCCACGACGTACGCGAGGACGTCGTCGCGCGCCCCGACACCGCGGACCGCTCGCTGCGCCCGGAGGACCTCGTCGACACCGAGGACCGGGGCGATCCCGGCGGAGCGGACGTCCCGCGGGACGAAGCCGTCCGCGTGCCGACGGAGCACCTGCCACTCGACGTCCCGCGGCGGGACGTCGAGTGTGAGCTTCATGAGGAAGCGGTCGAGCTGGGCCTCCGGCAGGGTGTAGGTGCCCTCGAACTCGATCGGGTTCATCGTCGCCGCGACGAAGAACGGGTCCGGCAGCACCCGGGCGTCGCCGTCGACGCTGACCTGGCGTTCCTCCATCGCCTCGAGGAGCGCGGACTGCGTCTTCGGTGGCGTCCGGTTCACCTCGTCCGCGAGGAGCACGTTCGTGAAGACGGGACCCTCGCGGAAGGGGAAGGTCCCCGTCGAGGCGTCGTAGACGAGCGAACCGGTGACGTCGCCGGGCATCAGGTCCGGCGTGAACTGGATGCGCTTCGTGTCGAGCGACATCGCCGCGGCGAGGCTCCGGACGAGCAGCGTCTTCGCCACGCCCGGGACGCCCTCGAGCAGGACGTGCCCCTGCGCGAGGATGCCGACGATCATCCCGGAGACCGCGCCCTCCTGCCCGACGACGGCCTTGCCGACCTCGGCGCGCAGCCGCCCGAACGCATCGCGCAACGGATCGCCCGCGGGGGTGGCCTGCGGGGTCTGGGTGGTGGACGGATCGGTCACGGTCGTGCTCCTCGGTGGTCTCGGTCGGTCTGCTGGGCGCCGGTGGTCGCGGCGAGGACGGCACGCTCGAGGTCGTCGAGTGCCGCGACCCCGGCGGTCAGGGCTCGGTCGTCGGCGGCCGGGTCGCCGACGAGGACCGCCCCGACGCGCCGGTCGGGGATGCCGGTG
>NZ_JAUZED010000171.1 GCF_030705415.1 Curtobacterium sp. A7_M15 | reverse complement strand
CCCGGCCCCACCCCGAACCCACACGACCACACGCCGGCACCCCCGCAGCCGGTCGGCCACGGGGGTGTCGGACGGCGCGCGCGGCGTCAGCTCGCGTCGAGCGGCAGGCCCTCCGGGTTGACCTCGGACTGCTTGACCGCCTCGTTCGACAGGTTGTACGCCCGCAGCCACTTCGCGTAGGTGCCGTCCTCGATGAGCTCGTCGATCGCGTCCGCGACGGGCTTCGCGATGCCGCTGTCCTTCTTCGTCGTCGCGGCGATGAGGCCCTGCAGCGACGAGCCGGCGCCGGAGTAGGTGCCCGCCGTCTTGGTCGGCTTCGCGGTGCCCTTGCTCTGCGTGTTCTGGTACGCGATCGTCGGGTTCGGGCCGAAGTAGGCGTCGATCTTGCCCGAGTCGAGCGCGAGCTTGATCGCGTTGCCGTCCGGGTAGTACTTGATCGTGAAGTCCTCGCCCTTCGCCTGCAGGTCCTTCTGCCACTCGAGCAGGATCTTCTCCTGGTTGGTCCCGGAGCTGACCGACACGGTCTTGCCCGCGAGCACGGACGGGTCCCCGTCGAAGGTCAGCGAGCTCGAGGCGAGCACCTGCAGCGCGAGGTTGTCCTGGCGGTAGGAGGCGAAGTCGTACTTCTCCTTGCGCTGCTCGGTCACCGTGATGTTCGAGAAGCCGACGTCGTACTTGCCGCTGTCGATGCCGACGAAGAGGTTGTCCCACGTGGCGTTCTTCACCTGGGGCTCGAGGCCGAGCTTCGCCGCGACGAGACGGCCGAGATCGGGTTCGGAACCGGTCAGCGTCTTCTGGTCGTCCCCGGTGAAGGCGAGGGGCGGGAAGCCCGACGGCAGCGCCCCGACCCCGATGGTCAGCGTGCCTGCGTCGCGGACGGACGCGGGGAGCTCGTCGTGGAGCTTCGAGTCCTCCTGCACGGAGACCTTCGTCTCGGTCGCGGCACCGTTCGACGCCGCGCCGATCGTGACCGTGCCGTCGTCAGAGCCGGAGCCGGAGCCGGAGCCGGCGCTGGCGTTCGCGGCGCAGCCGGCCAGGGCGACGACGACACCGGCGGCGAGGACGAGGGCGCCGGCGCGGTGACGCCAGCGGGTGGGGGTGATGGTGGGCATGGTGCTCCTGTCGGGCATGGGTGGGTGCGGGTGGGGTCAGCGGACGCGGGACAGGAAGTCGCGCGTGCGGGTCAGCGGACGCGGGACAGGAAGTCGCGCGTGCGGGGGTGCTTCGGGTCGTCGATGAGCTGCGCGGGCGACCCTTGCTCGACGACCCGGCCGTGGTCGAGGAAGACGACGTGGTCGGCGACCTCGCGGGCGAAGGCGACCTCGTGCGTGACGATGACGAGCGTCGTGCCGGACTCCGCGAGGTCCCGGATCACGCCGAGCACCTCGCCGACCAGCTCGGGGTCGAGCGCCGAGGTCGGTTCGTCCAGCAGGACCACCGAGGGCTCGAGCGCCAGTGCCCTGGCGATCGCCACACGCTGCTGCTGCCCGCCCGAGAGCTGGCGTGGGCGCGTGGCTCCTCGGTCGCCGAGGCCGACCCGTTCGAGCAGCGTCTGTGCCCGGGCCCTCGCGGTGGCGGCGGGGACGCCGGAGGCGATCGGTCCCTCGGCCACGTTCTCGAGCGCGGTGAGGTGCGGGAACAGGTTGAAGTGCTGGAACACGAACCCGATCCGGGAGCGCTGTCGGAGGATCAGCCGCTCGGGCAGCTCCTTGTAGCGGGGGACGCCGTCGCGGCCGGTGCGCACGCGGACACCGATCGTCTCGCCGCCGACGGTGACGACACCGCGGTCGAGGGGCTCGAGGTGGTTGATCGCCCGCAGCAGCGTGGACTTGCCGGACCCGGACGGACCGAGGATCACGGTGACGCTCCCGGACGGCAGGGCCAGGTCGACCCCGTCGATGACGACGTTCTCGCCGAAGGCCTTCACGGCGCCGTGGATGCCGATGCTCGCGCTCATCAGATCGCCCTGTCGTTCGTGGTGGAAGCGGAGGAGGCGACCGCCTGTTCGGCGGCGGCTGCGTCGGCACGGCGAGCCGCGCCTCCCGGTCCCGCCGACCGCCTACGGCCACCGGCCGGACCACGCCGCACCGCGGCACGGAACCGCTGGAACGGCGTCGGCGGCAGCGCGCGGACCGAGCCGCGTGCCGTCCAGCGCTCCACGTAGTACTGCACGACCGACACCGCGCTCGTGAGCGCCAGGTACCAGATCGTCGCCACGACCAGCAGCGGGATGATGTCGGTCGGGTACGTGCTCGACAGGTTCTGCACGACACCGAAGAGGTCGAGGAGCGACACGTAGAACAGCAGCGACGACGCCTTCAGGAGCCCGACGATCTGGTTCACGAACGCCGGCACGATCGAGCGGAGCGCCTGCGGGAGGATCACCCGCACGAACTGGCGGCGGCGGGGGAGGCCGAGGGCCTGCGCGGCCTCGTGCTGCCCGTGGTCGACGGCGAGCACGCCGGCGCGGACGATCTCCGACGCGTAGGCGATCTCGCTGAGGCTCAGTCCGATCACGCCGATGGCCAGGTCGCCGAGGACGTTCGCCGTCGGGACCTCGAGCTGCGGTCCGAACGGGATGCCGATGCCGATGCTCGGGTACAGCGACCCGAGGTTGTAGAGGAAGACGAGCACGAGGATCAGCGGCACGGATCGGAACAGCCAGACGTAGCCCCACGCGAGTCCGGACAACACCGGGTTGCGCGAGAGCCGGGCGATCGCCACGACGATGCCGCCGGCGAAGCTGATCACCGCGCTCAACGCCGTCGCGACGAGCGTGAGCTGCAGGCCGGTCAGGATCGCCGGACTGAACAGCCACTTCCCGACCGCGGGCCAGCCCCACTGCTCGTTCGTGAAGAGCGTCTCGACGAAGTTCAGCAGGACCACGAGGACGACCGCCGCGGCGATCCACCGCAGCGGGTGGCGCAGCGGGACGACCGGCCGGTCCAGCGCGGCGCGTCCGGCGGCGTCGATGGTCGCCTCGGTCGGACTGGAGGCGCGGTGTGCGTCCGCCCCGTCCCTCGCGCTCTCGGGGCGGGTCACGGCATCCCGCTCCGTGTCGGTGATCTGGGTCATGTCGCGACCGTAGGAGGGGCGCCGAGGCGCGACAACGTCCCGTGAAACACATCGGCACGGGAGGGAACGCGGCGTCACACAGTCGCCGTGGATGACGCCCCGTGACGCACGGCGGCGGTTATCGTGACTCGCATGACCGCACACCGCGTGACCGCACCGGAGCTCCCGGCCGACGGCAGCAAGCCGAAGGGCCCGGCGTCGTACTTCCCGAGCATCGAGAAGACCTACGGTCGACCGGTGCAGGAGTGGCTCGACCTCGTCGCCGACCGGCTGGACGGCCAGAAGCACATGGAGGTCGTCGCCTGGCTCAAGGAGGAACACGGCCTCGGGCACGGGCACGCGAACGCCCTCGTCGCCTTCGTGCGGAACGCCCTCGGAGCCTGAGTCCGCTCGTTGCTGTCGCCGCCTCGACCCGACGCGTGCGGTTGTCGGTGGTGCTGCCTAGCGTGACAGCGTGGCCGAACCCGTCGACGCGTGGTGGCGCCGCCGACAGTGGTCGCGCGGCGCGGCGGTGCCGTACGCCGTGGGGGAGTTCCGCGCGGAGTGGTCCTCGTACCCGGTGCTCGTGCGGCAGTACCACCCGGAGTGGAACCACGGCGTCGTCCTCAGCCAGGTGCCACCCGCTGCCGAGGTCCTGCTGACCTGGGAGTGCGACGTCGGGCACGTGTTCGTCGCGACCCCGGGTGAGCAGCGCTCCCGCCCGGGGCGAGAACGCCGTCGGTCGGTCTGGTGCCCCGAGTGCGCCGTCCAGGCCCAGCCGCAGCGCTGGCCCGTGCTGCCGTCCGACTGGCCGGCCGCAGTACCGGTCCCGCAGCGGGTCGTGCGGGTCACCGGTCGGCAGACGCTCCCCGCGGCACCGGCTCGTGGGACACCGGCGGGTGCGGTGGCGTCGACCCGATCCCGTCCTCGTCGGCCGGAACCCGGTGCGCCGCGCCGCCCTCGGCCTCCGGCCGCCCCGCGGTCGATCTGCCCGAAGACCCCGCGGCTGCCCTCGGGGGAGTCGTTCACGAGCGTGTGTGCGCCGGCGACGGCCTCCGCGGTCGAGGCGGAGCTCCGGGCCGCCCTCGCCGAGCGGTTCGCCTTCACCTTCGACCACACCGCGATCCGCCTCGACCGGCCGTTCTTCGACCACGTCGAGGTCTGGCCGGACATCATCCTGCCGGAGCTCCGCGTCGCGATCGAGTACGACTCCACCGGGCGGCACGGGCTCGAGCACGTCGGACCCCGGCAGGAGACTGACCGCCGGAAGGACCGTGCCGTGCGCGGTGTCGGGTGGGAGGTCGTCCGGATCCGGACCGGGCGGCTGCAGGCGCTCGGGCCGTACGACCTCGAGGTCTCCGGGATCTCCGGCCGGACCATCGCCCGCCTGGCCGACACGCTCCGCGAGGTCCGCGGGGCGCTCTTCGTCGACGCCTACGCGCGCTGACGGGCGCTGCCGCGCGCCGCGGGCGGCTGCGCCGCGCTCCGCGCCGCACCCC
>NZ_JAUZED010000170.1 GCF_030705415.1 Curtobacterium sp. A7_M15 | reverse complement strand
AGTCCTGGTTCCCCACGACGTACTGCGCCATCCGCACCTGGCTGCCCGCGGTGAGCCCGCCGGCCGAGCACGCCCGCTGCGCGGCGGCCGCGCCGTCGTTGCCGACCGCGATCCAGCTCGGCAGCCCGCGGAGCGTCGAGGTCGACGGGACGCTCCCCACGATCTGCCCGAACTGGTAGCCGGTCGAGTAGATGCCGATCGTCGAGACGCCCGCGGCCTTGAGCGCTGCGACCATGCCCTCGATGTCGGCGCGGTTCTGCGTCTGGTAGTCCTTCGCGTCGGTGGATTTGAGCCACGACAGGCCGGTCTCGACGTCGATCCACCAGCGGTACGACTTCGGCGAGGAGACCCCGCGGGAGTACACGTCGTCGTAGGCGCGTGCGTAGCCGTACATGTAGGAGCATGCAGCCGTGTAGGCCTTCGGCGCGCACGTCCCGTACGGGTTGACGACTTTGGTGCCGGCTGGGTAGTAGTTCGACGACGGCCACGTCGCTGCGGCCGCGCCCGGATTTGCCGCCAGGACGTAGAGCTGCGTCTTCGGCTGGTTGGTCCCGCCGACGGTCCCCGCGGCCCAGCTCATCTGCTGCGCGAGGTACGGGTTGGTGTAGGTCGGCAACGCATGATCTGAGTCCTGACCGTTCACGCCCACGATGCCGAACGCCTGGTTCGACGGGTAGTTCGACGAGGATCCGCCCTGCGGCCACGAGACGTCCGCCCCGAAGCCGGAGCCGCTCGACCCGTCGAGGAAGTACCCCGCGACGTCGAGGTGCAGCTGCGCCGAGCCCTTCGACACCTTTGCCTGCACCCGGCGGTCGACGCTCGACCCGGTGACCTTCGCGACGACGAGGTTCGCGACCGAGGTCCCGGCGCCGAACACCTGCGTCGCGACCTGGGGGTCCTGACCCGCGGGCGTCACGCGGAGGTACGCGGCCGTGGTGGGCTTCGTCGTCTCGGCGTTCGCGACGACGGCCGTGGCGGTCCCGGGGACCCCCGCGACGCCGGACAGCCGGATCGTGCCGGCAGTGGCGGACACCGAGCCGGCGAACGCACGCGTGGTGTCGATCGGGACGAACACCGAGCCGGTGGACGAGTTCGAGTAGTACCCGGCGACGTCCATGTAGACCGTGCCGGAGCCCTTCGACAGCTTGACCTGGGCGGCGCCGTCGTCGGAGAGCTTCACGATCGCGAGGTTCGAGAGCGCCTGGCCCGCCGAGTACAGCTGCGTCACGACGGACGGGTCCTGCCCCGCCGTGGTGACGCGGACGTAGCCGGCTGCCGTCGGGTTGCTGACCTGCACGTTCACCGCGACGGCGGTCGCGTCCGCCGGGATGCCGGCGCGACCGGCGAGGGGCACCGGCGTCGGCGTCGTGCCCACGGTGGCGCCGAACACGCGCGCGGCGTCGAGCGGGGTGTAGGTGGCGCCGGAGCCGTCCGCGTAGTAGCCGGCGACGTCGAAGTACCCGCTCGCCGTGCCCTTCGAGAGCTTCGCCTGGATCGAGCCGTTCACGAGCCGCACGGTGACGAGGTTCGCGATCGTCTGCCCGGCGCTGAAGTCCTGCGTCGCGACGGTCGCGTCCTTGCCCGCGGGCGTGACGCGGACGTAGCCCGCGGCGGTGGGCTTCGCGACCTCGACGTTGACGACGACGGCGGTGGCGTTCGACGGGACACCCGCGGTCCCGGCGATCTTCACCACCTTGGGTGACGTCGTGAGGGCTCCGGACCAGACCCGCGTCGTGTCGATCGGCGTGTAGCGACCGGTCGTCGGTGCCGCCTGGGCAGCGGTGACGGGTGCGACCACCGCGACGGCGGTGGCGACGAGCGCCGTGGTCAGGACGAGTGCGAGGCGACGGTGCAGACGCATGCGGTGGTTCCTCCGTACGGGCCGTCCCCCTGACGGCCTCGGAGCAGTCTAGGTGCACGGGACAACACGTCGGGCGAACTCTCGGCGCACTGGTGGTGACCGTCCGAGTACGCGACGTGCGTCGCGGGCCGGGTCGCGCCTCCTGGACCGTCCTGCGCTCCGGTCAGCCGCGCGGCAGGTGCCGACGCCACGACCGGCGCCGCGCGGCGATCACCAGCACGGCGACGAACACCATCAACCCGGCCCCGTGCAGCAGGTAGCTCTCCGCCGCACTCGTGACGCCCAGCAGCACCAGCACCGCCGCCGGCCACACGTAGGCGACCCCGGGGAAGGTCGTCGCCGTCACCCACGCCCGCGCGAACGCGAGCAGCGCCGTGACCGCGAGGATGATCGTCCCGGCGAGCCCGATCTGGAGCCACGCGTCGACGAACGCGTTCAGGCCGGACGTGAACCGCTGCCCGGCCGGGTCGATGAACGTGACGTAGGGCACCACGGCCTCGTGCGGCCAGGTACCGACCCAGCCCCAGCCCTGGATCGGGTACTGCCCCACGAACACGCGGATCTGCGCCCAGAGGTCGAGCCGGGTCGCCGTCCCCCCGGCCGCGCCGATCTCCGCGAGGACCCGGTGCCGGGCGACGATGCCGAGGCCGATCATGAGCAGGACCGCTCCGCCGAGCACGCCGTTCACCACCGGCCGGGTGGTCGGCCGGGCGTGCCGGAGCGACCACAGCGCGAGGGCGGTCACGGCCAGGGCGATCATCGCGAGCCCGGTGATGGGGGACTGCACGAGCATCAGGGCGATGACGGCGAGCGCGGTCGAACCGATCGCGCGCCACATCGTCACCGAGCGGGTGAGGAACTCGACCACGAACGTCACGAGCGCCATCGCGGCGATGAAGCCCATGAAGTTGCGGGTGCCGCCGATGCCCTGGATCGGGCCGCCGTAGGCGATGTTGCCCTGGATGCCGAACGCCGGGATCGGGGTGTCGAGCACGAGGCCGGACAGGACCTCGAGGCCGAGCGCGGCGACCAGGAGGATCCGGAAGGCGTCGCCGGACGCCCGGATCACCTGCACGAGGTCGCGGCCGAGCGCGAGGTAGAGCCCGAGCCCGATGAAGCAGACGGTGCCGACCAGACCGCGGAGCGCCACCCACGAGTACTCGCTCCACAGGACGCTCAACGCGCAGTACCCGACGAACGCCAGGAGCGAGAGGGGGAGCACCCCGTGCCACTCGATCCGGTAGCGCTGCCCGAGCAGGCTCAGCCCGGCGAGGACGAACAGCGTGACGAGCACGGCCCACACCCCGGCACGACCGACGAGCGCGGTCACGGTCGGCTGCGCGAACGCGAAGAGCACGATCACGGTCGCGAGCGCCTGGCTGAACCGCCCGCCGGCGGAGAACCCGATCCACGCCGACAGGTACCGCCGCGCGAGCACGCGTCTGGTCACCCGGCCGTCCGTCACCTCACCATCTTGGCCCATCCGGGCTCGTGGGCAGGTGGACGCCCGGGTGACGCGGTCGCCGGGCGCTCCGACCAGCGGTCGCCGGACACCCACGACAGAAGGGAAGAAGTATCCACGATCCGCGATGTCGGCGGTACGATCACCGCACCATGGCGCGCGGCTGGCGGCTTTTCGGCGTACCGACGGTCGCTGCGGTCGTCGGTGGATCGGCCACGGCCGTGGCCTGGTGGCGGCTCGGCCGGGTGACCCGCGGGACGGTGTGGGCCGAGGACGGCGGGGTGTTCCTCCGCGATCGGCTCGCGCTCGGCCCAGGCGCCGTCCTGGAGCCCTACGCCGGGTACCGTCACCTCGTCCCGCGGATCGTCGTCGACCTCGCCTGGACCCTGCCGGTCGATCGGTACGCGGTCGCGGTCTCGGGCCTCGCCTGCCTGGTCGTCGGGGTCGTCTGTGCGCTCGTGTTCCTGCTGTCGCGGGACGTCGTCCGGCCGTGGCCGCTCCGGGTGCTGCTCGCCGCGGTCCCCGTCGTCCTGCCGCTCGCGCCGGTCGAGATCAGCGGTACCGCGGCGAACCTGCACTGGTACGTGCTCGTCCTGGTGCCGTGGCTGTTCACGTACCGGGCGCGGACCTGGTGGGGTGCGGTGGCGCTCGCCGTGGTCACCGCGCTCGGCGTGCTGACCGAGCCGCAGTCGGCACTGTTCCTCCCGCTCTTGGTGCTCGCCTGGCTCCCGCTGCGGCGGACGACGAGCGGACGGGTGGACCTCCGTCCGCTGCCGGTCACCCTGGCGGCGCTGGTCGGCAGTGCGGTGCAGGTCGCCACGGCGCTCACCGATCCACGAGCGTCCCGGCCGGGCGACCCGGGTGTCGGCACGGTGCTCGCCGGCTACCTCCTGCAGCCGCTCGGGGGAGCGTGGGACCGCCGGGTCGGCGTCGTCGCGGAGACGGTGCACGCGGACGGGTGGGGTGTGCTGGTCGTCCCGGCCGTGCTGCTGGCGGTCGTGCTCGTGGCGGCGGTGGCACGGGGCAGGGGACGTGCCCGGTGGATCGTGGTGGCCCTCGCCGGCGGCTCGGTCGTGGTGTGGTGGGCGGCGCTCGTCGCGAACGGGTCCGCGGTGCCGGACTGGTCGGGGCCCGGCCCTGCCGCGCTGGCGGCGGGGCCGCAGCGCTACGCGGCCGCCTCCGGACTCCTGCTCGTGTCGTCGGTCGTGCTCGGTGCGTCGGTGGTCGTGCAGGGGCCTGGAGGCGCGGGTCGGCCGGGCACGGACCGCTCCGGCCGGGCGACGGGCTGGTCCACGGTCGCGGGGC
>NZ_JAUZED010000017.1 GCF_030705415.1 Curtobacterium sp. A7_M15 | reverse complement strand
CTGGACGCGCAGCGGCCGAACGCCTCCGACGACGTCGCGACCACGGTGCTCGGCGCCCAGGCGGCCCGCAGTGCGGACGGTGCGACCGGGGCGGTCGGCCGTTCCGGAGGCCCGCGCGGCCCGGTCGCCGCACCCCCGGCACCGACGCCGGACGACCGACCTCGCCGCCGTCGCGGACCGATCATCGCGGCAGTGGTGGTCGGCGTGCTCGTGCTCGCCGGCATCGTCGTCGCCGTGTTCGCCCTGAACGGGGACGACGGGCCGACGCCGGCACCGACGGATTCGAGCTCGAGCTCGCCCTCGACGGACGACCAGCAGCCGAGCGAGCCGGCGGAGCAGCCGTCCGAACCGGCGGAGCAGCCGTCCGAACCGGCCGAGCAGCCGAGCGAACCGGCGGAGCAGCCGTCCGAGCAGCCCTCCGAGCCGGCACAGCCGAGCGACCCGGCGGACGATCCCTCGGTGGGGCCGCAGCCGTCGAGCCCGGCGTCGAACCCGGTGCAGACACCGCAGGGCGGCGCCGACCCGGCCGTCGACACCAGCGGCAAGGGCGGTCCCCGGCAGGGCCCCGGGAACTCGTCGAACGCGCCGGGGCACAAGAAGGGCTGACACGCCGGGGGTTTTCCTCCAGACGGTGGACCAAATACGCTGGTCCGGTGCGAGAACTGCAACGGAGCGGTGGCCCGACGACGGCCGTCGCCGCGCGGAACGGTGTCGGCTTCGGTTCGGCGGAGGGCTGGCTGGTCGAGCGGCCCGCCGGCGAGGACGTCGCCGAGGCGATCGTCCCGGGGTTCGACGGTCGGACGATCGAGTCGGGCGACGAGCTCTCGTGGGTGTGGTTCCCGGAGCGCGTGCTGCCGGACGGCGCGACGGAACCGACCGAGGACGACCTGCCGCACTTCTGGGACGCGACCGCGTTCGCGCTCGACCTGGTCTGCACCGACGGCACCCGGCTGAGCGACACCGCGCGCGACCAGTACGGCGACGCGCTCACACCGCGGGCGCAGGACGCCGCACGCAAGCAGTGGGTCGACCAGTGGAACCGTCGATCGGTGGACCTCACGCCGCTCGCGGGTCGGGTCGTGGACCGCCTGGAGGCGCGGCTCGGCTCCGCCCCGCACCCCACGATCGCAGCCGGATCGGGTCCGACCACCGCCTCCAGCGTCGACGACGGGTCCCGTCGGCACCTGCGCGGCTGGCTCGACGCCGTCCGCATCGGACCCGCGCGCCCCGCCCCGCGCACCCCGCTCGACCACGTCCGCACGACCCGCGGCACGCAGGCGTCCGCACGGTTCTCCCGCGGCAACAACGCCCCGCTGGTCGGCATCCCGCACGGAGGGGTCTTCGGCCTGCCGATGACCGACGCCTCGAGCAACCGCTGGCCCTACGCCTACCAGGAGCACGACCGCACCGACGCGACGGGCCGGGTCCGCCCGGCGATCCAGGCGTTCGCGACGAGCCACATCCCGTCACCGTGGATGGGGGACCGCGGCGTGTTCCAGGTCATGCCCTCCCCGCTCGACACCCCCGACCCCGATCGCGGCGCCCGCGCGCTCGGCTTCGACCACGACCACGAGCTGGACGGCCCCCACCGGTACCGGGTCGAGCTCGACGGCGGCGTCACGGCCGAGATGACCGCGGGGGAGTTCGCCCTCGGCTTCCGGTTCACCGGCACCCGGAGTCTCGTGCTCGACCACCACGGCCGGGTCTCGGAGGTCTCGGTGACGGTCACGGACGGTGCGGCCGTGGTCGAGGCCCTGCTCGACGATCGTCCGGGCACGCCGCCCCACTTCGTGCACCTGCGGGTCCCCGGCGTGACGGCCGACCACACCACGGTCGGCGAGCAGCAGCTCCGCGGCTGGCTGTCGCTGTCCGACGACGCCGGAGGCACCGACGTCCTGCTCGGCATCTCCACGGTCTCGTTCGAGGACGCCCGCGCGAACCTCGACGCCGCCGGCCCGTTCGACACCATGCGGGCCCGGGGTGAGCAGCTCTGGACCGACGAACTCGCCACGCTCTCCGTCGAGGGCGCGACCCCCGACCAGCTGACGAGCCTGTACTCGGGGCTGTACCGGCTGTTCCTCTACCCGAACCGTGCGGGAGAGACCGCCCGCGACGGGGTTCCCCGGCACCGCTCCCCGTACGGCGCCGTGCAGGCCGAGCCGATCCGCGACGAGCCGGGCCCCGAGATCGTCGACGGGCCCTTCACCACCACGAACGGGTTCTGGGACACCTACCGGACGGCGTGGCCGCTCCTCGCCCTGCTCACCCCGGAGACGGCGGGCGACCTCGCGCAGGGATTCGTCGAGCACCACCACGACGGTGGATGGACTCCCCGGTGGAGCGCCCCCGGCGCCGAGGACTGCATGACCGGCACCACGAGCGACACCGTCTTCGCGGACCTCGCGGTCAAGGGCGTCCCCGGGTTCGACCTGGAGCAGGCCTACCGGAGCGCGGTGCGGAACGCGACCGTCCCGCCGCGGGACGAGCGTGTGGGACGCAAGGGGAGCCTCCCGGGTGCCTTCCGCGGCCACGTCGACACCGCGACCCACGAGGGCATGAGCTGGACCCTCGACGCGGCCATCAACGACTGGGGGCTCGCCGTCATGGCGGGCCTGCTCGCCTCGCGCGCCCGGACGTCGGCCGACCTCGCCCGCTGGGAGGCGGAGGCGGAGTGGTTCGCCCGTCGTTCCCTGCAGTACCGGAACGTGTTCGACTCCGAACGCGGGTTCTTCATCGGCCGCGACCCGGACGGGTCGTGGCGGGTCGGCACCGAGTTCGACCCGCGTGACTGGGGCGACGACTACACCGAGACGAACGCGTGGGGGACGGCCTTCACCGCTCCCCACGACGGTGCCGGGGTCGTCGACCTGCACGGCGGCGCGTCCCGGTTCGACGCCGCGCTCGACGCCTTCTTCGCCACCCCGGGGACCGGTGCGACCGCCCGCTCCGGGTCGTACGGCTTCCCGATCCACGAGATGACCGAGGCCCGCGACGTGCGGATGGGGATGCTCGGGCTGTCGAACCAGCCAGCGCACCACATCCCGTTCTTCCCGATGTTCACCGGGCGGCACGACGACGCGCACCGCCTCGTCCGCGAGGCGCTCGAGCGACTCTTCGTCGGTTCGGACCTCGGCCAGGGCTACCCCGGCGACGAGGACAACGGCGAGATGAGCGCCTGGTACGTCTTCGCGACGATCGGGCTCTACCCGCTGGCGCCGTCCACGGGCACCTACGTCCTCGTCCCGCCGTCGGTCCGCCGGGCCGTGCTGCGGCAGCCCGGGCCCACGCCCACCGTCATCGAGACGCGTTCCGACGGACGGTTCATCGCCTCCGTCACCGTCGACGGGGAGCCCTGGACGTCGGTCAGCATCCCGCACTCGGTCGTGGTGTCGGCGTCCAGCATCGTGTTCACGCTGACCGCCGAGCCACAGGGCTGGGCGTCGGACAGCCGCCCGGTGTCGGCGTCCGACGTGCACGGGTACCGGGACACTCCCGTCGACCTGCTGCCGGTCGGCCTCTCGCCGCTGAGCGACGACGCGGGTCGGACCGTCACACCCGTCACGGCGGGGACCTCGGTGTCGTTCGAGGTCCCACCGGTCCCGACCTCGCTGTACACCGTCACCGCCGCGGAGGCCGGGGTCTACTCGTGGGACGCGGCGGTCGGCGACACCCGGGTCACCGTGCAGGACGCGGTGTTCGACTGGGCGGGGCAGACCCGGGTGTTCCGGCTGCAGGGCACCGGCACGGCCTTCACGGTCACTGCGGTCTCCGACCTCCCGCTCACACAGCTCGAGCTGATCGCGGCGGACGGACAGCGTTGACCCGTCGTTCACCCTTGCGGAGGATGCTCACCCCATGTCGATGAGCACACCCTTCGATCCCGAACAGCCCGGCCGCTCGATCCCCGTGGACGGCTCCGACGAGGACGAACTCCAGATCGAGGAGGACCGCGGCGCCGACGTCGGTCCCGCCGCCGGTGACCCGAGCGTCTCGCCCGTCCACCACGAGGACGAGGACGAGGCCGGCGGCGGTCCGGTGTTCCGGCGCCCGCAGGCCGGCGACCGCCTGCACCCGGACGACCTCTGACGCGTTTCCAGGGCGATTGCCAAGTGCGTCGGGCACGCTCGGGCGCATGTCGATCGCGAACTCGTGGGACCCGTCCGGTGGCCGTGCCATCCCCGAGGACCAGGTGAAGCAGGACGGGCTCGAGCTCGACGAGGAGACGGCTGCCGAGCTCGGCATCACGTTCGACGTCGTCGGCGGGGCGTCCGCCGACCCCGCGGGGGTGTCGCCCGTCGACGTAGCGGTCCCGAGCACCCCCACCCACACCGACTGACCCCCCTTCGCCGGCGCTGGCCGCGGCGTACCCGGTCGGATCGCGCGTTGCTGGTCAGAAGTTCTGACCAGGTACGCGCGAGAACACCTTGCATCGTGGACGTTCTGGGAAGAACCTCAGCGCACCCGGTACTTGAACCCGACGTGGGAGCCCGTGAACCCCAGCCGCTCGTAGAACCGGTGCGCCTGGGTCCGGTCGGCGTCGGAGGTCAACTGCACGAGCGACGTCCCGAGCTCCCGCGCCGCGACGTCGATCACCCACCGCATCACCGCGCTGCCGATCCCACCGGAGCGCACGGCACTGCTCACCCGGACGGCCTCGACGAGCAGCCGGGCGGATCCACGCCGGGCCATCCCGGGGATCCTCGTGAGCTGCAGCGTGCCGACGACGACGTCCCGCTCGTCGGTCACGACGAGGAGCGCGTTCGCCGGGTCCGCGACGATCGCCCGGAGCGCGGCGGCGTACAGCGGCTCGTCCTCGGGCGCGGCGACGTCCCCGCGCGCGGCGCTGATCGGGTCGTCCGACAGCAGTGCCGTCAGGGCGTCGAGGTCCTCGGGCGAGGCGTCGCGGACGGTGACGGCGCCGGAGCGTGTGGCGAGGGTGACGGGCAGGGTGAGGTCGCGGAGCACGGGTCCCACCCTGCCCGATCGGCTCAGGGAACGGTGTGCCCCGCGGCGGTGAACACCCGGTACCACTCCTCGCGGGAGAGCACGACGTCCGACCCGGCGGCCGAGTCCCGCACGCGCTGTGGGTTCGTCGTGCCGAGGACGACCTGGAAGTGCGCGGGGTGCCGGGTGATCCACGCCACCGCGATCCCCGTCGGGGTGACGCCGTGCGCGGCCGCGAGCTCGTCCAGCACGTCGTTCAGCTCGGCGTAGTGCTCGCGGTCGTCGAGGAAGACGCCGTCGAAGAACCCCTTCTGGAACGGCGACCAGGCCTGCAGCGTGATGTCGTTCAGGCGCGAGTGGTTGAGGATGTCGTTGTCGCGGTCGATCGACTGGTCGAGTCCGGCCATGTTCGCCGTGACGCCCTGCGCGATGACGTTCGCGTGCGTGATGCTCAGCTGCACCTGGTTGAAGGCGAGCGGCTGCTGCACCGAGCGCTTGAGGAGCTCGACCTGCCCCGGCGTGTGGTTCGAGACGCCGAAGTGGTGCACCTTGCCGGCGGCGTGCAGCTCGTCGAAGGCCTTCGCCACCTCGTCCGGCTCGACCAGGGCATCGGGACGGTGCAGGAGCAGCACGTCCACGTAGTCGGTCCGCAGTGCCTCGAGCGACTCGTGGACGGACTCGATGATGTGCTCGTACGAGAAGTCGAAGTACGCGCCGTGCGGGGTCGGACGGATCCCGACCTTGGTCTGCAGCACGATCTCGGCCCGCTCGGCCGGCGACAGCGTCACGGCCGAGCCGAACCGCGCCTCGCAGCCGTGCCACTCGCCGTACACCGCGGCGTGGTCGAACATCGTCACGCCGGCATCGCGCGAGGCGGCGTACAGCGACCGGATGTCCTCGTCGCTCATGTCGTTGATCCGCATCAGGCCGACGATCACGTCGGAGGCGGTGAGGTCCGTCTGTGGCAACTCCAGTGTCTTCACGCCCTCGATCCTGCCATCGCTCCAGGCCGGCAGGCAGGCCCTGTCCGTACCCGCATCGGACGGGTCGGGAGGCGCGGCTCGGCCCCGCCACGGACGTCCCGACGGTCAGGTGGTCCGGTTCAGGGCACCAGGGCGGCGAGCACGCCGGTCCCGCCGGCCCAGGTGCCGGAGAGCGTGCGGCCCGCGGGCAGTTCCGCTCCGATGACCCGGGCGACGACGAGCGTGCCGTGGTCGGTGCGGACGGAGGTCAGGTCCCCGGCGGTCTGCGCTGCGGCGGCAGCCACGGCGGGGGAGTCGGTGTCGGATCCGCTGCCCTGGGCCGTCCCCTCGGCGTCCCACGCCCCGGAACCGTCGGCGCGCTCGAGGGTGGCCTCGTGCCCGCCCGTGGCGATCGCCCGACGGAGCACGTCGGCGTACACCGGGTCGCCGACGGCGTCGTAGACCCATCGGCGTCCGAGTACCGAGTGGTCCATCTCGGTCACGAGGAAGGCCTCGGCGCCGTCGAGCGGTCCGCCGCGGTAGGTCAACGGCGCCTGGAGCACCCGGTCGTCCGAGGTGCGCACGAGGATCGTCTCGACGCCGACCTCGCCGGCGGGGTCGTCGAACCGGAACCTCCCGGCGATCGCGAGGTCGTCGCCGGCGGACACGCCGCTCCAGGGCTGGCCCGGCAGCCAGGCGGCGAGCGCCTCGAGCTTCGACGGACGGAGTTCTGCGCGGTGGATGACGGCCATGCCCCGACCGTACCGGGGTCAGTGGACGGAGAACCCGCCGTCGACCGCGCCGGTCCGGCCAGGCCAGCGAGGCCCCGTACGCTGGGCCGGTGCGTGACGACCTGCTCCCCGTGCTCGCCTGCCCCGTCTGCGCCGAGCCTCTCGGCCGCGTGGTCGGCGGTCAGGTCGGCTGCGCGAACGGTCACCGGTTCGACGAGGCCAAGCAGGGGCACCTCACGCTCCTGCCCGCGAAGCGTCGGGCGTTGACGGCGGACACCCCGGAGATGGTCGACGCCCGGCTCCGCTTCCTCGGGCGGGGGCACTACGCGCCGGTGGAGCGCGCCGTCGCCCGAGCGGTCGCTTCCTTGGACGTGCCCGGTGTCGTCCTCGACGTCGGGTCCGGTCCGGGCACGTACCTCGCGCACGCGCTCGAGGCCGTCCCGCGGCTCGGGGTCGCACTCGACCTGTCCGCGGTCGCGATCCGACGCGCCGCTCGCATCCACGAGCGTGCGGGGGCCGTCGTCGGGGACGTGACCGAGCGCCTCCCGGTCGTCGACGGCGCCGCCGCCGTCGTGCTGGACGTGTTCGCGCCGCGCAACCAGAGGGAGTACGCGCGGGTGCTGCACCCCGAAGGGCTCCTCGTCGTGGTGACACCGCGCACCGGACACCTTGCGGAGCTGGCCGAGGCGACCATCACGGTGGACCCCGAGAAGGAACGGCGGCTGCACGAATCCCTGGCGCCCGCGTTCGAGCAGCGCTCGGCCGAGGACCGCACGTGGACGATGGAGCTGTCCGCCGAGGACGTCCACGACGTGGTGCACATGGGGCCGAGTCACCACCATGTCGACCCGGAGCAGGTGTTCGCGCCGACGAGCGTCACCGCTGCCGTGACGGTCAGCACGTGGAGTCCCACGCGCTGACCGCCCGGTCACCGCGCCCGCCGCCGAGCGGTGTGGGCTCGCCCGCGAGAGCGGTCGATCGCGATCCCGGTCCGCGCGAGCAGCAGCACGGCGCCGACACCACCCGCGCCGATCGGGGTCACGAACAGGCCGAGGTCCATCCCCGGCATCCGCCACCAGTCGATCGACCACGCGGCGACGAGGGCGAACGCGAGCAGCAGTCCAGCGCGCCACCACCAGCGACCCGGCAGGCGACCGACGCCGAGCCAGGCCAGCACGAGGAGCGCCCAGCACCCCTCCGGAGCGAAGGACCGCGGATCGTTCGTCCCGCACGAGGACACCGCACACTCCCACTCGACCTGGTCGGCGACGCCGGCGTACCAGCGGAAGAGCAGGACGGCCGTGACGACGGCGAGGAGCGCGACCGGCGGGCCGACCCAGCGCCGGGCGCGGCCGAACCGGTCGCGGCGGCGAGCGGCCACCCACCCGTTGCCGAGGTCGTAGCCGGGCATGGGTCGGAACTCGGGCATCCCAGCACGCTACCGGGGGCCGGATTTCGTGGAGAAGTGGATCGGAATCCGGAGGCGCGGTCACCAGGGCGGCGGCTACGCGGAGCCGTACGGCCCCGCGCAGCCTCCGGTGTCAGCCCTGCGACCCCTCGACGTCGAGTGCCCAGACCACGCCGAAGCGGTCGCGGAGCTGCCCGGCGAGCGGTGCCCAGGCCGACGGGCCGAGCGGCTGCCGGATCTCGGCACCCTCGGACAACCCCGCCCAGTACCGCTCGATCTCGGCAGCGTCGTCGCCGTGCACGTACACGTAGAAGGCGTTCGTGCCCTGGTCGTACGGCTGTCCCGGCCAGACGTCGAAGGCCATCACCCGCAGCCCGGCGTCGGTGGCGACCTGGCCGAAGACGATGCGGTCGGCCCAGGCGGGCTCGTCCGAGGCGCCCATCGCGCCGTAGGTCATGGACGCGACCTGTCCGCCGAAGACCGAGGCGTAGAAGTCGAGGGCCGCGCGGGCCTGTCCGTCGAAGTTGAGGTGGGTTGTGGTTTCGATGCTCATGCGACCAGCATCGGAGGTGTTGCGGTCAGATCCTGTCCGCTTCTCGATCGATACTGGGGACATGTCCGGACCGTCCTCGCGCATGCTCGCGCTGCTCTCACTGCTGCAGGTGCACCGGGACTGGCCGGGTGACGAGCTCGCCGGACGGCTCGAGGTCAGCCCACGCACGCTCCGTCGGGACGTGGACCGGCTCCGCGGCCTCGGCTACCGCGTCGAGGCGCTGCGCGGCCCGGCAGGGGGCTACCGACTGGAGGCGGGTGCGGACCTGCCACCGCTGCTGTTCGACGACGGCCAGGCGGTCGCGATCGCCATCGCGCTGGCCGTGGCACCCGCCACCGGCGCGGACATCGCCGAATCGGCCGCCCGGGCGCTCGCGACGGTGCGACAGGTGATGCCCGCGCGTCTGCGCGCACGGGTCGACGCGATCGACGCGGTCACGTCGCCCGGACGCACCCGCGTCGACCCGGAGGTCCTGGCCGCCGTGAGCGAGGCGGTCCACCTCGGCGAGGTGCTCCGCTTCGGGTACGGCCCTGACGAGACGCTCCACCGCGTCGAGCCGCACGCGGTGGTCGCTCGGGACGGCCGCTGGTACCTGCTCGACTGGGACCTCGACCGCGCGGACTGGCGCACGCACCGAGTCGACCGCATCACCCCGCGGATGCGGACGCGCGTGCGGTTCCCACCGCGTCACGTACCGGGCGGTGATCCGGCAGCGTTCGTGGCCGCGCGGTTCAAGGGGTCGGACCGCGCGGACGTCTGGCCGTGCACCGGCACCGCCGTCCTCGAGGTGCCGGCCGACACCATCGCGCCGTACCTCCCCGACGACGCCGTGCTCGAGCCGCTCGGACCGGAACGGTGCCGCCTCACGCGCGGCTCCTGGTCGTGGGACGGCCTCGCGGCGGCGTTCGCCGGCACCACCGCGCAGTTCACCGTCGAAGGGCCCGACGAACTCCGTGCAGCGACGGCCGTGCTCGCCGAGCGGCTCCGGAGGGCCACGGCGCGTTAGCGACGCGCATGCGTGTGTGCGGAGCGCGTTAGGGAACCGTCAGGACGGCCCAGGAGGCGCGGCTGCGGATCCACCATCGGTTCGGCACCACACGTGGTGCCGGTCCGCACCACCCGGTGCCGGGCCCGTGCAACCTACGGAGTCCCAAGTGTTCGACGTGTTCGTCGTCGCCGGTGTCCTCGCCGTGTTCGGCGTGGTCGCCCTCATCGCCAAGGGGGTCGAGCGGCTGTGATCGGCATCACCATCGCCGCCGCCGTCCTCGGCGTCGCCGCTGTCGTCTACCTGGTCTGGGCGCTCGTCCGGCCGGAGAAGTTCTGATGAGCACCGGGGACACGTGGGCCGGCATCGCCCAGGTCGCGCTCCTCGTCCTGCTCCTCGTGGTCTGCTACCGACCCGTCGGTGACTGGATGGCGAGCGTCTACACGCCCGTCCGGCACACCCGCGTCGAGCGCGGGGTCTACCGCGTCATCGGTGTCGACCCCGACGCGGAGCAGTCCTGGCCCGCCTACCTGCGCGGCGTGCTGCTCTTCAGCGTCGTCGGGCTCCTGCTCGTGTACCTCCTGCAGCGGATCCAGGTCGTGCTGCCGGGGGACCTCGGACTGCCGAACGTCGGACCGTCGCTCGCCTTCAACACGGCGGCGTCCTTCGTCTCGAACACCAACTGGCAGTCGTACTCACCCGAGGCGACCGTCGGCTACAGCGTCCAGATGGCCGGCCTCGCGGTGCAGAACTTCCTGTCCGCCGCGGTGGGCCTCGCCGTCGCCGTGGCGCTCGTCCGCGGGTTCGCCCGGCGGAGGTCCGACACGCTCGGCAACGTCTGGGTGGACGTCGTCCGCGGCACCGTCCGACTCCTGCTCCCCGGTGCGTTCGTCTTCGCGATCGTCCTCGTGGCCGGCGGTGTCATCCAGTCCTGGGGTGCCGGCGTCGACGTCACGACGCTGGCCGGGGGCGCACAGCACGTCCCGGACGGCTTCGTCGCGTCGCAGGAGGCGATCAAGGAGCTCGGGACGAACGGCGGCGGGTACTTCAACGCGAACTCCGCGCACCCGTTCGAGAACCCGCAGGCGTGGACGAGCCTCGTCGAGGTCTTCCTCATGCTCGTCATCCCGTTCTCGCTGCCCCGCACGTTCGGGCGCCTCGTCGGCGACGACCGCCAGGGCTACGCGATCCTCGCCGTCATGGGCGCGATCTTCCTCGTGTCGCTCTCGGTCATGTCGGCGTTCGAGCTCGCCGGAGCCGGCGCGGCCACGCACGCCGCCGGTGCGGCCATGGAGGGCAAGGAGGTCCGGTTCGGGATCCTCGGCACGACGCTCTTCGGCACGACCTCGACGGCCACCTCGACCGGTGCGGTCAACGGCATGTTCGACAGCTTCACGCCGATCGGCGGGATGATGGCGCTGCTCAACATGATGCTGGGCGAGATCAGCCCCGGCGGCGTCGGCTCCGGGCTGTACGGCATGCTCGTGCTCGCCGTCATCACGGTGTTCATCGGCGGGCTCCTCGTCGGTCGCACCCCGGAGTACCTCGGCAAGAAGATCCGCGCCCGCGAGATGACCTTCGCCGCGCTCTACATCCTCGTGACCCCGACGCTCGTCCTGCTCGCCACGGGGTTGTCCCTCGTGATCCCGGGGGTCAAGGAGCAGGTGACCGGGACGAGCATCTTCAACCCGGGCAACCACGGCCTGTCCGAGCTGCTCTACGCCTTCACGTCCGGCGCGAACAACAACGGGTCCGCGTTCGGCGGCCTCACCGCGAACACCACGTGGATGAACTCCGCGCTCGGCGTCGTGATGCTCCTCGGACGCTTCCTGCCGATCGCGCTCGTGCTGGCGCTCGCCGGCTCCCTCGCCCAGCAGGACAAGGTGCCCGCGACCGCCGGCACGCTGCCCACCCACCGGCCGCTGTTCATCGGCCTCCTCGGGGGCGTGGCCGTCATCGTCACCGCCCTCACCTACTTCCCGGTGCTCGCACTGGGACCCCTCGCAGAAGCGCTCGCTCGATGAACGCCCCGTCGACGTCCAAGGACAACTCCATGACCACCGCGACCTCCGCGCCCGAGGCGACCAGCGCCTCCAGGCCGACCACCTCGTCCGCCTTCGGACCCCGCCAGCTGGCGGCGGGTCTGCCGGGTGCCCTGCGCAAGCTCGACCCGCGTCTCATGTGGCGCAACCCCGTCATGTTCATCGTCGAGGTCGGCGCCGCGCTCACCACCGTCTCGCTGTTCGTCGAGCCGTCCGCCTTCACCGTCGCGATCGCCGTGTGGCTCTGGCTGACGGTGGGCTTCGCGAACCTGGCGGAGTCCGTGGCCGAGGGCCGCGGCAAGGCGCAGGCCGACACCCTCCGCAAGACGCGGTCGACCACGACCGCGCGGCGGGTGCTCGGGTACGACACCGCGGACCCGGCCGCCACCCGCAACGCGACCGAGGAGGTCGCGTCCGTCGACCTCGCCAAGGGCGACGTCGTCGTGGTGGTCGCCGGCGAGGTGATCCCGGGTGACGGCGACGTCGTCGACGGCATCGCGTCCGTCGACGAGTCGGCCGTGACGGGTGAGTCCGCTCCGGTCATCCGCGAGTCCGGCGGCGACCGGAGTGCCGTCACCGGCGGCACCCGGGTGCTCTCGGACCGGATCGTCGTGCGCATCACGTCGACCCCCGGTGAGACCTTCATCGACCGGATGATCCGGCTCGTCGAGGGCGCCGCACGCCAGAAGACGCCGAACGAGATCGCGCTGAACATCCTGCTCGCGTCGCTGTCGATCGTCTTCGTGATCGTGTGCCTCACGATGCAGCCCATCGCCGGTCTGGTCGGCGCGACCGTGAGCATCCCGGTGCTCATCGCCCTGCTCGTCTGCCTCATCCCGACCACCATCGGGGCGCTGCTCTCGGCCATCGGCATCGCCGGCATGGACCGCCTCGTGCAGCACAACGTGCTCGCGATGTCCGGCCGTGCGGTCGAGGCAGCCGGTGACATCACGACCCTGCTGCTCGACAAGACCGGCACGATCACGTACGGCAACCGCCGGGCGTCCCGCGTCGTGCCGGTGCCCGGTGTCACCGAGCCGGAGCTCATGGAGGCTGCGGCGCTGTCGTCGGCCGCGGACAGCACGCCCGAGGGTCGCTCGATCGTCGAGCTGGCGGAGTCCTCCGGCGTCACGACCCTGAAGCCGACCGGAGCGGTCGAGGTGCCCTTCACCGCGCAGACCCGCATGTCCGGCCTCGACCTGACCGACGGCACGGAGGTCCGGAAGGGTGCTGCGGCTGCGGTGCTCCTGTGGGCCGGGGCAGCCGACCCGGCCGTCACCGCCGCGATCGACGCCACCGTGGCCGAGGTCTCCGACCAGGGCGGCACCCCGCTCGTCGTCGCCCGCCGCGCGCCCGGTGGCGCCGTCGACCTGCTCGGCGTCGTGCACCTCAAGGACGTCGTGAAGGACGGCATGTCCGCGCGGTTCGCGCAGCTCCGCGAGATGGGCATCCGGACGGTCATGATCACGGGCGACAACCCGCGCACCGCGAAGGCCATCGCCGCCGAGGCCGGCGTCGACGACTTCCTCGCCGAGGCCACCCCCGAGGACAAGCTCGCCCTCATCCGCAAGGAGCAGGAGGGCGGCAACCTCGTCGCGATGACCGGCGACGGCACGAACGACGCCCCGGCCCTGGCGCAGGCGGACGTCGGCGTCGCGATGAACACCGGCACGACGGCGGCGAAGGAGGCGGGCAACATGGTCGACCTCGACTCCGACCCGACCAAGCTCATCGACGTCGTCCGGATCGGCAAGCAGCTGCTCATCACCCGCGGCGCGCTCACCACGTTCTCGATCGCCAACGACGTCGCGAAGTACTTCGCGATCATCCCGGTTATGTTCCAGCTGGCGTTCCCGGGGCTCGCGGCGCTGAACGTCATGGGCCTGCACAGCCCGTCGTCCGCGATCCTGTCGGCCGTGATCTTCAACGCGCTCGTCATCGTGGCGCTCATCCCGCTGTCGCTGCGCGGCGTCACGTACCGCGCTGCATCGGCCTCGTCGATCCTCGGCCGCAACCTGCTCCTCTACGGGCTCGGCGGCGTGGTCGTCCCCTTCATCGGCATCAAGCTGATCGACCTCGTCGTCGGTCTCATCCCGGGGTTCTAGTCATGGCTTCTGCACGTACAACCTTCCGTTCCGCCGGTGTGGCCGTCCGCCTCACCCTCCTCTGCACCGTCGTCCTGGGCGTCGCCTACCCGCTCGCGGTGTGGGGTGTCGGCCAGGCGGCCTTCCACGACCAGGCCGACGGCTCGATGGTCACGTCCTCTGACGGGAAGGTCGTCGGGTCCTCCCTGATCGGTCAATCGTTCGACGGGCCCTCCGCAGCCCGGTGGTTCCAGTCCCGTCCGAGTGCCGCGGGCGAGAAGGGCTACGACGCGAACGCATCGAGCGGGTCGAACCTCGGGCCGAACAACCCCGACCTCGTCAAGGCGATCCAGGAGCGTCAGGAGGCGATCGCGAAGGCCGACGGCGTCCCCGTCAGCGAGGTCCCCGCGGACGCGGTCACCGCGTCGGGCTCCGGCCTCGACCCGGACATCAGCCCCGAGTACGCGATGCAACAGGTCGCCCGGGTGGCGTCGGCGCGGGGGATGTCCGAGTCGGCCGTCCGGACGCTCGTGGAACAGCACACCGAGGCTCGGCAGCTCGGGTTCCTCGGCGAGCCCGTCGTCAACGTCCTCGAGCTGAACCTGGCGCTCGCGAAGGCGTCGGCGTGACCCGTGGCGCGGATCGCTCCCGCACGACCGGAGTCACCTCGAACCGCGCGGAACCGCGGTCCGGACGGACTTCGGTCGTGCGGGCGCTGCCTGCACCGCTCGGACGCGAGAGGATGGGCACGTGAAGCGCGGGAAGCTACGGGTCCTGCTCGGTGCGGCGCCCGGTGTCGGCAAGACGTTCACGATGCTCGAAGAAGGGCACCGACTGCGCGCCGAGGGGCGCGACGTGGTCGTCGCCGTCGTCGAGACCCACGAGCGCGCCGCCACCGCCGCGCTCGTGCACGGCCTCGAGGTCGTGCCGCGCCGGATCGTCGAGCACCGCGGCGTGACGCTCGACGACATGGACCTCGACGCCGTCCTCGCGCGCCGGCCCGACATCGCCCTCGTCGACGAACTCGCCCACACGAACGCCCCCGACGGCCGCCACGAGAAGCGGTGGCAGGACGTCGAGGACCTGCTCGCCGCCGGGATCTCCGTCGTGAGCACCGTGAACATCCAGCACATGCAGTCCCTCGGCGACGTCGTCCGCGAGATCACCGGCACCGTCCAGCGCGAGACCGTGCCGGACGCCGTGGTGCGCCAGGCGGACCAGATCGAGGTGGTGGACCTCGCCCCCGCGGCGCTGCGCGAGCGGCTGTCGGACGGGCTCGTCTACCCGGCGAGCCGGATCGACGCGGCACTGTCGAACTACTTCCGGCTCGGCAACCTCACCGCCCTCCGCGAGATCGCCCTGCTCTGGCTCGCCGACGAGGTCGACGACGCGCTCAAGGCCTACCGAGCCGAGCACGGCATCGACCACCGGTGGGAGACCCGGGAACGCGTCCTCGTCGCACTGACCGGCGGCCCCGAGGGGGAGACACTGCTGCGCCGGGGTGCCCGGATCGCCGCGCGGAGTGCCGGCGGCGAGCTCGCGGCGGTGCACGTCACGACGAACGACGGCCTCCGCGAGCGCCACCCGGGAGCGCTCGGGAAGCAGCGCGCCCTGCTCGAACAGCTCGGCGGGACGTACCACCAGGTGGTCGGCGACGATGTGCCAACGACCCTGGTGCGGTTCGCGAAGTCGATCGACGCCACGCAGATCGTCATCGGTGTGAGCCGTCGCAGTCGCATCGCGGCGGCGATGACCGGTCCGGGCATCGGCAACACCGTCATCCGTGAGTCCGGCGACATCGACGTCCACGTCGTCACCCACGAGCGCGCCGGCGGCGGCTTCGCCCTGCCGAAGCTCGGCGGCAGCCTGTCCCGCGGGCGCATCGTCGCCGCCTTCGCGCTCTCGCTCGTCGCCGGGCCGCTGCTGACCTGGTTGCTGTCGTTCAGCACCGACCCCGACTCGATCACCGTGGACGTGCTCGCCTACCAGCTGCTCGTGCTCGTGGTGGCGCTCGTCGGCGGGATGTGGCCGGCCGTCTTCGCCGCCGTGCTGTCCGGGCTGAGCCTGGACTTCTTCTTCGTGCAACCCCTGCACATGGTCACGGTGCAGCAGCCGTGGCACCTGGTCGCCCTGGTCATGTACGTCATCAGTGCCGTGCTCGTGAGCTTCGTCGTGGACCGTTCGGCACGGCGGTCCCGTGCTGCCCGGCGCGCCGCAGCGGAGTCGGGGCTGCTGATGGGCATCGCGGGCAGCGTGCTGCGCGGCGACGACGCCCTGCAGGCGCTGCTCGACCGCACCCGCGAGGCGTTCGGCTTCACCGGCGTCCGGATCCGGCAGGGCGACGAGGTGCCGGCCACGTCCGGGGTGTTCGACGGGACGCCGGACGCGGCCACGTCCCTCCCGTCCGGCGCCGTCCTCGAGTTCGCGGGCGCCCCCGACGACCCGACCCAGCGTCGACTGCTGCGCGTCGTCGAGCAGCAGCTCGACGCCGCGGTCGAACACCGCGACCTCACCCGCGCCGCCGTCGACGCCGAGCGCATCGCGGCGGCAGACCGCGTGCGGAGCGCGATCCTCGCGGCCGTCGGCCACGACGTGCGGCGACCGATCGCAGCCGCCTCGGCGGCCGTCCAGACGCTGCGGGCGTCGGACATCGAGTTGTCGACGGACGACCGGGAGGCGCTGCTCGCCACCGCCGACGAGAGCCTGCGACAGCTGGCGGTGCTGTTGGCCGACCTGCTGGACGTCAGCCGCGTGCAGGCCGGGGTGCTCGCCGTGAGGCCGGTGCCGCTCGCCCTCGAGACGGTGGTCGCCCCCGCGCTCGACGAACTCGAACTCGGTCCGGACGACGTCGACCTCGACCTGCCGGCCGACCTCCCGCCGGTGCTCGCCGACGCCGTCCTGCTGCAGCGTGTCGTCGTGAACCTGCTCGCCAACGCCGTGCGGTACGCCCCCGAGGGCACCCGGGTCCGCATCGCCGCGAGCGCGTTCGGCGGCGGGGTGGAGCTGCGCGTGGCCGACCACGGGCCGGGCATCCCGGAGGACCGCCGCGGCGAGGTGTTCCAGCCGTTCCAGCGCCTCGGCGACACCGACAACGACACCGGACTCGGACTCGGACTGGCGCTGGCCCGCGGGTTCACCGAGGGCATGGGCGGCACCATCGAGGTCGACGACACCCCGGGCGGCGGACTCACCGTCGTCGTGCGGCTGCCGATCGCCGGACACGTGGGGGTGTCGGTCCTGTGAGCACGAAGGTCCTCATCGCCGACGACGACGCCCAGCTCGTCCGGGCGCTCGCCGTCACCCTCGCGGCCCGCGGCTACGACGTCGTCACCGCCCGTGACGGTCGTGCCGCGCTCGACGCAGTGATCACCGAGCGTCCCGACCTCGTCCTGCTCGACCTCGGGATGCCACGGCTGGACGGCATCGGCGTGCTCGAGGGGCTCCGGGCCTGGACGCAGGTCCCGGTGCTCGTGCTCTCCGGCCGCACCGACTCGTCCGACAAGGTCGACGCGCTCGACGCCGGGGCCGACGACTACGTGACGAAGCCGTTCCAGATGGACGAGCTCCTCGCCCGGCTCCGGGCGCTCGGGCGACGGCAGGCAGCCGTCGCCGCGTCCGCCGGCGGTGCACCCACCGTGGCGGTCGGCGACCTCGTCGTCGACCTCGTCGCGAAGCAGGTCACTCCGCCGACCGGTCCCGCGATCCGGCTCACCCCGACCGAGTGGCGGCTCCTCGAGGTCCTCGTGACGAACCCGGACCGGCTCATGACGCGCGAGATGCTCCTCACCGAGGTGTGGGGTCCGTCGCACGGCAACGACTCCGGGTACCTGCGGCTGTACATGGCGCAGCTGCGGCGCAAGCTCGAGCCGGACCCGGCGCACCCGCGGTACCTGGTGACCGAGTCGGGCATGGGCTACCGGTTCAGCCCGCGTGCGTGACGAGCCCGTCGTGGACGTGACGAGCGCAGTCGTGCACGTGACGGGTCGCTGTCGGGGACGTGGCGGGTCCCTGTCGTGGTGGTCTCGCCCGTCCGGTTCCTAGGCTCGGGGCATGAACGAGATGCGGATCGCTGCACTGCGGCGAGAACGAGGCTGGACGCAGGAACGGCTCGCCGAGGCGAGCGGGATCGCCGTCCGGACCGTCCAACGGCTCGAGGGCGGCAAGGACGCGAGCCTCGAGACGCTGAGCGCCCTCGCCCGTGCGCTGGAGGTGCCCGTCCGCGACCTGTTCGCCGGCGAGGAGCCGTCCGGGCTGGACCCGGCCGTGCGTGGGCTCGACGAGCGGACGGCGGCCGACCAGGCGGCTCGCGACCGGGCGGTCGCGGGCTTCTGGTCGCTGTACTCCGCGATCGGCGTGGGGTTCGGCATCGCGACCGCGCTGCTCGTCGTGCTCCGGGTCTGGTCCCCGCTCGTCTTCGTCGCCGTCGGCGGGTACTGGGCCGTCGGGCGCCTGGCAGGACGCTTCCTGCTCGACTCGGTCGTCGGGCCGCGACTCGACCGCCGGTACCCGCTCGCGAGCACCACGAGCGCACGCGGTACGGGGAACAGCGCCCCGAGCGGTACCGAGACGGGTACCCGGACACCGCCGGCTGGCTGACCCCGGCGGTCCTCAGGCCCGGGAACTGACCGCGGCGAGCTCCGCCCGCGTCCGCGCGCCGAGCTTCCGGAGCAGGTTCGCCACGTGGTACTTCACCGTGTTCGGGCTGATCCCGAGGCCGTCGGCGATCTCCCGGTTGCCGATCCCGGTGGCGACGAGCCGCAGCACGTCCTGCTCGCGAGGCGTGAGGTCGGACGCCTCCGACGACACCGGTGTCCCCGCCGGCGGGTCGAGCGGGATGGCGATGTCGAGCACGGAGCCCCAGCCCGCCGTGGACGCCACGTGCAGGTCGCCGTCGAGGGCCGCGACCCGCTCGGCGATCGGCCGCACCGTGTCGTCGTGCGCGTCGAGCGTTCCGGCTCCGTCGTCGCGGAGCTGCATGAGCAGGTTCCGTCCGTCGCAGTCCCACTGGATGCGGACGCGACGCGCAGCACCCTCGTCCACCAGGGCGAGCACCGCCGTCCGCACGATCGCCCGGGCGCTGTGGGCGACGTCGCCGGGGAGTGCCCGACCGGTCGCGGGCGGTTCGACGAACTGCACGTCGAGGTCGCCGAACCGGACGAGCGGACGGAGGTCGGCGCGGAGCCGCGAGAACGCCCCGGTGACCGGTTCGAGCAGGGCTCCGCGCTGCCGGTCCGTCACGGTCCGGAGGTCGACGAGCGCCGCCGAGGCGATCTCGACGGCCTCGGCACGGGCTGCCGCGTCGCCGACCCGCGGCGACCGGAGCACGGCGAGCACGGACTCGAGGGTGAGCGCGTGCCGGTCCGCCTGCTCCGCGACCGTCCGCGCGTGGTCGGCGGCGGCGAGGCGTCCCGCGGGGTCGCGCCGCGCCTCCTGGTCGACCGACCCGGTGGCCGTCCCGTCGTCGCGCGCTCTGTCGGTCACGCGACCAACCGTACGACTCCCACCCGAGCGGGTGGGGCCACCCGATCGGACGGGAACCCCGCCGTGTCGGGTAGCGGCGACGGACCCGCGCCCGGACCACGATCGGAGCCGTGCCCGCTGCCACCGTGACCGACGCCCTCGCCCTGATCGTCCACGAGTCCGCCGACCTCGCCGAGACCGTGCGGGGCGACACCGACGCCGCGCTCGACCTGCTCAGCGGTGCCGAGCGCGTGTTCGTCCACGGGGCCGGCCGCTCCGGCCTCGCGCTCCGGATGACGGCCATGCGGCTCATGCACCTCGGACTCGCCGTGCACGTCGTCGGCGAGGTGACGACGCCGGCCGTCCGGAGGGGAGACGTCCTGCTCGTCGCGAGCGGCTCGGGGACCACCACCGGCATCGTCCAGGCGGCGCGCACCGCGGTCGACGTCGGCGCCGACGTGCTCGCCGTGTCGACGACCGACGACTCGCCGCTCGGTGCGCTCGCCGCCGTCACCCTCGTCGTCCCCGCCGCGACGAAGACGGACCGGTCGGGCAGCGCCTCCGAGCAGTACGCGGGCAGCCGCTTCGAGCAGGCCGTGGTCCTGCTCGGCGACGCGCTCTTCCACGCCCTCTGGACCCGGAGCGGACGCTCCGCCGACGACCTGTGGCCCAGCCACGCCAACCTCGAGTGAAAGGCACACCCATGCAGATCCAGTTCGCCATCGACACCCTCACCACCGAGGCCGCGCTCGACCTCGCCGCGAAGGCCGCTCCGAGCGTCGACGTCCTCGAGCTCGGCACGCCGCTCATCAAGAGCGCCGGCCTCTCCGTCATCACCGCGATGAAAGAGGCGCACCCGGACAAGACCGTGTTCGCCGACCTCAAGACGATGGACGCCGGCCAGCTCGAGGCGGACATCGCGTTCGCCGCGGGGGCCGACCTGGTCACGGTGCTCGGTGTCGCCGGCGACTCCACCATCCGCGGGGCCGTCGCCGCCGCCGAGCAGCACGGCAAGGGCGTCGTCGTCGACCTGATCGGCGTGGACGACAAGGCCGCTCGCGCCCGCGAGGTCGTCGCCCTCGGCGCGCAGTTCGTCGAGGTGCACGCGGGGCTCGACGAGCAGGCCGAGGAGGGCTTCACCTTCGCCACGCTGCTCGAGGCCGGCGAGGCGTCCGGTGTCCCCTTCTCGATCGCGGGTGGCGTGAACGCGTCGTCGATCGCGGCCGTGCAGGCGTCCGGAGCGATCATCGCCGTCGCCGGGAGCGCCATCTACAGTGCGGACGACGTCGCAGCCGCGGCGGCGGAACTGCGTGCGGCCGTCTCGGAGGCCGCGGCGGTCTGACCCGGTCCAGGAGGCGCGGGTCGACCCGGCAGGGTCGGCTCGCGCCCGCGGGCGGTAGCGTCGGGGCGTGACGATCGCGCTGCGCCGGGTGACGGCGGACGACTGGGAGACCTGGCGCCCGGTCCGGCTCGCGGCCCTCGCGGACGCACCCGGCGCCTTCGGCTCCACGCTCGCCGACTGGGCCGACGCACCCGAGCACCGGTGGCGGACCCGCCTCTCGATCCCCGGTGCACTCGACCTGCTCGCCCACGCCGAGGACGACTCCGTCGTCGGCATGGCCGGCGGCGTCCCGGGGTCCGTACCCGGCACCGCCGAGCTCATCTCGATGTGGGTCGACCCCGCTGCACGCGGCCGAGGGGTCGCCGCCGCGCTCATCCGTGCGGTCGCGACCTGGGCGGCCCGCACCGGTGCCCACACTCTCGAACTGTCCGTGATGCCGGACAACACCGGGGCCCGCCGCACGTACGAGCGCTGTGGCTTCACCGCGGCCGGGGACGCCGGAGACCCGCTGCCCGACGGTCGGCACGAGATCGTGATGCGCCGGGACCTCGCCGCCGAGCGCACGCTGGACGCCTACGAGCGCGCCGCCGACCGCTACGCCGAGCGCACCGACGACCACCGCGCCGGGCTCGTCGACGACCTGCTCGCACTCGTCCCGCTCGGGGCGCGGGTGCTCGAACTCGGGTCCGGCCCGGGGCGCGACGCCCTCGCGCTCGAGACGACCGGACTCGTCGTCGACCGGACGGACGGAGCGCGGTCGTTCGTGGACGCGCTGCGGGCCGACGGGCACGACGCCCGCCAGCTCGACGTGCGGCCGGACGCGTTCGGCGGCCCGTACGACGCCGTGTTCGCGAACGCCGTGCTCCTGCACGTCGAGCGGGGTGACCTCGGGGGAGTCCTCGCTCGGCTGCGTGACGCCGTGCACCCCGGCGGTGTGCTGGCCGCGACGGTGAAGCTCGGCGAGGGCGAGGCCTGGAGCACCCGGAAGCTCGACCGCGCCCGGCACTTCACCTACTGGACGCCCGAGCCCCTGGCCGAGGTCGTCCGCCGATCCGGCTGGACCGACGTCGACGTCCGCGAGACCACGCGCGCGGGCGCCGACGAGCGGTGGCTCACCGTCACCGCCCGACGCCCGCAGGGAGCAGGGAGACCATGAACCGAGCACTCCGCTGGACCGCCTGGGTCGTCGCCGTTGTCGTGCTGATCGCGGTGGTGTTCCTCGTCTGGGCGAACATCGTCATGCAGGGCACCCGGAGCGCGGCGCTGCAGGTCTGGCGGGACGACCGTGTGGCCGTCCGGGACGCGGGCGACGCCGTGGTGATGACCCCGACCGGCACCGCGAACGGTGTGGGCATCGTGTTCATCCCCGGCGCGAAGGTCGACCCCTACGCGTACATGGCGACGTTCCGGCAGGTCGTCGCCAGCGGGACGACCGTCGTCATCACGAAGCCGACGCTGCACCTCGCCTTCTTCGACACCCGCCCGCTGTCGACGTTCGAGTCCCACGCCCCCGACGTCCGGTCGTGGGCGGTCGGCGGTCACTCCCTGGGCGGTGTCCGTGCCTGCCAGCTGGCGAAGGACGCCGACGGGCTGCTCCTCCTCGGGAGCTACTGCGCGAACGACATCAGCCGCTCGTACATCCAGGTGCTCAGCGTCTCGGGCTCACGTGACGGCCTCTCGACGCCGGCGAAGGTGGACGCTGCCCGGCACCTGCTGCCGTCGACCGCGACGATGACCGAGATCAACGGCGCGAACCACGCGGCCTTCGGCGCCTACGGCGACCAGCCGGGGGACCGGACGGCGACGATCAGCCCCGCCGACGCGCGATCGCAGATCACCGCCGCCGTGGAACGCTGGGTCAGCGCGCTGCCCGCTGGGTCGAGCCTGCGCTGACCGCTGCCCGGACGGCCGCGAGGGCCCGCTGCGGCACGAGGCCGACGTCCTCGAGGCGGTCGAGCGGGACCCATGTCGGGTGGTACCGGTTGCCGGGTGTCGTGCGCGCGCCCTCGGGAGACGTCGGGTCGAGCACGGGTGCGTCCTCTCCGACGGCGACCTGGAGGTACACGGTCGGCGCCTCGCGGTCGAGCCCGACGGGCAGCAGCGCGAGGACCTCGCCGTCGAGTCCGGTCTCCTCGCGCAGTTCGCGGACACAGGCCTGCTGCGGCGTCTCACCGACCTCCACACCACCGCCCGGCAGGACGGCGTAGCGGCGGCCGTCCCGCTCCCGCAGGACGAGCAGCACCGCGTCGTCGCGGACCGCGACGGCCGCAGCGCGGACGCGGAGGGGGTCAGGACCGGCCATCCGCCCACCGTACGCGGTCCGGTGTCGGTGAACCGCGCCTCCTGGCGGTCGGACGGGAGGCGCGAGGCGCGCGGTCAGTCGGCCCGCGGATGCTGCTGGTCGCGACCACGGCCGCGCGTCGCGCGGGCGATGCCGTACAGCACGACGCCGACCACCAGCAGCAGTCCCGCGTACAGCCACACCTGCCCGCTCTGCTGGGTGAGCAGCAGCACGCAGGAGGCGACGCCGAGCACCGGCACGAACGTCCAGACCCGGAAGTGGTCGTGCGCCACGTGGTCCCGGCGGAGCACGAGCACGGCGACGTTCGTGCTGATGAAGACGAACAGCAGGAGGAGCACGACGGTCTCGGCCAGGACCCCGACGTCGCCGATCAGGGTGAGGAGCATCGCGACGACCGTCGTCGCGACGATGGCCGTCCAGGGGGTCCGCCGCTTCGGCAGGACACTGCCGAGCACGCTCGGCAACAGCCGTTGCTCGGCCATGCCGTAGGTCACGCGGCTCGACATGATCATCGTGAGCAGCGCACCGTTCGCCACCGCGACGAGTGCGATCAGGCTGAACACCCAGTCGGGGATCGGCACGCCGGACGCCGACACCACGGCGAGCAGCGGGCCGCTCGAGTCGGAGAGCTCCGGAGCGGGGAGGGCGATCGAGCTGGCGAGACCGACCAGGACGTACACGACGCCGGCGGTGGCCAGCGCGCCGAACAACGCCTTCGGGTACACCTTCCGGGGCTCGCGGACCTCTTCCGCGACGTTGGCGCTCGTCTCGAAGCCGACGAACGAGTAGTAGGCGACGATGGCGGCGCTCAGGGTCGCGAGCGCCGGGTTCGCATCCGCCGGGAACGCGCCGACGCGGCTCACGTCGCCGCCTCCGCCGCCGAGCATCACGGCGACGACGACGATCACGATCACCAGTCCCGACACCTCGATGACCGTCATCACGACGTTGCTCCGGAGCGAGTCCGAGATGCCGCGCGCGTTCAGGCAGGCGATCAGCGCCAGGAACACGATCGCGGTGGGGACGGGCGGCAGGTCGACGAAGGTCCCGAGGTAGTCGCCGGCGAACGCGAGCGACAGGCCGGCCGCGCTCGTGACGCCCGCGGCCAGCATGCAGAAGCCGACGAGGAACGACACCAGCGGAACCCGGTAGGCGCGTTCGGCGAACACGGCGGCACCACCGGCCCTCGGGTACTTCGTGACGAGTTCGGCGTAGGAGCCGGCGGTCAGCAGCGCGAGCAGCAGGGCGAGCACGAGCGGTGCCCACAGCGCGCCGCCGACGTCCTCCGACAGCGTCCCCATGAGGGCGTAGATGCCGGCGCCGAGGACGTCACCGAGGATGAACAGGTAGAGCAGGGGCCCGGTGATGACCTGCCTGAGCTTGGAGTCGCCGTCCTGCGCGCGTGCCGGAGCGGTGGTGTCGCTGGTCATGGTGGTGCCTTCCGTCCCGGCCAGCGTCCCGGGACGGACCTCGGCGCGCTCCCAGTCGGTGCACGGAACGCGGTTCCCCTGCACAGCGAACGAGTGTGTGAACTCTTTCCACGGGGCCCGGCGCGCCTGAACGCCGGGCCTGGAGCGGTCCTAGACTCGTCCGGAAGCACCGTCGACGACCCCGTCCCCCGGAGGGCAGCACATGACGACGCCGGACCGGCGCACTCCCGCGCGACTCGCTGACCAGCGAGCGCTCCTGTTCGACCTGGACGGCGTCCTCACCCCCACCGCGGACGTCCACATGCGCGCGTGGAGCCGGTTGTTCACGCCCTACCTCGCCCAGCACGGCGTCGCTCCGTACACCGAACAGGACTACTTCGCGTACATCGACGGCAAGCCCCGGTACGACGGGGTGCGCTCCCTGCTCGAGTCCCGTGGCATCGACCTGCCGCAGGGCACCCCGGACGACCCGCCGGACGCCGACACGGTGTGCGGGCTCGGCAACCGGAAGAACGCCGAGTTCACGGCCGAACTGGCCGAGCACGGGGTGGAGCCCTACCCCGGCTCGCTTCGGTTCCTCGTCGCCGCGATCGACGCCGGACTCTCCGTCGCCGTCGTGTCGAGCTCGGCCAACGCGGTGCAGGTGCTCCGCACGGCCGGCATCCTCGAACGCTTCCCCGTGGTGGTCGACGGCCTCGTCGCCCGCCAGGACGGCCTGGCCGGCAAGCCCGCGCCCGACACCTACCTCGACGCGGCGAGCCGGTTCGGCCTGACCGCTGCCGAGTGCGTCGTGGTCGAGGACGCAACGAGCGGGGTCGAGGCCGGCCGCAACGGCGCCTTCGGGCTCGTCGTCGGTGTCGACCGCGGTGCCGGTGCCGACGCGCTCCGAGCCCACGGGGCGGACGTCGTGGTCGGCGACCTCGACGAACTCGTCGACCAGCTGCCGGAACCGGCCACGAGCACGACGTAGGCGGGGCGGCCGGGGCGATCCGCGCCTCCAGGCCTCCCGACCCTCCCACGAACACCTCCTCCCCCACGGAGCACCATGAACCCCATCACCTCCGACCCGTTGGACCGCGTCCGCTACCCGATCGACGAGTGGGCCCTCGTCGAGACCGAGTACGCGCCGGACGAGCAGGGCGTGGCCGAGACGAACTTCGCCGTCGGCAACGGCTACCTGGGCCTGCGCGGCAACCTCGACGAAGGTCGCGGCGGCGTGCAGTACGGCACGTACATCAACGGCTTCCACGAGACCTGGCCGATCCGTCACGCAGAAGACGCCTTCGGGTTCGCGAAGACCGGGCAGACCATCATCAACGCGCCCGACGCCAAGGTGATCCGCCTGTACGTCGACGACGAGCCGCTCGTCCTGGCCGAGGCCGACATCCTCCGGCACACCCGGCGGCTGGACTTCCGCGGTGGGTACCTGTTCCGCGAGACCGAGTGGTCGACGCCCTCCGGCAAGCGGGTGCTCATCCGGTCCAGGCGGCTGGTGTCGTTCACCGACCGGCACCTGGCGGTCATTGACTACGAGGTCACCGTGCTCGACGCGGACGCCTCGATCCTGCTGTCGAGCCAGATCCTCAACCGGCAGGACGTGCAGGACGAGTACCACGCGGGCATGCGTGCGGCAGCGAACGCCTTCGACCCGCGCAAGGCCGAGGCGTTCACCGAGCGGGTGCTCGAGCCGAAGCTCAAGCGCAGCACCGGCGGCCGTTCGCTGCTCGGGTACCAGGCGGCGAGCTCGGGCATGACGATCTGCGTCGGCGTCGAGCACCACCTCGAGACCGAGAACAGCTGGGACGAGTCCTCGTCGATCGAGGACGACCTGGCGAAGCACGTCTACCGCGTGCAGGCGCGCGCCGGGCAGCCGATCCGCCTGACGAAGCACGTGGTCTACCACACCTCCCGCGGGGTCCCGGCGCGAGAACTCGCCGATCGGTGCGAGCGGACGCTCGACCGTGCCCGTGCCGAGTCCGTCGACGCCGCGTTCACGCGGCAGGCCGAGTGGATGGACGACTTCTGGGCACGCAGCGACGTCGAGATCGCCGGCCAGCCCGCGCTCCAGCAGGCGGTCCGGTGGAACCTGTTCATGCTCGCGCAGGCCACCGCCCGCACCGACGGGCACGGCATCGCGGCCAAGGGCGTGACGGGCTCCGGGTACGGCGGCCACTACTTCTGGGACATGGAGATCTACGTCCTGCCGTTCCTGTCCTACACGGCGCCGATCGTCGCCCGGAACGCCCTGCGGTTCCGCTACAACATGCTCGACGCGGCACGGTCCCGCGCCCGTGAGCTCAACCAGCACGGTGCACTGTTCCCGTGGCGGACGATCAACGGCGAGGAGTCCAGCGCCTACTACGCAGCCGGCACCGCGCAGTACCACATCGACGCGGACATCGCCCACGCGCTCATGCAGTACGTTCGCGCCTCGGACGACCGCGAGTTCCTCAAGCGTGGTGCGATCGACATCCTCGTCGAGACCGCCCGCCTGTGGGAGGACCTCGGGTTCTGGCGGTCCAACGGCGACAAGAAGTTCCACATCGACGGTGTGACCGGTCCCGACGAGTACACGACGGTCGTCGACGACAACCTCTACACCAACGTGATGGCGCGGGCGAACCTGTGGTTCGCGGTGAACGCCTGCCGCGAACTCGCGGTCGACGACCCGGAAGAGTACGACCGCATGGTGCGGCGGACCGGGCTGCAGGCGCAGGAGATCACCGACTGGGAGCACGCGGCCGAGTCGATGGAGATCCCGTTCGACCCGCACCGCGGCATCCACCCGCAGGACGCCCAGTTCCTCGACAAGGAACTCTGGGACCTCGACAACACCCCCGAGAGCAAGCGGCCGTTGCTGCTCCACTACCACCCGCTGGTGATCTACCGGTTCCAGGTGCTCAAGCAGGCGGACGTCGTGCTCGCGCTGTTCCTGCAGGGGCACGAGTTCACCGCCGCCGAGAAGCGTCGCGACTTCGACTACTACGACGCCCTCACCACCGGCGACTCCACGCTGTCGGCGGTCGTGCAGTCGATCATGGCGGCCGAGGTCGGCTACCACGACCTCGCGCTGCAGTACTTCCAGACGGCGCTGTACGTGGACCTCGCCGACCTGCACGGCAACACCACCGACGGGGTGCACATCGCATCGACGGGTGGCATCTGGGGTGCGGTCGTGAACGGGTTCGGCGGCATGCGGGACCACGGCGGTCGGATGACCTTCAACCCGCGACTGCCGAAGGACTGGGAGCGCATCACCTACCGACTGACGGTCCGTGGATCGCGCGTGCGGGTCGACCTCGAGCAGGACGCCATGACCTTCACGGTCGAGACGGGGTCCGGCTTCACGGCGTGGGTGCACAACCAGCAGTGGGACGTCACCGCCGGTGAGCCGACGGTCGTGCCGCTGCCGCACCAGGGCCCGCGGATGACCGGGCGCGCACCGACGACCGCCGACATCCAGGGCACGCTCCGCGCCGACGGCTCGGTCGTCACGGCGTCGATCCCGACCATCTCGCTCGACCGCGACCTCGAGCCGGAGGACACGACCGCCTGACACCTCCGAACGCGCCCAGGCGCACGCGGGCACCATGGCTCGCCGTGCCCCGTCGGGCCGATGGCGTCTCCCCGGGCACGGACCGTGCAACGAGAGGAGACACCATGGGCAACCGGTTCGAGGGCAAGGTGGCGATCGTCACGGGTGCCGGGTCCGGCATCGGCGAGGCGACCGCTCGGGCGTTCGTCGACGAGGGGGCGTCCGTCGTCCTGACCGACAGCGTCGACGAGAAGGTCCGGGCCGTCGGCGACAGCCTGCCGGCCGACCGGGTCGTGGCGCTCCACGCGGACGCCGCGAGCCCCACCGACTGGCAGCGGGTCGTCGACGCGGCCGTCGAGCGGTTCGACCGCATCGACGTGCTCGTGAACAACGCCGGGACGTTCAGCTCCGGCGACATCACGGACATCGCCCCCGAGGAGTGGCGACGGGTGATCGAGACCGACCTGTCCAGCGTGTTCTACGGCACGCGTGCGGCGCTGCCGTTCCTCCGTGCCACGAAGGGGTCGATCGTCAACACCTCGTCCGTGTCCGGCGAGGACGCGGACTGGCGGATGAGCCCCTACAACGCGGCGAAGGGCGGGGTCTCGAACTTCACCAAGGCCGCCGCGCTCGACAACGGGCAGTTCGGCGTCCGCGTGAACGCCGTGGCGCCCGGGCTCGTGTGGACGGACCTCACGCAGGACCAGGCGGAGGACGAGGAGCTGCAGGAGAAGTTCGAGGAGCGGATCGCCCTCGGCCGCGCCGGTCGTGCGCACGAGGTCGCGGCGGCCGTGCTGTTCCTGGCGAGCGACCAGGCGTCGTTCATCACCGGGGCGGTCCTGCCGGTCGACGGTGGCACCACCGCGAGCAACGGGCAGCCGCCGCAGGCCTGACGACGGCTCAGTCGGCGACGAGTTCGACCTTGACCCGTTCGGCGTCCTCGAGGAACGCCGCGTGGTGGTCCGGCCCGCCGGCGTGCGGATGACGGTCCTCGTAGAGGCGGCGCCATCCGTGCTCCGGCGCGGCCTGCCAGAGCCGGGCGACGTCGTCGGTGTCGCCGGCGTGGAACGCGAGGTGGCTCAGGCCGGGGCGTCGACGGTCGTGCTCACCCGGCAGCGGGGCGGTCTCGAGCACGACGTACAGGTCGCCCAGCCGCCAGCTCCGTCCATCGGGCCACCGCTGGAACGGCTCGTAGCCGAGCTCGGTCACGAGCCAGTCCCACGCGGGACCGGACACGTCGAGGTCGGCGGTGCGGAGTTCGACGTGGTGCAGACCACCCCGGCTCACAGGAGCTTCCGGAGCGTGTTCGCGTTGCGGGTCGTCGTCGTCCGCTTGAAGCGGGCGGCACCGGCCCGCTTCGCGAACGCGGTGTCCGTGCTCGCCCCCTTCGGACACGACCAGTAGACGACGCCCCCGCCACGTGCGACGCGCTCGACGGACTCGTCGACGTCGAGGTCGGCCAGCAGGTCGTCGAGGGCGCCGTCGTCGGAGCCGAACACCACGTAGTCGTGACGGTCCTCGGCGGAGGGGAACGGGAAGCCGTCCACGATCGCGGCGAGGTCGTCGTGGGGGACGAGCACGATCCAGGCGTCGTAGCCGAAGCGGTCCCGGAGCGACTGCTCGATGTCGGTCGTGAGTGCCGCAGCCGTGCCGTCCGAGCCGAACACCACGTTCCCCGATGCGAGCACGGTCCGGACGTCCTGGTAGCCGCGTTCGCGGAACAGCGCCGCGAGTTCGGCGCTCCTGATCGTGATCCCGTTGACGTTCACCCCGCGCAGCAGCGCGACCCACCTGGTCATGCCCGAACCGTACCGCGCCCCTCTGACGAGCGCAGGGTTGTCTTCAGAACGTGTTCTGAATACTCTGGTCGCGTGACCGCTCCCGCTCCCGCTCCTGCTCCAGCACCGTCCCGGCGTCGTCGCGCGGTGCAGTCCTCCGACCTCTCGCGCCACGCGAAGGAGGTCTTCGCCGCAGCCGAGCAGGAACCGCTCGAGGTGACCCGCCGCGACGGCAAGCCGCTCGTCCTGACGACGAAGGAACGCTCGGACGACGACGAGGCGGTGCTCGACATCGCCGCGCAGCTCATCGCGGCGGTGACGATCAACGAGCAGCTGCCGCTGCACGACCGTCTGGCCATCCCGTACCCGTGGCTGAAGCTGTTGAGCCGCGCCGATCAGCAGCGGTTCGCGAAGGAGATCGTCGAGGTCGCGCGCGGCTCGTTCTCGCTGCGACAACCGCGCCGGCTCCTGCTCGAGATGCAGGCGTGGCGCAACTCCGCCGAAGCCATCGCCGCTGGCTGGGACACCTCCGAGGTCGAGGTGACCGACAGCCCCGTCGTCGTCGAGAAGCCCTGACGGGTGGCCCGTCGTTCCGGGGTGGCGCGGCCGGTCCGCACCACCGAGTACACGATCGTCTTCGGGAACCGAGCAGCGGAGCACGGGTGGCGAGACGTCGTCGCCACGCAGCGGAATGCCGTGGCGGCGGCATGGGAACGGCTCACGACCGATCCGCTGACCGAGGACCTCGCGTGTCACGCGCTCCGAGGTGAGCTCGGGTCGGTGACGCGTGTCACGCGCTCCGAGGTGCGCTCGGGTCGGTGACGCACTCCGGGCGGGAGTGGGTCCGCCGGCAGTACGAGCTGCGCCGCGGTGCTCGGCTGTGGTTCACCGTCGACGAAGTGCAGATGGTCGTCCATCTCCTCGCGGTGCACACGCACCACCCGAACGCGACGAAGTGAGGCACCTCGGAGCGGTCCGAGCAGCCGTCCGGTAGACGGGACGCATGACGAACGACGCACCGACCGACGACGCTCAGGGTCCCGACGAGCAACACCGCGTGCCCGAGGGGGTCTCGGACACCACGGTCGAGGCGCTCGGCACCCTGTCGGCAGCGGTCGAGGTGATCGAGCATGCCCGAGGGCTGCTCTACGGGTTCCACCGACTGACCGGAACGGCGGACCTGAACCTCGGCGAGGCGGTGGACCAGCTCCGGAACGCGGGCCACACCGAGTTGGCGGACCGCATCGAGACCGAGCTCGTCGGGCGCAACGTCATCGCCGGCCGGTGGACGTTCCAGATCGTCGAGGACTACGACGACGGGTACTACGCCCTCGCGAAGGAACTCGAACGGACCGCTCGTGACGAGCTGGTGCAGGGACGGAAGCACCTGTTCGAGGCGGGCATGAAGGAGGACCGGCGCACGCAGGGCCGACGCCACCACGAGGCGACGCCGGCCGACCTGGCGGGCTGAGGCCGCGCCTCCCGGGCCGTGTGCCCGCGCGAAGGCGAACGCAGCACGGCCGCGCAGCGCGCGCCTCAGCCGACGCCGAGCAGCGCCTCGATCGGCCCCCGCGCGAAGTACAGCAGGAAGCCCGCCGCCACGACGTACAGCAGCCACGACACCTGACGGCCACGGCCGGACAGCAGCTTGATGAGCACCCAGCTGATGAAGCCCGCGCCGATGCCGTTCGCGATCGAGTAGGTCAGCGGCATGATCACGATCGTCAGGAACGCCGGCAGCGCAGCACCGAAGTCGGTCCAGTCGATGTCCTTCACCTGCGCCACCATGAGCGCCCCGACGACCACGAGTCCGGCGGCGGCGACCTCGAGCGGGACGACCTGGGTGAGCGGCGTCAGGAACATCGACGCCAGGAACAGCAGACCGGTGACGACCGAGGCCATGCCGGTGCGCGCACCCTCGCCGATGCCGGCGGCGGAGTCGATGAAGACGGTGTTCGACGACACCGAGGCGCCACCACCTGCGATCGCACCGGCACCCTCGACGACGAGCGCCGACTTCAGGCGCGGGAAGGTGCCGTCGGGGTTCGCGACACCGGCGGCCTTAGCGAGCCCCGTCATCGTGCCCATGGCGTCGAAGAAGTTCGTGAAGACGAGGGTGAAGACGAGCATCGACGCGGCGATCGGGCCGATGCGGGTGAAGGCGCCGAAGACGTCCGCGTGGCCGACGAGCGACAGGTCGGGCACCGCGAACAGCGCAGAGGGCAGCCCCGGCGCGTTGAGGTTCCACCCGGTCGGCGAGTCGACCGAGGTCGGGACCTTGTAGATCGCCTGCAGGATGATCGCGATGATCGTGGTCGCCACGATGCCGATGAGCAGGGCGCCCCGGACCTTGCGCGCCATCAGCGTGCCGATGATGACGAGGCCGATGAGGAAGACGATGGTCGGCAGCGCCGCGATGGAGCCGTCCTCGCCGAGCTGCAGTGGCGGGGAAGCGTTCTTCGTGGTGCGGACGAACCCGGAGTCGACCAGGCCGATGAACGCGATGAACAGACCGATGCCGACGGTGATCGCCGACTTGAGCTGTGCGGGCACGGCCGTGAAGATCATCGTCCGGATGCCGGTCAACGCCAGGATCACGATCACGACGCCGTTGATGACGACGAGGCCCATCGCCTCGGCCCAGGTGACCTGGTGCACGACGCTGACGGCGAGGAACGAGTTGATCCCGAGGCCTGCCGCGATGCCGAACGGCAGGTTCGCGATGAGGCCCATCGCGATCGTCATGAGACCGGCGACGAGTCCGGTGGCGGCGGCGACCTGGGCGTTCTGCAGCCAGCCGCCGACGACGTCCTGCGGTGCCTGGTCCTGACTGAACCCACCGAGGATGAGCGGGTTGAGGATGACGATGTACGCCATCGTCACGAAGGAGACGAGTCCGCCCCGGATCTCGCGGGGGATCGTCGAGCCGCGGTGGGTGATCGAGAAGAAGCGGTCGAGGCCGGTCGCGAAGCGGTTCCGGGGTGTGGTGTCGGTCTGCGGGGCGCTCACCGATCAAGGTTAAAGGACGCTGGGTCCCCGGCGTGTCACGGGGCTCCTCCAGGCGGCGCACGGGAGGCGCGGCTCGCCTCGACGGGGTACGTCACGCCCGGTGGCCGCTCGCGTTCTGCGGCCAGGGCTGGTGTTGGATGGACGGGTGAACGAACGTCTGGACCGTGCGCGGATCGAGGCAGCCGTGCGGGAGCTCCTGCTCGCGATCGGTGAGGACCCCGACCGTGCGGAGCTCGCGCGGACGCCCGCTCGCGTTGCCGAGTCGTACGGGGAGTTCTTCTCGGGCATCGGGACGGACGCCGTGGCGATCGCACGAGACGGCACGGTCCACGCCGAACCGGCCGACCGCGGGCAGCTCGTCATCGTGCGGGACGTGAAGTTCCGGTCCGTGTGCGAGCACCACCTGCTCCCGTTCCTCGGAGTGGCGCACCTCGCGTACGCGCCGGGCGAGCGGCTCATCGGCCTCGGCACGCTGTCCCGCGTGCTCGACGCGGTGGCCTCTCGCCCGCAGCTGCAGGAGCGGCTCGGGGAGCAGGTCGCGGCGACCATCGCCGAGGGCCTCGGGGCCGCGGGCGTGCTCGTGGTCCTCGACGCACAGCACCAGTGCGTGACGACCCGCGGGGAGCGCCAGACCGGCTCGACGACGGTCACCGTGGCGGCGACCGGCAGCCTGGCCGAGGCGGCGGGACGGGCCGAGGCGATCGCCCTGATCGGTGCCGACGCCGGCGACGGCACCGGCCACGGGGCGGACGCGTGACGACCGAGCGCGGCGAGTCGCGCCTCCAGGACCCTGCCGCCGCCGCGCCCGGGTGGGTCGTCCCCGACCTGCGCGACCCCGTACGCACCATCGGCCGTCGGACGTTCGACTTCGACCACCGCATCGCCGTGATGGCGATCGTGAACCGCACGCCCGACTCGTTCCACGACCGCGGCGCCACCTTCGCACTCGACCGTGCGGTCGAGGCCGCCGTCCGCGCGGCCGAACAGGGCGCGGACTGGGTCGACATCGGCGGCGTGAAGTTCGCCCCGGGGCCCGAGCTGCCCGCGGCCGACGAGATCGACCGCGTCGTCCCCGTCGTCCGACAGCTCGCGCAGGAGTCCGACGTGACGATCAGCGTCGACACCTTCCGCCCCGAGGTCGCCCGAGCGGCGATCGAGGCCGGCGCGAGCGTCGTCAACGACACGACCGGGCTGTCCGACCCTCGGATGGCGGCGGTCGTGGCGGACTCCGACGCGACGATCGTGATCACGCACTCCCTGGCGGAGCCCCGTCGTCCGCTGCCCGCCCCGCCGCAGTACGGCGACGTGACGACCGAGGTCGTCGGTTTCCTGCGCGAACGCGTCGAACGGGCGCTCGCCGCGGGTGTCCCGGAGTCGCGGATCGTCGTCGACCCGGGGCACGACCTCAACAAGAACACCGTGCACACGCTCGAGCTCACCCGACGCCTGCCCGAGGTCGTCGCACTCGGCTACCCGGTGCTCGCGGCGGTGTCGAACAAGGACTTCGTGGGGGAGTCGCTCGGTCGTCCCCGCGGTGAGCGACTGGCGGGGTCACTGGCCGTCGCCACCGTCAGCGCGATGCTCGGCGCCCGGATCGTCCGGATGCACGACGTGATCGAGAGCGTCGACGCGATGCGCATGGTCGAGGCGACACTCGGCTGGCGGGCACCGGTGGAAGCGCGGCACAACACGTGAGCGTCCTCCCGCCGTCGATCGCCGACCTGTCCGACGACGAGCTGCTCGAGCTGTACACGGCAGGGGCGACCGCGCCCTGGCTGCGGGTGAACTTCGTGACGACGCTCGACGGCTCGGCGACGGCCGGTGGGGACGGGGTCTCGGGCTCGCTCGGCGGGCCGGACGACCTGCGCGTGTTCGACCTGCTGCGTCGGGTCGCCGACGTGGTGCTGGTCGCCGCCGGGACCGTCCGTGACGAGGGCTACGGTCCGATGGTGCTGCACGACCGGGACGTGGCCTGGCGACGGGCGCACGGGATGCCCGACCACCCGGTCTTCGCGATCGTGTCCGGCTCGCTGTCCCTCGACCCGGCGTCCCGGGTGTTCACCGAGGCGCCGGTCCGGCCGATCGTGCTCACCTCGGCCACGGCGGCGGCGTCCCCGCACGCCACGGCGCTGCGGGCGGTCGCGGACGTCGTGCCGTGCAGCTCCGACGACGATCGGGACACCGTGGACGCCGTCGCCCTGCGGGACGCCCTGTTGGCGCGCGACCTCGGCACGGTGCACTGCGAGGGCGGGCCGAGGTTCTTCGGGGCGCTCGTCGCGGCGGACCTCGTGGACGAGCTCACCCTGACGGTCGACCCCTCGCTCGAGGGCGGCGCCGGCCCGCGGATCACGCACGGCGGTTCGCCCGACCTCCGGCGCTTCCGGCCGGCCCACGTGCTGCTCGGCGCCGCCGGCGTGTTGTTGACCCGGTACGTCCGGGTCCGCGACCGCGACCGGGTCCGCGACCTCGACGAGTGAGCAGCAATCGTCGGGTGCCCGGAGCGTGCTCGACGATTCCTGCTCACTCGACGAGCGCGCGGCACGGCGCGCTAGGGTCGGGCGCGTGATCGACATCGTGGCGTCCGGGGTCCTCTTCGACATGGACGGGACCCTCGTCGACTCGACCGCGGTGGTCGAGGCCGCCTGGACGGGCTTCGGCACCCGGCACGACATCGACCCGCAGACGATCCTGGCGTTCTCGCACGGACGTCAGACGATCGACACCGTCCGGCACTTCCTGCCCGACCTGCCGCTCGACGAGCAGCACCGCATCGTCGACGAGATGATCGCGGCGGAGGTCGACAACGTCGACGGCATCCTCGAGGTCCCCGGAGCCGCCGCGTTCGTGTCGCGTCTGGTCGACGCCGAGGTGCCGGTCGCCCTCGTCACGAGCGCTCCGCGGGACCTCGCCGTCAACCGGATGCGGGCCGCCGGGGTGCACGTGCCGGAGGTGCTCGTCGCCTCCGAGGACGTCGAGCACGGCAAACCGCACCCGGACGGGTACCTGCGCGGCGCCGCACTGCTCGGCGTCGACGCCGCCGACTGCGTGGCGTTCGAGGACGCACCCGCGGGGCTCGAGGCCGCGATCGCCTCCGGGGCGACGACCGTCGTCGTGGGGGCGCTCGAGGGAGACGTCACCGCGGGGCTGTACCGCGTCGGGGGCTACGACGGGATCTCCGTCGAGCGAGAGGGCACGGCCTTCCGCATCCGCGGCTGACCCCGACCGGCCCGTCCGCTCGGCTCGGGGCAGTCCGCTCGACTCGGGGCAGTCCGCCCGGCTCCGTGCTGTTCACCTGGCTCCGTGCTGTCCACATGCGGAGGCGTCCAGGGGCCCCGGACGACGCTGGTGGTGCGGCCGGAACCACCGGGCCGTGGAAGGAACGATCATGGCAGCACTCGACGGCAAGAACATCCTCGTCATCTCGACGAACTACGGCGTGGAACAGGACGAGATCGTCGTCCCGATCGACCAGCTCCGTGAACGGGGCGCGAGCGTGACCGTGGCCGCGCAGGAGACCGGGGCGATCCAGACCCTCGTCGGCGACAAGGACCCGGGCAAGACGGTTGATCCGGACACCACCATCGCCGGTGTCAACGCGGGTTCGTTCGACGCGCTCGTCGTCCCCGGGGGCACGATCAACGCGGACACGCTCCGCACCGACCAGCGAGCGGTCTCCCTCGTGCAGGCGTTCGCGGGCGCGGGCAAGCCCATCGCCGCGATCTGCCACGGGCCGTGGACCCTCGTCGAGGCCGGCGTCGTGTCGGGGAAGACGATCACGTCGTACCCGTCGCTGCAGACCGACCTCCGGAACGCCGGCGCCGAGTGGGTCGACCAGGAGGTCCAGGTCGACGGTGGCCTCATCACCTCGCGGAACCCGGACGACCTGCCGGCGTTCGTCGACGCCATCGAGCAGGCGCTGACGGCCTAGACACCGGCCCGGCACCCCGGCACCGAAGCGCCCGCCGCTCAGGGCAGCGCGACGGGGCGGGCCGTGCGGAGCACCGCGGGGCCGAGGGCGAGGACGCCGTCGGACTCCGGGTCGCACCGCACACCGCCCCGCCCGCGCATCGCCCGGAACGCCCCCGGGGCCACCTCGTGGTCCATCCAGGCGCACGGGTTCGCCGGCCGGTACCCGCGGAACAGCACGGGCTCGCGGTCCCCGCTCTGCAGGGAGAACGGCTCGCCCCGGAGCGCCTCGACGTCCGCGCCACGCAGGAACACGTTGCGACGGGTCGCCACGGGGTCGACCGTCGCACCGAGTGACGCGCCGACCTGCTCGAGTCCCTCGAGTCCGATCACGGTAACCGAGGCGTGCACGTGTGCCCGCGAGGCGAAGTACCGGTCGCCGACGATCCCGAGCCCCGCTCGTACCTCGACGTGTTCGCGCAGTTCGTCGGGCTCGCCGTCCAGGACCGGCAGCGCACCGTCCGCCGGCCGCCCCTCGTACCGGTGCCGCCGCGACACCAGCAGCAGTGCGATCTCGACGTCGGTCCGGAAGGGCAGGTCGCCGGGGCCGGCCACGTCGTCCACCAGGGTCACGCGCCCCACGCTAGCCGCGCCTCCTGGCCGCCGTCACCGTGCTGCCGGACGGCTGCTGCCCTGTCTGATTTCCGCCAGTCGATGTCGGTGTCCCGTGTCAGGCTGAGCTGGTGACCACAGAACCAGACGCACTCCACGCCGAGCGCTACCGCGTCGTCGCGTCCCGCGACGCCCGGTTCGACGGGCAGTTCGTCACCGCCGTGCACTCGACCGGCATCTACTGCCGACCCTCGTGCCCGGCCCGGACGCCCCGGGAGTCCGGCGTCACCTTCTACCGCACCAGTGCCGCCGCGCACCTCGCCGGGTTCCGCGCCTGCAAGCGCTGCCTGCCCGAGGCGACGCCGGGCAGCCCCGAGTGGGACCTCCGCGAGGACGTCGCCGGTCGCGCCATGCGCCTCGTCCTCGACGGCGTCGTCGAACGCGACGGCGTGCCGGGCCTCGCCGCCCGCGTCGGCTACTCCGAGCGGCAGCTGAGCCGCATCATGACCGCCGAGCTCGGCGCCGGGCCGAAGGCGCTCAGCCGAGCGCACCGCGCACAGACCGCCCGGACCCTGCTCACCTCGTCCGACCTGCCCATCGCGGACGTCGCGTTCGCCGCCGGGTTCGCGAGCGTGCGCCAGTTCAACGAGACCGTCCGCGAGGTCTTCGCGGTCACACCCACCGAGCTCCGAGCCCGTCGCACCCTCCGACCGGTGGCGGACGGCGCGCTGCACGTGCACCTGCCGGCGCGGGCGCCGTTCGATGCGCAGGGACTCCTCGACTGGCACGCGCTCCACGCCCTGCCCCGCACCGAAGAGGTGCAGGTCGACGACACGGGGCGGGTCACGTCGTACGGACGGGTGCTCGACCTGCCAGGAGGCGCGGCCTGGTTCAGCGCCTCGGCCGCCGTCCCCGGGATGGCCGGGCGGGGGACCGGGATCGACCTGCGCGTGCGGGTCACGGACCTCGCCGACCTTCCGACCCTCGTGGCGCGGGTGCGCTCGTACTTCGACCTCGACGCCGATCCGGAAGCGGTCGACGCCGTCCTCGGCGCGGTTCCCGAGCTCGCCGACGCCGTCTCGCGGGTTCCCGGCATCCGGCTCCCCGGTGCCGTCGACCCGCACGAGATCGTGTTCCGCACCCTCATCGGTCAGCAGGTGTCCGTCGCGGCGGCGCGGACGGCCCAGGCGCGGCTCGTCGCGGCGCTCGGGTCACCGGTACCGTCCGCGATCGCGTCGGACGCCCTGCTGTTCCCGTCCGCCGCCGTCGTCGCGGACCGCGGGCACGAGGTGCTCCGCGGCCCGGCTGCCCGCGTGGACACGATCCTCCGGGTGGCCGCCGCGCTCGCCGACGGATCGCTCGTGGTCGACGGCGGGCAGTCCCTCGACGAGCTGCGTGCCGGGCTCCTCGCGGTCAAGGGCATCGGGCCATGGACCGCCGACTACGTGGCACTCCGGGTCCGCCACCACCCGGACGTCTTCCTCCACAGCGACCTCGCGGTGCGCAACGGTGCACAGGAACTCGGGCTGCCCGGATCGGCGCGTGCGCTCTCCCTATGGTCAGAGCGGGTGGCGCCGTGGCGGAGCTACCTCACGATGCACTGCTGGCGACCGATCGTCGACCGCGCGACGGCGACGGCGACGGCCGGTGCGACCCACACGACGACCGCGGCTCCGGCCGCCCGGAAGGACGAACGATGACCGATGCGACGATCCAGACGCTGGACACCCCCGACGGCCCCTTCACCGTGCTCGAGGACACCGAGGGCCGTGTCCTCGCCTCGGGCTGGACGGACGACCTGGAGCGCATCCTGGCGCGTCTCGCCGACCGGCACCGCCCGGAACGCGTGCTCGACGGCCGGGTGGCCTCGGCGGACGCCGTCGACGCGTTCTACGCGGGCGAGGTCGAGCACGCGATGCAGGTGCCCGTGCGCCAGTTCGGGACCGAGCTCTTCGCCGAGGGATGGCGGCAGCTCCGGCTGATCCCGGCGGGCGGGACGCTGACCTACACCGGGTTCGCGGCGGCGATGGGCCGACCCGACGCCGTGCGGGCCGCGGCGAGCGTGTGCGCCCGGAACGCCCCGGCGCTGTTCGTGCCGTGCCACCGCGTGCTGCGGACCGACGGCACGCTCGGCGGCTTCGCGTGGGGGCTCGACGTGAAGCGGTCCCTGCTCGAGCGGGAATCGGTGGGGACGACGGCCCTCGTCTGAGCCGGTGGGATCCGCGGCCGGACCGGCGTTCTCCCCCTCATTGCGGGTGTCGACGCGCGACCGGTCGGCTGTCATGCTCGACACAACCGACCCGCCGAGGACCAGACCCGAAGGACCGGACGCGCACCAGCGGCGCACCGCGGTCGAACCACCTTCGAGGACCCCATGGACCAGCACGTCGACCGCACGGTCGTCTCCGCGGACGGCACGGTGCTCGCCGTGTCCGAGGCCGGAGCGGGCCCGGCGCTCGTCGTCGTCGGCGGGGCGTTCGACCACCACGGCACCCCTTTCCTCACCGGGCTGACCGCGGCGCTGCAGGACCGCTACCGGGTCATCACCTACGACCGGCGCGGCCGCGGCGCGAGCGGCGACACCGAGCCGTGGGCGATCGAGCGTGAGGTCGAGGACCTCGCGGCCGTGGTGGCCGACGTCGGGGGGCCCGTCACCGCGGTCGGCCTCTGCGTGGGCGCGGGCGTGGTGTTGCACGGCCTGGCAGGCGGGGTCCGCCTCGACGCCGCCGTGCTCTGGGAGCCGCCGTACCGCGCGACCGTCGACCCGCACGCCGACGACGTCGTCTTCGCGGACGTCCTCGACGAGCACGTCGCGGTCGGTCGCCGCGCCCAGGCCGTCCGGGCGTACCTCGCGCACGTCCTCGACCTGCCCATGGGGCAGATCACCGCCCTCCGACTGAAGGGGGCGCTGTGGCGGTCCCTCGTGGTCGACGCACACGTGCTGAGCCGGGACGTCCGGGTCCTGAACGGACTCGCGATCCCCGAGCGGGTGGCAGCGGCCGTGGGCGTGCCGGTCCTCGTCGCAGCGGGCGGTGAGAGCCTCGAGTGGATGCGGCAGGCGGCCCGCGCCGTCGTCGAGGCCGTCCCGGGTTCGGAGTACACCGAGGTGCCGGGGCAGCTGCACGTGCCCACCCCCGAGGCCCTCGGCCAGCTGCTCGACCGGTCCACCGCGCGGACGGCCGCACGGCGCTGAGCACCGGGGCTGCAAGGATGGTCGTCGTGAACGCACCTCGCCTCGGACTCCTGCTCGACGTCGACGGACCCATCGCCAGCCCCGTCTCGCGGACCATCGCGATCCCGAGCATCGTCGAGGACCTCGTCGCGCTCGCCGCCGAGGGCATCCCCGTCGTCTTCAACACGGGGCGGAGCGACGCGTTCATCCGGCAGGAGGTCGTCGGCCCGCTGCTCGAGGGTGGCCTCGCGGCCGGCGGTCGTGTGCACGCCGTGTGCGAGAAGGGTGCCGTCTGGTGCTCGATCGGCCCGCAGTACGAGGGCGGCATGGGCGAGCTGACGGTCGCCGAGGACCTGGCGCTGCCACGGGACTACGCCGACGAGATGCGCGAGCTCGTCCGCGACGAGTACGCCGACCTCGTCTTCTTCGACGAGACGAAGCGCGCGATGGTCTCGATCGAGCAGCGCGTCGAGGTGCCGAACGCCACGTACCTCGCCCGCCAGCCCGAGTTCGACGCGAAGGCGATGGCCGCGCTGCAGCGACGCGGGCTCGGGGTCCGGCGGCTCGACGACGTGCGGCCCGACGCCTCCGGTGCCGTGCAGTGGCGCATCGACCCGACGATCATCTCGACCGACGTCGAATCGGACCGCAGCGGCAAGGACATGGGCGCCGAGCGGTCGCTCGAACTCCTCGCGCGGGACGGCGAGCTGCCGCTGGCGTGGCGGACGATGGGGGACTCCCGCAGCGACTACGCGATGGCGGACTGGCTGCACGCCCAGGGGCACGACGTGGCGCACGTGGACGTCCGTCCGTCCGACGGGGTCCCCGAGACGCCGTACCCCGTGCTCACGGCACCCGACGGCGTGATCCACGACGAAGCCGGAGCGCGGTTCCTGTCGGACTGGCGCCGGTCCGCCTGAGCCGAGCCGCGCCTCCCGGATCCGCGGCGACGCGGTCCGCGGGAAGCGGCTGCGTGCATCCCCGCTGTTTGCGTGCCGGGGTGGTACACCAGTAATGTCGCGGGGTCCGCCGCCAGCCGTTGACGGGAACCACCCATGGCACAGAAGCTCCGCATCAAGTCGATCGAGGCCTCGATGGCCGACTCCGAGGAGCAGGGCCGGTCCCTGAAACGCTCCCTCCGGACCTTCGATATCGCCGCGATGGGGATCGCGGTCGCCGTCGGTGCCGGCATCTTCTCGGTCGGTGCGAACGCCGCCGCGAACTTCGCCGGCCCGAGCGTCATCATCTCGTTCCTGCTCGCCGCCGTCACCTGCGGCCTGGCGATCATGTGCTACGCCGAGTTCGCCTCGACGATCCCCGTCGCCGGCTCCGCCTACACGTTCACGTACGCCACGATGGGCGAGCTGCTCGCGTGGATCGTGGGGTGGGACCTCATCCTCGAGACCCTGACCGCCAGCGCCGTGATCGCGAAGTACTGGGGCATCTACCTCAGCACCGCCTTCCAGGTGTTCGGCGTCGACCTGCCGAGCACGATCCAGCTCGGCCCGGTCCCGTTCACCTGGGGCCCGGTCCTGATCGTCGGCATCTTCACCGTGCTGCTCGCGTTCGGCACCCGCCTGTCGTCCCGGGTCTCCGCCGTCATCACGGTCATCAAGGTCGCCATCGTGGTCTTCGTCATCGTCGCCGGTGCGTTCTTCGTCAAGGCCGCGAACTTCACCCCGTTCGTCCCGCCGGCGTCGCCCGCTCGCGGTTCGGAGGGCAGCGTCTGGACCCAGTCCCTCGTGTCGTGGTTCACCGGCTCCGAGCCCGCGCAGTACGGCGTCTTCGGTCTGCTCGCCGCGGCCTCCCTCGTGTTCTTCGCGTTCATCGGGTTCGACGTCGTCGCGACCAGCGCCGAGGAGACCGAGAACCCCCAGAAGACCCTGCCCCGCGGCATCTTCATCGGCCTCGGGATCGTGACGCTGCTCTACGTCGGCGTCAGCGTCGTCATCACCGGCATGGTGTCCTACCAGCGGCTCGCGCAGGAGGACGCGCCCTCCCTCGCGTCGGCCTTCGACATCGTCGGGCTGCCGTGGGCCGCCGGCATCATCGCGATCGGCTCCCTGATCGGTCTGACCACGGTCGTCATGGTGCTGCTGCTCGGTCTGTCCCGCATCGTCTTCGCGATGAGCCGTGACGGCCTGTTGCCGCGCTGGTTCTCGAAGACGAACGAGAAGACCCAGACGCCCGTGCGCGTGCAGGTCGTCGCGGGTGTCGTCGTCGCGCTGCTCGCCGGCTTCACCGCGGTCGACAAGCTCGAGGGCATGATCAACATCGGCACGCTGTCGGCCTTCGTGCTGGTGTCGATCGGGATCATCGTGCTGCGCAAGTCGCGTCCCGACGCTCCGCGCGCCTTCCGGGTGCCGTGGTCGCCGGTGTTGCCGATCGTCTCGGCGGTGCTGTGCTTCTGGTTGATGCTGAACCTCGAGGTCGAGACCTGGCTCCGGTTCATCATCTGGCTCGTGGTCGGGTTCGCGATCTACTTCGGCTACAGCCGTCGCAACAGCCGAGTGGGCAAGGGCCTGCAGTAGCGCGGGGGGCGGCCGCCGGGCACCGGCGTCAGGCGCCGAGCGCGAGCGCCGCGCCGAACCCCAGCATGACGAGCGCGACGAGCCCGTCGAACACACGCCACGTCAGCGGCTTCGCGAACAACGGTCGCAGCAGTCGCCCGCCGAACCCGAGTGCGCCGAACCACAGGCAACTCGCGAGGACCGCCCCCACCGTCCACCACCACCGGTCCGCCGGCCCCTGCTGGTTCGCGACGGATCCGAGGAACACGAGCGTGTCCAGGTAGACGTGCGGATTGGCCCACGTGAACAGGAGCATCGTCACGACCGCGGTCCGAACGGTCGCCGCCCGACCTGGAGGCGCGGTGCGCGCCCGCCCCGCATCCGGCGTCGCGGGGGCGGTGGCGTCCCGCCCCGTCGGGGTCGCGATCACGGTCGCTTCGCGCCCCGGCGCGGGGGCGGTGGCCGCTTCGCGCCCCCTGG
>NZ_JAUZED010000169.1 GCF_030705415.1 Curtobacterium sp. A7_M15 | reverse complement strand
CCTCAGGGACCTGCTCGCTTCGCTCGCGCGCGGCGCGTCGCGCGACCTCAGGAGGCCGGCGCCTCCGCGATGAACTCGTCCCGCGTCACCCGCACCAGCTCGCCCGCCGCAGCCGACGCAGCCTCCCGGTCGCCCGCGACGAGCGCCAGCGCGACGGCCTCGTGCCGGGCCGCCGCGTCGCGGGTCCAGCGCGTGATGGTGTCCCGCGACTCCGAGGTGCGGGTCCGCAGCAGCGCCTCGACCGTCCCGGCGAAGTGGGCGAACACGGCGTTGCCGGAGCCGTCCAGAAGCGCGCGGTGGAAGCGGACGTCGGCCTCGAGGTAGGCGCGACTGTCCTCCCGCCCGCACGCGTCGATCATGTCGGTGGCGGCCGCGAGCACCGCCGTGGCACCCGGACCACCCGCTGTGAGGGAGGCGGCGACCGGCTCGACGCCGAGGCGCAGCTCAAGCAGTTCGCGTTGCTGGACGAAGTAGGACGGCGACGCCCCGCGCCACCGGATCACGGTCGGTGCGAGCAGCTCCCACGACACGATGCCGAGCACCTGCGTGCCGACGCGCTGGCGGGGTTCGACGAGTCCGAGCGACTGCAGGACGCGCAGCGCCTCGCGGACGACCGACCTCGACACACCGAACTCGGACGCGACGGACTCGGGCCGGACGACCGTGCCCGGGGTCAGTTCGCCGTCGACGATCCGCTGTCCGAGCGTCTCGAGCACCTGGGCGTGCAGTCCGCGGCCGGTCGACATCGTTCCTCCGTGCAGTACGCGGCACGCCGTGCGCGTGACGCGGTGTCCATCGAATCGGCAGACTGCCCCGGAGGGCGGATGCCGCGCGGTGGATCGTCGTATAGTCTGATTAATCAGATTATTGATGATCGAGGCGGTCGGCACCAGGCCGTCCTCGACACGAAGGCGACGGAGCCGCGCGGCAGCGGCTCCAGGAAGGGGCACCGATGCCTCACGCTCTCCTGGCCGATCCGACCACGGCCGGTGCAGTCACGGCCCACGCGGTCACGGGCCACGCGGCCACGGCGCACGCGGTCACGGTCCTCGCAGCGGAACCGGCGGGCACCCAGGCCGTCGACCCGTCGGGTCCGGTCGCGCAGCTGATCATCGCGGCGATCATCGGCATCGTCGTGATCATCGCCCTCATCACCTGGCTCAAGGTGCACCCGTTCATCGCGCTCACGATCGGCGCGCTCGGCGTCGGCATCGGCGCGGGCCTCGCGCCGGACAAGGCCGTGACGAGCTTCGGCAACGGGTTCGGCGCGACGATGACGAGCGTCGGCATCCTCGTCGGCCTCGGCTCGATGTTCGGCAAGATGCTCGTGGACTCGGGCGCGGCCGACCGCGTCGTCGACACCCTCGTGCGGAAGTCGTCGAAGGCGGCACTGCCCTGGACGATGGCCCTGATCGGCGCGCTCATCGGCCTGCCGATGTTCTTCGAGGTCGGCCTCGTCCTGCTCATCCCGATCATCGTGCTGGTGGCGAAGCGCAGTTCGGTCCCCATCATGAAGATCGCCGTGCCCGCCCTCGTCGGCCTCTCGACGATGCACGCCTTCGTGCCGCCGCACCCCGGCCCGCTCGTCGCCATCTCGACGGTCGGCGCGAACCTCGGCACGACGCTCGCGTTCGGCATCGTGCTCGCCATCCCCGTCATCGTCCTCGCCGGTCCGGTGTTCGCCCGCTTCGCGGCCCGCTGGGTCGACATCCCCGCACCCGACATCTTCGGGTCGCGCGGATCCGACGCGGGTTCCGCCCCAGCCGACCCGGCACACGCGGGCCGGGAGGCGCGGCGCGGCCCCGCAACGCAGGACACGGCGTCGCTTCCCCACGGCAAGAGCGACTTCACGCGCGTCATCAGCGAACCGCGCAGCCCGTCCTTCGCCGTCGCACTGGTCGGCATCCTCCTGCCGGTGGTCCTGATGCTGGCGCAGGCGATCCGCGAGGCCACCGTCCCGGACGCTTCGGGCTCGTGGGTGAGCCTGCTCGACTTCCTCGGGTCGCCGATGATCGCGATCGGCATCGCCGCCGTCTACGCGATGGTCTTCTTCGCGATCGGTGGCGGTATGGACCGTTCCGCCGTGTCGAAGTCCCTCGAGAGCGCCCTGCCCCCGGTCGCGGGCGTCCTCCTCATCGTCGGCGCCGGCGGTGGGTTCAAGCAGGTGCTCATCGACACCGGGATCGGCGGGGTGATCGCCGACGCGGTGAAGGACTCCGGCATCTCGGTGCTGCTCGTCGCGTGGGTGGTCTCCGCCCTGGTGCGCGTGGCCACCGGGTCGGCCACGGTCGCCACCGTCACGGCCGCGGGCATCATGGCGCCGATCGCGCACGACCTGTCCTCGCCGATGACCTCGCTGCTCGTGCTCGCGATCGGCGCCGGGTCCGTGTTCCTCTCGCACGTCAACGATGCAGGGTTCTGGCTCGTGAAGGGGTACCTCAACACCACGGTCGGGCAGACCTTCAAGACGTGGACGATGCTCGAGTGCCTCATCTCGGTGTTCGGCCTGCTCGGCGTGCTGCTCGCGGGGGTGTTCATCCATTGAGCACGCACAGCGCACCCGACGCCCGCGTCCTCGTCGTGATGGGGGTCTCCGGATCGGGCAAGTCGACCGTCGCCGCGATGGTCGCCGAGGAGCTCGGCTGGGACTTCGCCGAGGGCGACGCGATGCACCCGCAGGCGAACGTCGACAAGATGCACGCCGGTACCCCGCTGACCGACGAGGACCGGTGGCCGTGGCTCGACGTGATCGCCGCGTGGATCCGGTCGCACCTCGACGACGACACCCCCGGGGTGGTGACCTGCTCGGCGCTGAAGCGCTCCTACCGCGACGTCCTCCGAGCGCCCGGCGTCGTGTTCGTGCACGTCGCCGGCGACGGGTCCCTCATCGAGGACCGGATGTCGAAGCGGTCCGGGCACTTCATGCCGACCTCGCTCCTGCAGTCGCAGCTCGCCACCCTCGAGCCGCCCGAGGACGACGAGGCGCACATCACCGTCGCAGCGGACCGGACCCCGGAGGAGGAGAGCACCGAGGTCATCGAGCGGCTGGCGCTGCGCCCCTGACCAGGGCGGCCGCGGCGATCACGGTGTAGGCCTGGTCCATGCCGCACTTCGTCGTCCTCATCCACGGTGGCCCGAGCGAGCCGAGCCCGGACGACCTCGCCGCCCACGACCGGGACGCCTCGGACCTCATCGACTCGGGGGCGCTCGTCGCGGCCTTCGCCTTCGGGCCCGCCTCGGACGTCGTGCGCATCGACGGGGACGGTCCGGCGCCCGGGGGCGCGACGGCGACCGCCCTCGACGGCATCGGGGTCATCGAGGCCCCGGACCTCGATGCCGCGGTCGCCATCGCGCGCCGGAACCCCGCCACCGAGCTGGGCGGCTTCGTCGAGGTGCGACCGGTGGCCGGCTCGTGGACGCGGGGTGGTGGTCCCGCATCCGGCTCGGCACCGGGCGTGCCCACGACCTGACGTCGCGCAGCGATGACCCCGGCGGTCCGGCGGTCGATCAGGCCTCGGTGACGCTGCCGGCCTCGACGCGCCACCGCCGGTCGAGCCGGACGGTCTCGAGCATGCGGCGGTCGTGCGTGACGAGGAGCAGTGTGCCGTCGTACGAGTCCAGGGCCTGCTCGAGCTGCTCGATCGCGGCGAGGTCGAGGTGGTTCGTGGGCTCGTCGAGCACGAGCACGTTCACCCCGCGCGCCTGCAGGAGCGCGAGGCCGGCGCGTGTCCGCTCGCCGGGGGAGAGCGCGTTCGCGGGACGGCCGACGTGGTCCGCTTTCAGCCCGAACTTCGCGAGCAGGGTCCGGACGTCCGCCGTGGTGTACTCGGGGACGATCGCCTCGAACGCGTCGGCCAGTGGCTGGTCGCCCGTGAACGCCGCGCGCGCCTGGTCGATCTCGCCGACCGCGACGCTGGACCCGAGCGAGGCCGTGCCGGTGGTGGGGGCCTGCTTGCCGAGCAGCGCGCGGAGGAGCGTGGACTTGCCCGCGCCGTTCGGTCCGGTGATGCCGATGCGATCACCCCCGTCGACCTGCAGGGAGACCGGGCCGAGGGTGAAGTCGCCCTGGGTGAAGGTCGCGTCGGATAGGGTCGCGACGACCGCCGACGACCGGGGTGCACTGCCGATCGTGAACTCGAGCCGCCACTCCTTGCGGGGCTCCTCGACCTCGTCCAGCCGGGCGATGCGGGACTCCATCTGCCGGACCTTCTGCGCCTGCTTCTCACTCGACTCGGAGGCGGCCCGACGTCGGATCTTGTCGTTGTCGGGGTTCTTGCGCATCGCGTTCCGGACGCCCTGGCTCGACCACTCGCGCTGGGTCCTGGCGCGGGAGACGAGGTCGGCCTTGGTGGACGCGTACTCCTCGTAGGCGTCACGCTTGTGCTGGCGGGCGATCTCGCGCTCCTCGAGGTAGGAGTCGTAGCCGCCGCCGAAGAGCCGGTTGGCGGACTGCGCGAGGTCGAGCTCGAGCACGGCGGTCACCGAGCGCGCCAGGAACTCGCGGTCGTGGCTGACGAGCACGACACCGCCACGGAGACCCCGGACGAAGTCCTCGAGTCGGTCGAGGCCGTCCAGGTCGAGGTCGTTCGTCGGTTCGTCGAGCAGCACGATGTCGAACCGCGAGAGCAGCAGCGCGGCGAGTCCGACGCGGGCGGCCTGCCCGCCGGACAGCGCGGTCATCAGCGAGTCCGGCCCGACGCCGTCCTCGTCCGACCCGACGGCCAGGCCGAGCTCGGCGAGCACGACGGGGATGCGGTCGTCGAGGTCGGCCGCGCCCGCCGCGAGCCAGCGGTCGAGCGCCGCCGAGTACGCGTCCGCCGCCGCGCCACCGGCGTCGGGCT
>NZ_JAUZED010000168.1 GCF_030705415.1 Curtobacterium sp. A7_M15 | reverse complement strand
CCGGCCGCGCGCCGGGGTCGATGCGCGGGGACGGATCTTCCCAGAACGCGTGCGATTGTTGGCGGAAACGGGCGTACCTGGTCGGAACTTCTCACCAGGTACGCGCGAAAGCACGCGGTACGCGCGAAAGCACCCGGCGGCCGGGGCCGGCAGGCCGCACGGCCGCACGGCCGCACCCGCGTCAGCGCCGGCGGCCGAAGCGCCGCTGCAGGCCCCACTGCGTCGTGCGGAGCATGGCCTCGACCACGATCGACCGACTCATCTTCGAGACGCCGTGCACGCGGTCCCGGAAGCGGATCGGGACCTCGACGATGCGGCCACCGAGGTCGTCCACCCGCAGGGTCATGTCGACCTGGAAGCAGTAGCCCTTCGAATCGATCGAGTCGAGGTCCATCCGGGCGATCGCGTCGGCGCGGTAGACCCGGAAGCCCGCCGTGACGTCGCGCACCCCGATGCCGAGCACGAACCGGGCGTAGGTGTTCGCCCCGCGGCTGAGGACCTCGCGGTGGAGCGGCCAGTCGACCACCGATCCCCCGGGGACCCACCGTGACCCGATCGCGAGCATGACGTCGTCGGCACCGTCGACCGCTGCCACGAGCGCCGGGAGCCGGTCGGCCGGGTGCGAGCCGTCCGCGTCCATCTCGACGAGCAGCGGGTACCCGCGCTCGAGCCCCCACCGGAAACCGGCGACGTACGCCGTCCCGAGGCCGAGCTTGCCGGAGCGCTCGAGCAGGTGCACCCGGTCGTCCTCGGCCGCGAGCTGCCGCACGATGTCGCCGGTGCCGTCGGGGCTCGCGTCGTCGACGACGAGCAGGTGTGCGTCGGGCAGTGCGCCCAGGACGGCTGCGGCGATCGCGCGGACGTTCTCGGCCTCGTCGTAGGTCGGGACGATCACGAGCGCCGTGGCGCCCGCGGTCACCGGTTCTGCAGCCGGCGCTTGATCTTGCCGGCGACGCTCCGCGGGCCCTCGGTCCGGAAGTAGTGCACGGCGCGACCGAGGTCGTGGCGGACGCCGTAGAGCTTCTTGCGGTCGGGGACGCGCACGCGCATGGTGTGCGGCTGGATCGTCGCCGAGGTGTCGCGGACGCTCTTGTCGGCTGCGCGGATCGGGTTCCGGCAGAAATCGACGAGCGGGGCGAGGACGTTCTCCCACGTGAACTGCTCGCGCACGCGGTCGACGTTGCCGATGAACTCGGCACGGGCCTTCTTGTCGAAGAGCGCCGTCTCGAGCGCCGCGGCCAGGCCGTCGACGTCCTGTTCGTGCACGGCGATGCCGAGCTTCTCCTCGGCGACGAGGTCACCGAAGGAGTCCCCCGCGGTCGTCACGATCGGCAGGCGCGCCCACAGGTAGTCGAGGATCCGGGTGCGGAACGAGAACGTGGTCTCGAGGTGCTCGTAGTGCGTCGAGACGCCGGCGTCGGCCTCGAGCAGGTAGGCGCCGCGCTCCTCGTACGGGATCCACGCGTCGTTGAAGAACACGTTCTTGCCGGTCAGGCCGAGGGCGTCGGCCTCGGCACGGACCTTGGCGACGATGTCCATCTCGGGGACGTCCGGGTTCGGGTGCTGCACGCCCATGAAGAAGAGCTTCACGCTCGGCTTCTTCGCGGCGAGCCGGCCGATCGCGCGGACGAGCGTCAGGGGGTCGAACCAGTCGTAGATGCCACCGCCCCAGACGACGAGCTTGTCGTTCTTGCCGATGCCGGGGACGACGCCCTTGACCCGCTGCTGGTCGTGCACCGGCGGCGTCGAGGACAGGCCGAACGGCACGACGCCGATGAGCGAGCGGAGGTCGGGGTCGCGCGAGTAGGTGCGGGCGTTCACGCGACCCGAGCCGGCGAGCTGGCCGAGCCAGAACATGCGCTGCCGCTCGGAGGCGCAGATGAAGTAGTCGCCGAGCTCGAGCTGGTGGTTCAGGGTATCCGACGCGTCGAGGATCTGCCGGTTCCACTGGTCGACGTCGTCGCTGCGGCCCTGTTCGAGCTGCTCGAGGTGCAGCGGGTCGTAGACGTCGACGACGAGGATCTTGCTGGTCGACTCGAGCACCGGGAACAGGCGGAGCGCGTGGCCCTGCACGATGATGACGTCGGCCCAGGCCTCGTGCTCGACCATCTGGCGCGGGTGGCGGTGCGGCACCGTCACGACCTCGTACGAGGGGTCGATCTGCGTCGAACGCGTGAGGCTGATGACCCGCACGTCGTGCTCGCCGGCGAGCTGCTTCGCCATCTGCGTCGCACGGATCGCGGGGCCGGCCATCTTCTCGCCGATCGCGTCGCCCGTGATGATGAGGACCCGGCGCCGGGTGCCGACCTCGAGCACACCGAGCGAGTGCACGATCTTGTCGTAGCCGGCGAGGTAGTTCTCGATCGGGTACGCGGGCTCGTCGCGGTTGCCGAACAGGCGCAGGAGCTCGCGGTCGGAGCGGACGCGGGTCGCCTGGATCTGCCGACGCGACTCGGTCATCGACGGCAGCTGCTCGACGAACTGGTCGACACCGTAGATGCCCGCCATCGCCGTCTTCGGCACGGGGATCGTCGGGACGCTGTCGTCGCCCGGGTTGCGGAGGTCGAGCTCGGTCGAGTCGAGCTCGCCCCGCCCGACGGCACGGCGGACGACGAGCGCGAGCGATCCGGGGAGGGCCGCTGCGAGCTGCTCGTCGCCGAGGTTCTTGTAGAGCGTGAACAGGGCGTTCCGCTCGAGCAGGTAGGTCTCGCGGAAGTCGCCGAACTTGTTCATCGACGCGTGGTGCTTGTGGAACGCGACCGACTTCGGCTGGTAGCGGAAGCGCCAGCCGAGTAGGTTGAGCCGCCAACCGAGGTCGACGTCCTCGTAGAACATGAAGTAGCGGTCGTCGAAGCCGTCGAGCTGCTCGAAGAGCTCGGCACGGATGAACATCGCCGCGCCGGTGCCGAACAGCACGTCGGTCTCGGACTCCCAGCGCCCGGTGTCCGGCGAACCGGCGAAGGGCTTGTAGCCCATGCCGTACCAGGTCATCGCGGCCTCGGTGAAGTCGACGTTGACGCCCTCCCAGTCGAGGACCTTCGACGCCACGGCGCCGATGTCCGCGCCGGAGGCGAAGGTCGCCATCGCCTCGCGCACCCAGCCGGTGTCGGGTCGGGCGTCGTTGTTGAGGAACGCCACGATCTCGCCGGAGGACTTCTCGACGCCGAGGTTGCAACCGCCCGTGAAGCCGAGGTTCGCCCCGGCGTCGACGAGCGTGAAGTCGAGGTCCGACGCCTTCAGCCGACCGAGGTGCTCGGGACCCGAACCGTTCTCGACGACGATGACCTCGAGCTTGTCCTGCGGCCAGTCCTGCTTGCGGAGCTCCGCGATGCTCGTCAGGGTGTCGTCCGTGCCCTTGTAGTTCACGAGGATGACGGACACGACTCCCGGCTTGCGCTCTGTCACGCGGTTCCTCCAGCAGCTGCCGCGCACCAGGCGCGGGTCGACGGGTCGGCCGCGGGGTGCCGACGGCCGATGACACCCTACAAGGCGCGCGCCCGCGCTCCCCTGAGGTCAGCGCCGATTCGTGCAGAATGGCCCGGTGACCGCGACCAGCATCCCGACCGCTCCCACGTCTTCACCGCTCGCCGCGGACTACGCCGCGATCGCTGCGGGAGACCACGCCGAGGGACCGCGCGGGACCGTCCGGTTCGCGGTGTCGACCGACGATCCGGCCGAGGGCAAGGGCGACCTCTACGTCGCGCTCGGGCTGGCCCGGGCGCTCCGCGATGCCGGGTGGGGCGTCGCGATGTGGCCGATCACCCGGTGGGCCGAGCCGGTCCCGGACGACACCGCCGTCGTGGTCGTCATGATCGAGTCGTTCGTGCCGGGGCGGGTGCCGGCATCGACCGCGCTCGTGGCGTGGGTGCGCAACTGGACGGCGAAGTGGGCGGCCCTGCCGTACCTCGACGAGTTCGAGGCGGTCTGGACGTCGTCGACCGCGGCGCGCGACGCCGTCGCCGCGCACTACGACGGCCCGGTCGAGGTCGTGCCGATCGGCGTCGACCTCGAGCTGTTCACCACCGACCCGGACACGCCCCGGAGCGACCGAGCGGTGACGACCGTGAACTTCTGGGGCGTCCGCCGCCACGTGCAGGACGTCCTCGACGAGGTCCGTCCGGCCGAGCCGATCGTCTGGTTCGCCGCGAACGCCGACCACGTCGAGCCGTCGCCCGGCGTCGAGCTGCGTCCGATGGTCCCGTACTTCGCGCTCCCCGAGGTCTACCGGTCGGCGGCCTTCGTCGTCGACGACGTCATCGCCCCCGCGGCCGAGTACGGCACGCTCAACTCCCGTCTGTACGAGTCGCTCGCGTCCGGGGCGCTCCCCGTCACCGACTGCGCGCTCGGCCTCGACGAGCTCGGCCTCGCCGAGGTGCCGGTGTTCGAGGACGCCGCGTCGCTCGAGCGGGCGCTCGCGATGCCCGCGGAGGAGCGGACGGCACTCGTCGAGCGACTGCGCGCCGTCGTGGTCGAGCGGCACTCCTTCGCCGCGCGCGCCGAGCAGGTGCGCCCGGTCCTCGAGGCGGCGATCGAGCGTGCACGGTCACGGACCGGCAGCCGGTCCGCCTTCCTGCGCTGGGCGACGAACGAGCGCGAGGTCCTGCGGGTGGCCGAGCTCGAGCGGGACGTGCACCTGCAGGGCGTCCGTGACATCAACGAGCGGCTGGTCGTGGCCGAGCAGGCCGTGGCGTCGTTCGACGCCGCCCGTCGGCGCGCGGAAGAGGAACGCGACGCGATCGCGCTGCGGTACGACGAGTTCACGCGGTCGGCCGAGTACCGCCTGCTGCACCGCTTCGGTGGCCTCGCGCGCGCCGTGCGGCGCGGGACCGGACGCGGCTGAGCCGGACGCGACCGCCCGACGCACCGGGGACGGCGCGGAGAGCGCGACGGCGTGCATGACGGGAGGCGCCCCACCAGCTGGTGG
>NZ_JAUZED010000167.1 GCF_030705415.1 Curtobacterium sp. A7_M15 | reverse complement strand
GACAGAATTGTCAGTAGACAGTTCTTTTTGTCAGTTTCAACTCGCTGGCACTTTCGGGTGTTGGTTGTAATTTTTTTACGGAGAGTTTGATCCTGGCTCAGGACGAACGCTGGCGGCGTGCTTAACACATGCAAGTCGAACGATGATGCCCAGCTTGCTGGGTGGATTAGTGGCGAACGGGTGAGTAACACGTGAGTAACCTGCCCCTGACTCTGGGATAAGCGTTGGAAACGACGTCTAATACTGGATATGACTGCCGGCCGCATGGTCTGGTGGTGGAAAGATTTTTTGGTTGGGGATGGACTCGCGGCCTATCAGCTTGTTGGTGAGGTAATGGCTCACCAAGGCGACGACGGGTAGCCGGCCTGAGAGGGTGACCGGCCACACTGGGACTGAGACACGGCCCAGACTCCTACGGGAGGCAGCAGTGGGGAATATTGCACAATGGGCGAAAGCCTGATGCAGCAACGCCGCGTGAGGGATGACGGCCTTCGGGTTGTAAACCTCTTTTAGTAGGGAAGAAGCGAAAGTGACGGTACCTGCAGAAAAAGCACCGGCTAACTACGTGCCAGCAGCCGCGGTAATACGTAGGGTGCAAGCGTTGTCCGGAATTATTGGGCGTAAAGAGCTCGTAGGCGGTTTGTCGCGTCTGCTGTGAAATCCCGAGGCTCAACCTCGGGCTTGCAGTGGGTACGGGCAGACTAGAGTGCGGTAGGGGAGATTGGAATTCCTGGTGTAGCGGTGGAATGCGCAGATATCAGGAGGAACACCGATGGCGAAGGCAGATCTCTGGGCCGTAACTGACGCTGAGGAGCGAAAGCGTGGGGAGCGAACAGGATTAGATACCCTGGTAGTCCACGCCGTAAACGTTGGGCGCTAGATGTAGGGACCTTTCCACGGTTTCTGTGTCGTAGCTAACGCATTAAGCGCCCCGCCTGGGGAGTACGGCCGCAAGGCTAAAACTCAAAGGAATTGACGGGGGCCCGCACAAGCGGCGGAGCATGCGGATTAATTCGATGCAACGCGAAGAACCTTACCAAGGCTTGACATACACCGGAAACGGCCAGAGATGGTCGCCCCCTTGTGGTCGGTGTACAGGTGGTGCATGGTTGTCGTCAGCTCGTGTCGTGAGATGTTGGGTTAAGTCCCGCAACGAGCGCAACCCTCGTTCTATGTTGCCAGCGCGTTATGGCGGGGACTCATAGGAGACTGCCGGGGTCAACTCGGAGGAAGGTGGGGATGACGTCAAATCATCATGCCCCTTATGTCTTGGGCTTCACGCATGCTACAATGGCCGGTACAAAGGGCTGCGATACCGTAAGGTGGAGCGAATCCCAAAAAGCCGGTCTCAGTTCGGATTGAGGTCTGCAACTCGACCTCATGAAGTCGGAGTCGCTAGTAATCGCAGATCAGCAACGCTGCGGTGAATACGTTCCCGGGCCTTGTACACACCGCCCGTCAAGTCATGAAAGTCGGTAACACCCGAAGCCGGTGGCCTAACCCTTGTGGAAGGAGCCGTCGAAGGTGGGATCGGTGATTAGGACTAAGTCGTAACAAGGTAGCCGTACCGGAAGGTGCGGCTGGATCACCTCCTTTCTAAGGAGCATCTGACCACTGTGTTGATTCAACGCAGCCTGGTTCAGGCGCCGATTCGGACCGAACGTGTCCGACGGTTAGCTCATGGGTGGAACATTGACAGTGCAGTCGTCAGCGCAGCTGCCGACCTCAGTACGCCGGCCTCTTCGGGGGTGGGTTGGAACGGGTGGGTGGTGAGCGCAGGTGGCTGGTGCACGTTGTTGGGTCCTGAGGGACCAGGCTTCCCGGTCGTGATGATCGGGGGTTGAGCCGTGACTGGGCCGGATGGTCTGGTCGGGTTCTTCGGTGGGCCGCATGATGCTGACACGTTGGTGTCGGGGGAGTGTGGTGCCGATCGTATGTTGAGAACTACACAGTGGACGCGAGCATCTTAGATCGCTCGGAACGATGACGAAGCCTTCGGGTGGGGTTGTTGTTGTGAGTCGATCGCAATTTTAATCTTTGTGGTCAAGTTTCTAAGAGCAAACGGTGGATGCCTTGGCATCTGGAGCCGAAGAAGGACGTAGAAATCTGCGATAAGCCTCGGGGAGCTGATAATCGAGCTGTGAGCCGAGGATTTCCGAATGGGGAAACCCCGCCAGGCGACTTGTCGACCTGGTGACTCCCGCCTGAATATATAGGGCGGGTAGAGGGAACGTGGGGAAGTGAAACATCTCAGTACCCACAGGAAGAGAAAACAACATGTGATTCCGTGAGTAGTGGCGAGCGAAAGCGGATGAGGCTAAACCGATCATGTGTGATAGCCGGCGGGCGTTGCATGGTCGGGGTTGTGGGACATGTCGCTCAGTTCTGCCGGACTGGGACGGTTACAGCGCATCATAGTCGAACTGGTTTGAAAGCCGGGCCGTAGTGGGTGCCAGCCCCGTAGACGAAATGGTGTTATGGCCGGATGTGTATCCCAAGTAGCACGGGGCCCGAGAAATCCCGTGTGAATCTGTCAGGACCACCTGATAAGCCTAAATACTCCCAGATGACCGATAGCGGACAAGTACCGTGAGGGAAAGGTGAAAAGTACCCCGGGAGGGGAGTGAAATAGTACCTGAAACCGTTTGCTTACAAACCGTCGGAGCCTCCTTGTTGGGGTGACGGCGTGCCTTTTGAAGAATGAGCCTGCGAGTTAGTGATATGTGGCGAGGTTAACCCGTGTGGGGTAGCCGTAGCGAAAGCGAGTCTGAATAGGGCGAGTGAGTCGCATGTCCTAGACCCGAAGCGAAGTGATCTATCCATGGCCAGGTTGAAGCGACGGTAAGACGTCGTGGAGGACCGAACCCACTTCAGTTGAAAATGGAGGGGATGAGCTGTGGATAGGGGTGAAAGGCCAATCAAACTTCGTGATAGCTGGTTCTCTCCGAAATGCATTTAGGTGCAGCGTTGCGTGTTTCTCGCCGGAGGTAGAGCTACTGGATGGCCGATGGGCCTCAACAGGTTACTGACGTCAGCCAAACTCCGAATGCCGGTGAGTGAGAGCGCAGCAGTGAGACGGTGGGGGATAAGCTTCATCGTCGAGAGGGAAACAACCCAGACTACCAACTAAGGCCCCTAAGCGTGTGCTAAGTGGGAAAGGATGTGGAGTTGCACAGACAACCAGGAGGTTGGCTTAGAAGCAGCCACCCTTGAAAGAGTGCGTAATAGCTCACTGGTCAAGTGATTCCGCGCCGACAATGTAACGGGGCTCAAGCACACCGCCGAAGTTGTAGATTTCGCACACTCGATAAGCCTTCGTGGTTCAGTCGTGCGGAGTGGTAGGAGAGCGTCGTGTGGCGAGTGAAGCGGCGGAGTGATCCAGCCGTGGACGCTACACGAGTGAGAATGCAGGCATGAGTAGCGAAAGACGGGTGAGAAACCCGTCCTCCGAAAGACCAAGGGTTCCAGGGCCAGGTTAATCCGCCCTGGGTAAGTCGGGACCTAAGGCGAGGCCGACAGGCGTAGTCGATGGACAACGGGTTGATATTCCCGTACCGGCGAACAACCGCCCAAGCTAATCCAGTGGTGCTAAGAGTCCTAACCCGCATTGACCGGATCCCTTCGGGGTGATGGCGTGCGGTCTAACGCTCGACCCCATGCTGGTGCGGTTAGCGTATGAACAGGTGTGACGCAGGAAGGTAGCTGAGCCAGGCGATGGTATCCGTAAGGTGAACCTGGTGTAAGGATGTAGGGCTGACGATAGGCAAATCCGTCGTCTGCGTGCCTGAGATCCGACGCGTACCCGTCAAGGGGAAATCAGTGATCCTATGCTGCCGAGAAAAGCATCGACGCGAGGTTGCAGCCGCCCGTACCCGAAACCGACTCAGGTGGTCAGGTAGAGAATACCAAGGAGATCGAGAGAATCGTGGTTAAGGAACTCGGCAAAATGCCCCCGTAACTTCGGGAGAAGGGGGGCCGGACACGTGATGCGGACTTGCTCCGCTGAGCGTTGAAGGCCGCAGAGACCAGTGGGAAGCGACTGTTTACTAAAAACACAGGTCCGTGCGAAGTCGCAAGACGATGTATACGGACTGACGCCTGCCCGGTGCTGGAAGGTTAAGAGGAAGGGTTAGCCTTTGGGCGAAGCTCTGAATTTAAGCCCCAGTAAACGGCGGTGGTAACTATAACCATCCTAAGGTAGCGAAATTCCTTGTCGGGTAAGTTCCGACCTGCACGAATGGCGTAACGACTTCCCAGCTGTCTCAACCGCGAACTCGGCGAAATTGCACTACGAGTAAAGATGCTCGTTACGCGCAGCAGGACGGAAAGACCCCGTGACCTTTACTACAGCTTGGTATTGGTGTTCGGTGTGGCTTGTGTAGGATAGGTGGGAGACTGTGAAGCGGGCACGCTAGTGTTCGTGGAGTCGTTGTTGAAATACCACTCTGGTCACTCTGGATGTCTAACGTAGGACCCTGATCGGGTTCATGGACAGTGCCTGGTGGGTAGTTTAACTGGGGCGGTTGCCTCCCAAAGAGTAACGGAGGCGCCCAAAGGTTCCCTCAACCTGGTTGGCAATCAGGTGGCGAGTGTAAGTGCACAAGGGAGCTTGACTGTGAGACTGACAGGTCGAGCAGGGACGAAAGTCGGGACTAGTGATCCGGCAGTGGCTTGTGGAAGCGCTGTCGCTCAACGGATAAAAGGTACCTCGGGGATAACAGGCTGATCTTGCCCAAGAGTCCATATCGACGGCATGGTTTGGCACCTCGATGTCGGCTCGTCGCATCCTGGGGCTGGAGTAGGTCCCAAGGGTTGGGCTGTTCGCCCATTAAAGCGGTACGCGAGCTGGGTTTAGAACGTCGTGAGACAGTTCGGTCCCTATCCGCTGCGCGCGTTGGAAATTTGAGAAGATCTATCCCTAGTACGAGAGGACCGGGATGGACGAACCTCTGGTGTGTCAGTTGTTCTGCCAAGGGCACCGCTGATTAGCTACGTTCGGACCGGATAACCGCTGAAAGCATCTAAGCGGGAAGCCGTCTTCGAGATGAGATTTCCATGCACCTTGAGTGTGAGAGGCTCCCAGCAGACTACTGGGTTGATAGGCCGGATGTGGAAGCGGGGACTAACGACCCGTGGAGCTGACCGGTACTAATAAGCCGAAGACTTGACAACACAATTATTTCCCACACCCTCGCGGTGTGGGGCTCGCGTCCACTTTGTGGTTCCCGACAGACGATCGGGAATCAAACTGAATACTTCAGCGACAACTGAAGGAACGGTTTTGATCCAGGACCTGGGTCGAAAGTGTTCCGGTGGTCATAGCGAGAGGGAAACGCCCGGTCACATTCCGAACCCGGAAGCTAAGCCTCTCAGCGCCGATGGTACTGCAAGGGGGACCTTGTGGGAGAGTAGGACGCCGCCGGACT
>NZ_JAUZED010000166.1 GCF_030705415.1 Curtobacterium sp. A7_M15 | reverse complement strand
CCCTGCGGTCCCGGCTGCCCGGGCTGCCCCGGCTGCACCGTCGCCGGCGGCACCGCATCGGCCGGCCGCACCGTCCCGGGCGTCCCGGGCGCTCCGACGGCACGACGACCGCCACGAGGCCGCCCGAGCCACAGCCACGCCGCGGTGCACGTCGCGATGAGCATCAGCGTGAACGGCACACCGGACTGCAGCGGGCGGGTGACGACGTCGATGAGGATCTGGGCGCCGCCGGACCGGACGGCACCGAAGGTGCCCGTGACGACCCCGACGAGCGCCAGGGCGATCGTGCCGGCGGCACCGGCGAGCACGGCTCGGAGGAGCACCGTCGGCAGCGGACTCCGCCGGTCGACGGGCGTGAGGAACGCCAGCGCGAGGAAGGCCCCGGCGTAGAACGGGAACGGCGTGGCGAACACCCCGGAGACGAACCCGCCGACCAGGCTGCTGCCCGATCCGTAGGTCGCGAACGGGTGCACCACGAACGAGGCACCGAGCAGCCCGACCAGACCCGACACGAACTCGACGAGCACGATCGACACGACTGCGATGAGCGCACCGGCCGTGTTCGTGACCGATGCCCCGGGGGCGTAGGCGCGACGCGGATCCGCCGGGGTCCGCGGGGGCCTCGGGGCCGGCGCGCCGTACTGCTGCCCACGGTAGGGACCCTGCGGCGCACCGTAGGGCACACCACCGGCGGGCGGCGCGGGCTGCGACCAGCCCGCGCCGTAGTACCCACGATCGTGCTGCGACCGCTGCGGGTCGCCGGGGGTCGACATCGTCAGTTCCCCAGGATCACGGTGCCGTCGTCGGTGTCGTCACCCTCGGTCGTCGCCGGCGCGCTGATGCTCGGGGACGAGACGCGCCGGGACCGCGAACGGCCCTGCCCCGGCTGCTTCGGCTCCGGGAGCGCCTGCAGGACCGAGTCGAGCAGGGACTCGGCGTCCCCGCTGACCTGGCGTGGCTCGCGCTTCGTCGCGGCGATCGGGATGTCGAGGATCGCGACCGAGGTCTCGGCAGGGGTCACCGGGGCGCTCGAGCTCACTCGACGACGGGTCGGCGCCTTGGCGGGCACATCCTCGACGACCGGCGCAGCAGTGGTCGACGCAGCACCAGCCGACGGCGCAGCACCACCAGCAGCAGCACCAGCCGACGGCGCAGCAGCACCAGCAGCAGCGGGCTCAGCAGCCGGAGCGGCTGCGGCAGCAGGAGCGGCAGCAGCAGAGTCAGCCGCTTCCGGTGCACCCGCACCCCGGCCACCCCGGCGACGGCGACGCTTCGAACCCGACGGCTGCTCGCCGTGCTCGGGCTGCGAGGCGCCGGCGTCCGGACCGGACCCCGCGTCGGTGGGTTCCGGAGCCGATGCCACCGACGGCGCAGAACCCGCCGACGCGGCAGACACGCCCGACGCCGGCGTCGCAGCCCCGTCGTGCTCCTCGTGCGGGATCGTCGACGCGGCGATGCGGGACAGGGCACTCTTCACGTCGTCCGTGATCTGGTGCGCCTGCGACGAGCCGTTGCCGGACCCACCGTTGCTCCCACCGTTGCCGCTGCCGTTCGACCCGTTCCCGCCGTTTCCGGACCCGCCGCGGCTCTTGCGGCGGCTCTTCGCGGGCCCCGGGTCGGCGTTGTTGTCGTTCACCTTGGCGTTGACCTCGTCGAGGGACTCGCGGAGCCCCACGCCGATCTTCTTGCGCGTCATCTGCACGAGGCCGAGCGAGGTGACCTCGGCGACCTGGTGCTTCGTCCGGTCACGGCTGAGGCACTCGACGAGTCGTCGCAGCACGAGGTCGCGGTTCGACTCGAGGACCATGTCGATGAAGTCGACGACGATGATGCCGCCGATGTCGCGCAGGCGGAGCTGGCGGACGATCTCCTCGGCCGCCTCGAGGTTGTTCTTCGTGACGGTCTCCTCGAGGTTGCCGCCGGAACCGACGAACTTCCCCGTGTTGACGTCGACGACCGTCATGGCCTCGGTGCGGTCGATCACGAGCGAACCACCGGAGGGCAGCCAGACCTTGCGGTCGAGCGCCTTCTCGATCTGCTCGTTGAGGCGGTACTCCTCGAAGGAGTCCGGCCCGTCGTAGAGCTCGACGCGGTCCTTGAGGTCGGGTGCGACCGCGGTGAGGTACTCGTCGATCGTCTCGCGCGCCGCGGAGCCGTCGATGATGAGCTTGGTGAAGTCCTCGTTGAAGACGTCGCGGACGATCTTCACGAGCAGGTCGGGCTCCGAGTGGAGCATCACCGGCGCCTGGCCGCCCGCGACCTTCTTCTGGATGGCCTCCCACTGGCTGGTGAGGCGCTGCACGTCGCGGGTGAGCTGTTCCTCGGTGGCGCCCTCGGCGGCGGTGCGGACGATGACGCCCGCATGCTCCGGGAGGACCTCCTTCAGGATCTTCTTCAGGCGCGCGCGCTCGGTGTCGGGGAGCTTGCGCGAGATCCCGTTCATCGAGCCGTTCGGCACGTACACGAGGTAGCGGCCGGGCAGCGAGACCTGCGAGGTCAGGCGGGCACCCTTGTGCCCGACCGGGTCCTTCGTGACCTGCACGAGCACCTTGTCGCCCGGCTTGAGCGCGGCTTCGATCCGACGCCCGTGGTTGCCGGTGTCGACCGAGCTCCAGTCGACCTCGCCCGCGTACAGCACGGCGTTGCGGCCGCGACCGATGTCGACGAACGCCGCCTCCATCGAGGGCAGGACGTTCTGCACCTTGCCGAGGTACACGTTGCCGATGAGCGACACGTTGTGCGACTTCGTCACGTAGTGCTCGGCGAGGATGCCGTCCTCGAGCACGCCGATCTCGATCTTCGAGGCGCTCGACCGGACGATCATCTGCCGGTCGACGCTCTCGCGGCGGGCGAGGAACTCGTCCTCGGTGACGACCTGGCGACGACGGCCCGCGTCGCGCCCGTCGCGGCGGCGCTGCTTCTTCGCCTCGAGCCGCGTCGAGCCCTTCACCTTCTGCGGCTCGGTGATGTACTCGACCTCGCGTCGGCGGGGCTCGAGGTGGTCGCGCGGTTCACGCGGCTCACGGCCCTCGCGGTCGGCGCTGGTGCCGCGACGACGCGAGCGACGGCGTCCGCCGCCCTGCTCGTCGTCGTCCTCGTCGTGACGGGGCGCGCGGTCCGGCAGCTCCGGCAGGACCGGGGCGTGGAAGATCAGGCTGAGCGTGCTCGTCGCCCTGGGCACGAACGGCTCGTCGACGGGCTCCGCCGCACTGGAGGCGCTGCTCGCGTCCGCCTCGACCGTCGCGACCGGCGCAGCTGCGGTCTCGGTGTCGTCACCGGATGCGATCACCGGCAGGTCGCCCGTGAGGGTGCTCACGTCGTGCGGCTCGTCACCACCGGCGGTCGCCTCGACGGCCACCGAGACGGTGGGCGCCTCGACCTCGGGGGCGGCTTCCGACGCTCCCCCGATCTGCGGCGCCGGTTCCGTCGCTGCGAGCGGCTCCGCGGCGCCGGTGGCGGGATCCGCCTGGGACCCGGTCACCTGCTCGACGGAACCCGTCGGCGCGGCGTCGCCACGTGCCTCCTGGCCGGCCGACCGGGCGCGCCGACCGCCGAACAGGCGGCCTCGACGCTTCGGTGCGACTTCTTCGTTGTTCGTGTTGTCGTTGTTCTGCTCCACCATGGACCTGGTGCACTCCTTGACCCCGCTCGCATCCTGTCCGGACGGCGGGAACTCTGTAGTTGTAGCGGGTGGCGACCACGCCCCCGCGTTCGCTGTCTTGTGACCGTCGCGTCTCGCGCGTCCCGGTCACGGCACGCTCTCACCGCACCTGATCGTCCGGGCAGGGCCCGGAAAGCTTTCGTCGTCGCGCGGATGGCCGCACGACCTCCTGGGATTATCGCATGCCGCACCGGGAAAGGACCGGATCGAGCATGCGATGATGACGCCGTGAGCACGCCAGCACCTGCCGTCCGCCGTCCGATCGCCATGGGCGTCTTCCTCCTGGTCACCGGCGTGGTGGGCCTGTTCGGGTCCTTCTCGCTCGTCCTGGACGAGTTCGCGAAGTACGCCGACCCCAAGAAGGTGCTGTCGTGCGACGTCAACCCGTTCATCAGCTGCTCGGACGTGATGGCGAGTTGGCAGGGGCACCTGTTCGGGTTCCCGAACCCGCTGCTCGGCGTGATGGGCTTCGTCGCGCCGATCGCCGTCGCGGTCATGCTGCTGGCCGGGTTCCGGAACGGCTCGCGCTGGTTCTGGATCGCGTTCAACGCGGGCGTGTTCCTGGCGTGGGTGTTCGTCACGTGGCTCTTCACCCAGACCGTCTGGTTCATCGGCGCGCTCTGCCCGTGGTGCATGCTCGTCTGGTCCATGACGATCCCGATGTTCTGGGTGTTCACGATCTGGAACGCGGCGCAGGGGCGCTTCGGCGCTGGGGCGCAGCGACTCGGTCGCACCCTGCTGCCCTTCTGCTGGGCGTTCCCGCTCGCGAACTACCTCGTCATCGTCGTCACGATCCTGATCAAGTTCCCGACGATCCTTTCCTCCTTCTGATCGTCGGCTGAGCGTCACCGATGACGCGTCATCGAATTCCTGGGTCCTTCCCAGCCAGATCGGCCGATCGGCCCACGGGCACGACCTACGCTCGATCGTGATGAGCGAGAACGAGAGCAAGAAGGCCCGGCGGGAGGCGGCGCGTGAGCGTGCACGCCTCGCCCGGGCGAAGGAGCAGGCGCGTCGACGCCGCAACAAGACCCTGGGGATCAGCGGCATCATCGTCGGTGCGCTCGCGGTCGCCGCGATCGTCGTCGTGGTGATCGCGAACTCCGTGCAGCCAGCGGGCCCCGGGCCGCGGAACATGGCGAGCGACGGAGTCCTGCTGAAGGGTTCGAACGGTCAGATCGTCCCCGTGACCACGAAGGCCACGCCGGAGGGCGGGAAGCCGACGCCGACGAAGCAGGGCGACTCGGTCGCGAACATCACGGTCTACTCGGACTACATGTGCCCGTACTGCAACCAGTTCGAGACGAGCCAGATGTCCCAGATCCAGCAGTGGGTCAAGGACGGCTCGGCGACGCTCGAGCTGCACCCGTTCAACCTGCTCGACCGCGTGTCGCTCGGCTCGAAGTACTCGACCCGATCGGCCGCCGCGGCAGCCTGCGTCGCGAACTACGACCCGGACGCGTTCCTCGCGTACAACACGTCGCTCTACGAGAACCAGCCGTCCGAGAGCACGCGCGGTCTCACGAACGACAAGCTCGCATCGCTCGCGAAGGCCGCTGGCGCGACGAACGAGAACGTGGCGTCCTGCATCACCGACCAGAAGTTCGCCGGGTGGGTGGCCGACGCGACGAACCGGGTGCTGAACGACCCGCTCCCGAACTCGTCGCTCGACAAGCTCACCGGTACGCCCACCGTGATCGTGAACGGCAAGCAGTACAACGGTTCGCTCACCGACACGGACGCCTTCGCCGCGTTCGTGGAGCAGAACGGCGGCAAGGCGTAGGCCTCAGCCCGACCCCCGTTCGCACGACGAACGGCCCCGCTCCCGAGGAGGGAGCGG
>NZ_JAUZED010000165.1 GCF_030705415.1 Curtobacterium sp. A7_M15 | reverse complement strand
GGGGCGCCATGACCCTCAGGGGGCGCAGAACCTGTCGCGTGCCCGACGCGTGCCCGGCGTGTGCCGGCGCAGAGCGCGACGAGCGTCCCCGGCGCGGGCCCGGCGCAGAGCGCTTCAGTCGGCCGTGATCACCTTGACGGAGCCGGCGATGGTCGCGGCGTCCTCGGCGAGCGCCACGACCGGGTCGGGCAGGTGCGTCGTGGCACCGACGAGCTTGCGCGCACCCCAGCCGACGAAGCTGCCGACGATCGCGCCGACGCCGCCGAGGATCGCGCCCTCGATGCGCAGGTCACGTCGCCCGGTCGTGCCGAGCGCTGCCCCGACGAGCGCACCGGACGCCACGCGCCCGGCGAGGCCGGCGGGGGAGATCCGGTTCGGGGTCTTCGGGAGCTTGTCGCCGATCAGCTCGCCGACCGCCGAGGCGACGAGGACGCCACGGCCGAGGGGCGTGCTGAAGACCTTCCAGTCCTGCCACGAGCCCTTCAGCGAGGAGCGGTCGCGGTTCAGCGCCATGATGGCGAGCGGCGTGGCACTCCGGCCGCCGCTGAGGATGCCCAGGACCAGGGTCCGGACCAGGGTGTGCTGCTCGTTCTTCGTGCTCATGGGTGCTCCTGTCGTGTCGGTTCGGAAACTACTCTTGCGCTCCTGGTACTCAGCGTTACTATGTACCAGTAGTCAGCGACACTGAGTACGCCGCACCACGAGGCCACGCACCGACCGCAGGAGGCACGCATGCCCAAGCAGGAGACCGAGATGCTCAAGGGCATCCTCGAGGGGATCGTCCTCGCCGTGCTCGCCGGCCGCCCGGCCCACGGGTACGACATCACCGCCTCGCTCCGGGAGCAGGGCTTCACCGACATCGCCGAGGGGACGATCTACGCCCTGCTCGTCCGGATCGAGCAACGCGGCCTCGTCGACGTCGAGAAGGTCCCGTCGGAGAAGGGCCCCCCGCGCAAGGTCTTCACGCTGAACGCCCGCGGGCAGGAGCAGCTCGACGACTTCTGGCGGGCCTGGGCCTTCCTCGCCGGACGGCTCGACCACCTCCGGCACACCACCACCACGACGAACGGACAGGACTGATCATGGGGATCTCGATCTCGGACATCACGACCAAGCTCATCGGCGACAAGAAGCGCTGGAAGCAGTACAAGGCCCGCACGGCAGCGCTGCCGACGAGCCACCGCACCGCCGTCGACGGCGTCGAGCGGTACCTCATGTACACCGGCCCGAGCGACGGCGAGCAGCTCATGCGCATGCTCGACGACCTCGCGGACCTGTTCGAGCAGAGTGCGGCCGACGGCACGAGCGTCCGTGCCGTGGTCGGCGACGACCCGATCGCCTTCGCCGAGGACTTCAAGGCCAACTACGGCCTCGGTTCGTGGCTCAGCAAGGAACAGCAGCGCCTCGTCGACACGATCGCCGCGGCCGACCGAGAAGGGGACCCGTCGTGACCGCGGCGATCCGGATCCGGGGGCTCGAGAAGTCGTTCGGCGACCTGCACGTCCTGCGCGGCGTCGACCTCGACGTCGAGACCGGATCGGTGGTCGCGCTGCTCGGGTCGAACGGGGCGGGCAAGACCACCGCGATCCGCATCCTCGCGACGCTGACGAAGGCCTCGGCCGGCACCGCGTCGGTCGCGGGACACGACGTCGCCGCCGACCCTGCCGCGGTCCGCGAGGCGATCAGCCTCACCGGGCAGTTCGCCGCCGTGGACGAGGTGCTGACCGGCCGTGAGAACCTCGTCCTCGTCGCACGACTCCGGCACCGACGGCACGCCGGGCGCATCGCCGACGAGTTGCTCGACCGGTTCTCGCTCACGGCCGCCGGCCCCCGCCGCGCGGGGACGTACTCCGGTGGCATGCGCCGGCGGCTCGACATCGCGATGAGCCTGATCGGCGACCCGTCGGTGGTCTTCCTCGACGAACCGACGACGGGCCTCGACCCCGAGGCGCGGATCGAGGTCTGGGACGCCGTCCGCGCCCTCGCCGCGAGCGGCACCACGGTCCTGCTCACGACGCAGTACCTCGACGAGGCCGAGCAGCTCGCCGACCGCATCGCGATCCTGCACGAGGGCCGCATCATCGCCGACGGCACCCTCGCCGAACTCCGACGACTGCTCCCGCCCGCCCGGGTCGAGTACGTCGAGCGGCAGCCCACGCTCGAGGACGTCTTCCTCGCCGTCATCGGGCACCGCCCCGACGCCGTCACCACGAAGGAGGTGGCCTGATGTCCGCTCACCCGATCCACGACACCGCTGTCCTGACCGGGCGCTCCCTGCGGCACGTGCTCCGGAGTCCGGACACGATCGTCACCACCGTCGCGATGCCCGTCGCCTTCCTGCTGCTGTTCGTGTACGTCCTCGGCGGCGCGATCGACACCGGGAGCACGCCGTACGTCGACTACCTCCTGCCGGGGATCCTCCTGATCACGGTCGCGTCCGGGGTGGCGTACACCTCGTACCGGCTGTTCCTCGACCTGCGGGCCGGGATCGACGAGCGCTTCCGGTCGATGCCGATCGTGCGCGCGGCGTCGCTGTGGGCGCACGTGCTCACCTCGCTCGTCGCCAACCTGGTGTCGGTGACCGTGGTGGTCGGCGTCGCCCTGCTCATGGGGTTCCGGAGCGGAGCGGGCATCGCGGCGTGGCTGGCGGTGCTCGGGATCGTGGTGCTCTTCACGCTGGCGCTCACGTGGATCGCGGTCGTCGCCGGCCTCTCGGCGAAGTCGGTGGACGGTGCGAGCGCGTTCTCGTACCCGCTGATCTTCCTCCCGTTCGTCAGCTCCGCCTTCGTGCCGACGGACTCCATGCCCGGTCCGGTCCGGTGGTTCGCGGAGCACCAGCCGGTGACGTCGATCGTGGACTCGATCCGTGCGCTGTTCGCCGGGCAGCCGCTCGACTCGGACCTGTGGGTGGCCCTCGCATGGTGCGTCGGCATCCTGCTGGCAGCCTTCGGGGCGGCGACCCTGGTGCAGCACCGGCGGGTCGGCTGACGCGACCGGCTGCCGTCCGCTGGTGCGCACCCCGCGCGCCGAGCCGCCGCGAGTAGCGTCCGGTCCATGAGCAACGTCATCGTCCTCGGCGGCCACGGCAAGGTCGCACTCCTCGCCACCCGCATCCTCACCGACCGCGGCCACACCGTCACGTCGGTCATCCGCGACCCCGACCAGGCCGACGACATCCGGGCCCACGGTGGGCAGCCGCACGTCGCCGACATCCAGCAGCAGACCCTCACCGACTTCGCCGAGCTCATCCACGGACACGACGCCGTGGTCTGGTCGGCTGGCGCCGGCGGCGGATCGGCCGACCGCACCTGGGCGATCGACCGCGACGCCGCGATCCTGTCCGTCCAGGGAGCCGCGAAGGCCGGTGTCGACCGCTACGTCCTCGTCTCCTGGTCCGGCTCGAAGCTCGACCACGGGGTGCCGCAGGACGACGACTTCTTCGCGTACGCGCAGTCGAAGATGATCGCGGACGCCGTGCTCCGCGACTCGGGGCTCCGCTGGACGGTCGTCGCGCCGAGCACCCTCACCGACGACGAGCCCACCGGTGCGATCGGCTGGGACGGCTCCTCGACGCAGGTCCCGCGCGGGGACGTCGCACACGTGGTGGCGGACGCGGTCGAGGGCGACGGGACGATCGGCCGGACGATCCGGTTCAACACCGGCTCCACCCCGATCGCCGACTTCCTCAGCGCGGCGGACTGAGCGGTGGGGGAGCCGACCGTCCTGTTCGTGCACGGTGCCCTCGTCCGCGACGGCGCGTGGTGGTGGGCACCGACGGGCGACCTGCTGCGAGAACGCACGGGGATCGCCAGCCACGCCGTGGCCCTGCCGTCGTGCGGGGAGACCGAGGCCGGCGGCGGCCTGCAGGAGGACGCCGCCGCCCTCCGCCGTGCCCTCGACGAGGTCCCCGACGCGATCGTCGTCGGACACTCCTACGGCGGGACCGTGATCGCCGAGGCGGGACCCCACCCGGCGGTCCGGCACCTGCTGCTCGTGTCGAGCTACCTGCCGCCCGTCGGAGCGTCGCAGGGGTCGATCATGTCCGGCGAGCCCGATCCCGTCACGGTCCGCCCGGACGCCGACGGACGGATCGTCGTCGACGGGTACGACGAGCGGTCGTTCGGCGCCAGGTTCCTGCAGGACGCCGACGCGGCGACGCAGCGGGCGGCGTGGGACCGGGTCACATCGCAGGACGTGCGGGCGTTCGGCACCCCGACGAGCGCCGCGGGATGGGCCGGCGTCGACTCCACCGCGGTGGTCTGCGGCGACGACCGGTCGACGACCGTCGGACTCCAGCGGGAGCACGCGGCGCGGGCCACCCGGGCGGTCGAGCTCCCGACGGGCCACCACCCGTTCATCACCCGACCGGACCTCGTCGTCGAGCAGCTCGAGGCGTTCCTGCGCGACTGACACCCCCACGCGGACCGCTCGGCAGGTCGTCCCAGACGTCGGCCCAGATCGTCTCGAAGTCCACCGGACGGATCGCACCCGCGCGGAGCGCCCGCTCCGGCACGGTCAGGGCGTCGAGCGACGCGCCGAGCAGTCGCACGTCCCCGTGCACCTCGGGTCGCCCGGTGCCGTGGAAGGTCGTCACGGTGAGTCGCCGGACGCCGGGACGGAGTCGCCGTGCAGCCCGGCCGAGCAGCAGGAACCCGCACGCGTACACACCGACGGCGGCGACGGTCCCGAGTACCGCGTGCGGTGCGAGCGCAGCCATCACGGCGATCGCCAGGAGTGCCCCGACCGCCGGCCACGACGACCAGGCCCGGAGCACGGTGCGCTCGCGGCGGGTGGTGCCCGGCGGGTAGACGACGAGGGTCCTCGTGCTCCACATCGTCCGGTCGACGGGCCGCACGACGTACCGACCCCACACGTGCGGGCCGTCGACGACCCGGGAGCGCAGGTCGGACACGCCGCTCACCGGACGACCTCGGCTCGGACCGGCACCACGACGTCCCGGTGCCGGATGGCCGCGACGCACGGGAAGCAGAGCAGGTCGCCCTCGCGGACGTCGGCGGGCAGCGGGGCCGGGAGCCGGTGGAAGGGACCGTCCTCCGCGCCGTCGCACGGCGTGAGGACGTACGTCTGGGTCGGTGCTGCCGTGCTCACCCGTCCGATGAGCCGCACCTGGTCGAGCACGGCGAACCGGGGCAGCACCGCGTCGAGCTCGAGAAGGACGACACCGGTCCGTGGCCGCCGCACCCGGAGGACCGACGCCACGGCGACGCTCACCTCGCCCGGTGTCCACGTGCGGGGGCGGTAGCGGGGCGGTGCCTGCTCGGCGGTGTGCACGCACGGGGTGCCGGTGAGTCCGGCGAGCCGGACCATCGACACGGCGGCGACCAGGACGTCGCCGGTCGTGGTCTCGGTGTGCGCGGGCCAGAGGGTCGGGTCCACGGGGTCGGGGAGGGACGCGCGGAGCGTCGGGAGGATCGCGGTCAGGGTCACCACTCCACGATCCGGCGGGGGAGATGGTGCCGACAGCGTCCTGACGGTTCGCTGACGCCATCGGTCGGATCCCGTGCGCGGTCCTGACGGACGCGACCCACGGGCGGACGGGAGGCACGGTGCGGACCGGCACCGTGCCTCCC
>NZ_JAUZED010000164.1 GCF_030705415.1 Curtobacterium sp. A7_M15 | reverse complement strand
CGCGCCCGCCCACGCGCCCGCCCACGCCCGCCCCACCCAGGTACTCGCACGGCCCCTCACGCCGCCACGCGCTCCGCTAGCGTCGGGAGCATGGAATTCAGGTACCTGGGCAACTCCGGACTCAAGATCTCCGAGATCACCTACGGCAACTGGCTGACGCACGGCTCGCAGGTCGAGAACGACGTCGCCACCCAGTGCGTGCGGGCAGCGCTCGACTCCGGCATCACCACGTTCGACACCGCCGACACGTACGCCAACACCGCCGCCGAGACCGTCCTCGGCGAGGCGCTCAAGGCCGAGCGCCGCCAGTCGCTGGAGATCTTCACGAAGGTCTACTGGCCGACCGGGCCGAAGGGGCACAACGACGTCGGCCTCAGCCGGAAGCACATCATGGAGTCGATCGACGGCTCGCTCGAGCGTCTCCAGACCGACTACGTCGACCTCTACCAGGCGCACCGGTACGACCACGAGACCCCGCTCGAGGAGACGATGCAGGCCTTCGCGGACGTCGTCCGGCAGGGCAAGGCGCTGTACATCGGCGTCAGCGAGTGGAACGCCGAGCAGATCCGCGCGGGCGCTGCGCTCGCGAAGGAGCTCGGCTTCCAGCTCATCTCGAACCAGCCGCAGTACTCGATGCTCTGGCGTGTCATCGAGGGCGAGGTCGTCCCCGCGTCGAAGCAGCTCGGCCTCAGCCAGATCGTCTGGTCGCCGATCGCGCAGGGCGTGCTCACCGGGAAGTACAAGCCCGGTCAGCCGCTCCCCGAGGGCTCCCGCGCCACCGACGAGAAGGGCGGCGCGGACATGATCAAGAGGTTCATGCGGGACGAGGTCCTCGAGGCCGTGCAGCGCCTGCAGCCCGTCGCCGACCAGGCCGGTCTGACCCTCGCCCAGCTCGCGATCGCGTGGACCCTCCAGAACGAGAACGTCGCCTCGGCGATCGTCGGCGCGTCCCGCCCCGAGCAGGTCACCGACAACGTCAAGGCCGCGGGCGTGCGGCTGGACGCGGACGCCCTCGCGGCGATCGACCGGGCGCTGGGGGACATCCCGGAGCGCGACGCGTCGAAGACCGCCCGCCCGGCGCCGCCCCCGGCTTACGCGCCCCCCCCCCGGCCGGGGGGGCGCGGTGCCCGCTGGCACCGCGCCTCCAGTGCGTTGTGGGGCGCGTCCACCGCGACCCGCATGTGAACAGCACGTGTCGCGAAACTGGCAGACGCCTCCGTAAGCCTGTACCCCACCCAAACCGACCCGAGAAGTCCCCCGAATCGGGGGCATGACCCGAACCGATACCCCCGTTGTGGTGCCATCCGCAACCGGCGCGGTACCCGTCCCTCCACGCGCGGCCGTCGCGCGTCTGGTGGTGCTCGCTCGCCAGCTCGTCTCCTTCGGGAGCATCGGCGCCGTCTGCTTCGTCATCGACCTGGGCGTCTACAACCTGCTCCGCACGACCGTGATGCCCGACGGGCCCATCGCCGCGAAGATCGTCTCCGCCGTCGTCTCCACGGCCGTCGCCTGGATCGGCAACCGGTTCATCACCTTCCGGGCCGAGCGGCAGACCGGCCGGCGGGAGACCCTCCGCGAGGGGTTCCTCTTCGCGGTGACGAACCTCATCGGACTCGGCATCGCCGCGGCGTGCCTGTTCGTGTCGCACTACGTCCTCGGTTTCACCTCCACCCTCGCCGACAACGTCGCCGGCAACGGGGTGGGTCTCGTGCTCGGCACCGCGTTCCGGTTCGCCGCGTACAAGGCCCTCGTCTTCCGTTCCACCGACGCTCACGCGAAGGAGCTCGCCGAATGACCATCTCCGCCACGCTGCTGACGGCTGCCGGGCCGTTGCTGCAGCCCAACGAGGGGACGGCTCCGTCGAGCGTCCCGAACCGCGGGACGACCGACGTGCCGACGGGAGGCTCGGGTCAACTCCCGCAGGCCGCCTGGTCGGTCGGCGAATGGGTCGGGTACTCGGCCCTCATCGCGATCTCCGTGCTGCTCACGATCATCGCGCTCACCACGCTGTGGTGGATGCTGCACGCCTGGCGCTCCCGCGACGCGCTCAAGTCGACGAGCTTCAGCCAGACGCCGCGTCCGGCCGCCCACCGGTTCACGCTGCTGGTCCCGGGCCGCCACGAGCAGGACGTCATGGGTGAGACGCTCGACATGCTCGCGAAGCAGGACCACCCGGACTTCGAGATCATCGCGATCGTCGGCGAGGACGACCCCGAGACGGACGCCGTCGTACGCGCCGCCGCGGCCCGGCACCCCTCGCTCATCAAGGTGGTCGTGGACGACACCGCGCCGAAGAACAAGCCGAAGGCGATGAACCTCGCACTGCAGTACGCGACGGGTGACATCGTCGGCGTGTTCGACGCCGAGGACGAGGTGTACCCGCGCCTGCTGTCCCTGGTCGACTCCCGCTTCCAGGAGACCGACGCAGACGTCGTGCAGGGCGGCGTGCAGCTCATGAACTTCAAGTCGAGCTGGTGGTCGCTGCGCAACGTGCTCGAGTACTACTTCTGGTTCCGCTCGCGACTGCACTTCCACGCCGGGTCGAAGTTCATCCCGCTCGGCGGCAACACCGTCTTCGTCACGAAGGCGCGACTCGACTGGTCGAACGGCTGGGACGCGCACTGCCTCGCCGAGGACTGCGAACTCGGCGTCCGGCTCTCCGCCGACGGCGCGAAGGTCGTCGTGGCGTACAGCCCGGAGGCCGTCACCCGCGAGGAGACCCCGCCCACCTTCGCGTCCCTGCTCAAGCAGCGGACTCGGTGGAACCAGGGCTTCCTGCAGGTGCTCGGCAAGGGGGAGTGGAAGAAGCTTCCGTCGTTCCGTCAGCGGTTCTTCGCCCGCTACATGCTCACGATGCCTTTCATCCAGGCGGCCACCGGCCTGCTCATCCCGCTGAGCGTGCTGATGATCCTGTTCGTCAAGGTGCCGACGGCGATCGCCCTCGTGTCGTTCGTGCCCGTCGCTCCGACGCTCATGCTGCTCGCCGTCGAGGTCGTCGGCCTCAACGAGTTCGGCCGGCTCTACAAGGAGAAGGTCCGGATCCGCGACTACGTGAAGCTCGTGCTCGGCCTCGTGCCGTACCAGATCTTCCTCGCCGCCGCGGCGGTCCGGGCCGTGGTCCGGCACGCGAAGGGGCAGAACGGCTGGGAGAAGACGGAGCACACCGGGCAGCACCGGACTGCCGGGCAGCCGGCGGAGGTCGTCGGGTTCGCGAGCGCCGTCACGACCACCGTCACCGAGCAGCGTGAGCTCGAGAACGCAGGAGGTGCCCGATGACCGCCAGCATCACCGACACGACCGGCATCCCGATCCGGGGCGCCGCCGCACGCCGGCACACCGGCGTCGCCGCTTGGTTCCGACGGCACGCTGCGAGCCTCGGCTGGCTCCTCCCCGTCCTCGCCGTCACGGTCGTCGTGCAGGCCTGGAACATGTCCGGCACGCCGCAGCGAATCGACGACGAGGGCACCTACACCGCCCAGGCGTGGGCGATCACGCACCTCGGTGAGATCACCCACTACACGTACTGGTACGACCACCCGCCGCTCGGCTGGGTCCAGATCGCCGCGTACACCTCGCTGACCGGGGCGTTCGCGCGCTACCCGTTCGCCGTCGAGACCGGCCGCGAGGCGATGGTGTTCTTCGCCGCCGTCTCGAGCATCCTGCTGTTCGTCCTCGCCCGTCGGCTCGGTGCCGGCCGTGCCACCGCTGCGGTCGCGGGCCTCGTGTTCGCGCTGTCGCCCCTGGCCCTGCAGTACCACCGCACGGTCTACATCGACAACGTCGCGACGCCGTGGCTCCTCGCAGCGTTCGTCCTCGTGCTCAGCCGACGCCAGCAGCTCGCCGGCTTCGCGGGTGCCGCCGCGTGCCTCGGCATCGCGGTGCTCTCGAAGGAGACGTACCTGCTCGCCCTGCCGTTCCTCATCTGGATCGCGGTGCGCCGGGCCGACACGAGCACCCGCCGGTACACGCTGAGCGTCGCCGGGGCTGTGCTCGCCGTCATCGGTGGCGGCTACCTGCTGCTCGCCGCGGTGAAGGGCGAACTCCTGCCCGGGACCGGTCGGGTCAGCCTGCTCGAGGGCATCACCTACCAGCTCGGGTCCCGCGCGGCCAGCGGCTCGGTGTTCGACGCCGGCAGCCTCGCCAACGAAGCCGCCGCGCAGTGGTGGGCGCTCGACCCGGTGTTCATCGTGCTCGGCTCCGCTGCCGCCTTCGTGGGGCTGTTCCTCCGTCGGGTCCGCCCGATCGCGGCGATGCTCGTGTTCCTGCTGCTCATGATGTTCCGGCCCAACGGGTACCTGCCCGTGCCGTACGTGATCATGCTCATCCCGTTCGCCGCGCTCCTCGTCGCCTACACCGCCGAGCGCGCCGTCCTCGCCGTGTTCGGCCGCCTGCGCGGGACCTCGGGGACCGGTGCCCGGGCCGTCCTCCGCCGAGGACTCGGGACCACGTGGGCGATCGTGACCTCCGCAGCGCTGCTCGTCGCGTTGCCGCTGTGGGGCACGCAGCTGCGCGGCTTCGTGCTCGGCAACCTCGACCTGCCGATGCAGCAGGCCGAGCAGTGGGTCGGCGACAACGTCCCGAAGTCGTCGAGGCTGCTCGTGGACGACGCCATGTGGGTCGACCTCGTGCAGGACGGCTTCGCCCGGAACAACGTCATCTGGTACTACAAGCTCGACACCGACGCCGCGGTCGAACGCCAGTCGCCGAACGGCTGGAAGGACTCGGACTACGTCATCACGACGGACTCGATGCGCACCGGCGGCAACTCGTCGTCCGACATCCGGCAGGCGATCGAGAACTCGACGACCGTCGCCGCGTTCGGCACCGGGAACCAGCGGGTCGACGTCCGACGCATCCACGCCGAGGGATCGACGGCCGCCGAGGCCGCGATCACCCGCGCGACCGACCTCCGGAAGACGATGGGCACCGAGCTCGCCTCGAACCCGGCGCTCTTCGCCGACGAGGGCACCAAGTCGCAGTTCCGTGCGGGGCAGGTGGACTCGCGGGCGATGATCGCACTCGGGCAGGTCCTCGCCGACCGGTTCGTCGAGGTCGACCGGTTCACGCCGGTGTCCGGCGAGACCGGACAGCCCTTCCGCCGAGTGGTCCTGCAGGCTGCGGGGAGCGCCGAGGCGTCCCGTGTCGAGGCCACCTTCGAGGCCATGGCCAGCGGGTTCCGGCCCGACTCGATCGAACGCGACGGGGCACGCCTGACCGTCGTCTACGCCCCGGCCGACCCCACCACGACCGCGACGAGCGCCTCGTGACCGCGCCCGAGCCCGCCTCGCCCGTGCGAGTCCCGCGCGAGCGGGTGAAGTACGCGGGGTCGCGAGCGCATCCGGAACCGAAAGAGCCCGCTCGCGCAGCCGCAGCCGCAGCCGCTTCCGGGCCCGGATCCGCAGCGACCGCGCGTGCCCCGCGCGAGCGGGTGAAGTACGCGGGGTCGCGAGCGGATCCGGAACCGAAAGAGCCCGCTCGCCGACCCGCCGCCGCACCCGCCGCCGTGCCGGCCGTCGCACCCACGCCCACCACCCGCGAGCGGGCGGAACACGCGCGGGTCGCCGCGGCTCCGGAACCGAAAGAGCCCGCTCGCG
>NZ_JAUZED010000163.1 GCF_030705415.1 Curtobacterium sp. A7_M15 | reverse complement strand
CCTCCCGTCCGTCTGGACGCGCGTCGCGACGCTCCTTCCCAGAACGGGCGCGATGGAAAGCTGGATCGGGCGTACCTGGTCGGAAGAAGTGACCTGGTACGCCCGGATCGACCAGGTACGCGGAACGGCCCGAGGCTAGAGCGAGTCGCGCAGCTCCGTCACGAGGTGGCGGACGACGGCGCGGAGGTCCCCGCCGTTCTCCTGCGCGACCTGCAACTGCCGCTGGTACGACGCGCCGTCGGCGATCATCGTGTCGAGGTGGTGCAGCTCCTGCTGGCACCCGAGACGCTCCGCCACCGGGTCGAGCCGCTGCACGAGGTCGTGCACCTCGTCCGTGACCAGCCGCTCGTCGCCGGCCGCGTTCGTGATGATCTCCGCCTCCATGCCGTACCGGGCCGCGCGCCACTTGTTCTCGCGCACGAACCAGGGCTGCATGGTCGGCAGGGTCCCGCCGGCGTCGAGGCGGTCGGACATCTCGGTGACGAGGCACTGGACCAGCGCGGTCACCGCCCCGACCTCGTGCAGGGTCGAGATGCCGTCCGAGACGCGGTTCTCGAGGGTGCCCCACCCGGGCGAGGGGCGGATGTCCCAGCGGAGGTCCTTGACGCCCTCGATGACGCCCGTGCGGGTGAGGTCGTCGACGACCTCCTCGAAGTTCGCCCAGGCGCCGAGGGCGGGCGGCAGACCACCTGTCGGCAGCTGCTGGAACATCAGGGCACGGTTCGAGGCGTACCCGGTGTCGGTTCCGGCCCAGAACGGGCTCGACGCCGTGAAGGCCTGCAGGTGCGGCACGTAGGCGAGCATCGCGCCGAGGATCGGTAGCGCCTTGTCGCGGTCGTCGATGCCGACGTGGACATGCACGCCCCAGATGAGCATCTGACGGCCCCACCACCGGGTGCGGTCGATGAGGGTCGTGTAGTGCTCGCTGTCCGGAGTGATCTCCTGCTGGTCCCACACGGCGAAGGGGTGGGTACCCGCGCACATGACCTGCGCGTCGAGCGGCTCGGCGGCGTCGACGACCTCGCCGATGATGCCGGACAGCTCGCTCGTGGCGCCGCTCACCCGCGAGTGGACGCCGGTGACGACCTCGACGGTGTTCGTCAGGAGCTCCTCGGTCACGCGGTCGTGGTCACCGAGCCGCTGCTGCACCGCCTGGATCACGGCGGGGGCACGCGGGGTCAGGTCGCCGGTGTCCCGGTCGACCAGGGGGAGCTCCCACTCGACGCCGATGGTCGACGGGCGGGACTCGGTGAAACGGATCTCCATGCTGTACATCCTGCCCGGCTCCTTGTCGGACACGCACAAGGAACCGCACCCCCGGTCGTGCGGATCCGATTCACAGAGGATGCACACCGGGCGTACCGTAGTAACGCTCAACAGGGAAGAGGTAGGCATGCAGCTGGTCGTGCGCGGGACGAACGCACCGCTCGTCGGAGAACTCGACATCCCGGTCTCGAAGTACCACGCGCACCGCGCGCTGGTGCTCGCGTCGCTGGCGAAGGGGACGAGCATCGTCTCCGGCATCAGCGCGACCCGACAGGTCGAGTGGACCGTCGGCACGCTCCGTGCCCTCGGTGTCGACGTGAAGCGTCGCGGGAACGAGTACCACGTGACCGGTCTCGGCGGCCGGTACGAGGCCACCGACGTCGTCGACCACGGCTCGCGCGGTGCCGACGGGCTCCTCAACATGGGCTCCTCCGGCACCACGCTCTACTTCATGACCGGGCTCGCGTCCCTCGCGGACAAGCCGATGACGCTCTCCGGCATGAAGTACTTCCAGCGCCGTCCGATCAAGGCGCTCCTCACCTCGCTGACGCAGATGGGCATCGAGCTCGAGGCCACGAACGACTGCCCGCCGGTCACCGTGCAGCCGAAGCGTCCCCGTGGCGGCGACGTCCAGATCGCCGGAACGCTGTCGCAGTGGATCTCCGGGCTGCTCCTCGTCGCGCCCTTCGCGGAGGAGGAGACGCGCATCCACATCACCGGCGGCCGGCTCAACGAGCAGCCGTACGTCGAGCTGACCGTGCGCATGATGCGCCAGTTCGGCCTCACGGTCGAGGTCTCCGACGACTGGCTCGAGTACCGGATCCCCGCGAACCAGCAGGCGACCCCGCACGACTACGTGATCCCGCCGGACATCGGCTCGGCCGCGTTCGGCATCGCCGCCGCCGGCATCCGCGAGTCGAACGTGCTGCTCCGCGGCATGACGGCGTTCACCACCGCCGAGACCGACCACCCGGAGAGCGAGTTCCTCGACCTCGCCACGGCGATGGGTGTCCCGATGCGGATCGACGAGGAGACCGGCTTCGTGCGCATCGAGCACGACGGCTCCCCGCTCCGCCCCCTCGACATCGACTGCCAGCCGATCCCGGACCTGTTGCCGATCCTGTCCACGATGGCGACCTTCGCCGAGGGCACGACCCGGCTCTGGAACGTCGCGCACATCCGGTTGAAGGAGTCCGACCGCGTCGCGGCGATGCTCCAGCTCAACCGGTTGGGTGGTCGCGCCGAGCAGGGCGCCGACGAGCTGCGCGTCACGGGTGTGCGTCCGGGTGACCTGCACGGCTCGCCCTTGTCCTCGTTCAACGACCACCGCGTGCTCATGTCGCTGGCCGTCGCGGCGTCGAAGGCCGACGGTGTCTCGGCGCTCACCTACCCGCGCGCCTACCGCATCTCGTACCCGACCTTCCTCGAGGCGATGAACTCGGTCGGACTCGACATGGAGGTCGGCGACGGGGCCTCGGCGCAGATCGCGCGCGACGACCGCATCGACGTCGTCGACACCGCCGCCGAGCGCACCGACCTCGGCGAGGAGCAGGAGACCGTGACGAGCGTGCTCCCCGAACTCGCCGGCGTCGACGCCGACCCGCTCGTCCTCAGCGAGAAGGTCCGGGCGCTCTCGCAGGAGGACCCGGACGGCCTCGCCGTGATCGAGGTCGGCGGTCCCGAGCCGGTGAACACGACGTGGCGCGAGCTGCAGGACGAGGCCGACAAGGTCTCCGCCCTGCTCCTCGAGCTCGGCGTCCGCACGGGCGAGTCCGTGGCGATGCAGCTGCCGAACTGGCGCGAGTTCGTCTCGATCACCCTCGGTGCGATCCAGATCGGTGCCGTGGCGACGCCGATCATGCCGGTGTTCGGTCCCCGCGAGACGACCATGACGCTCGCTCGGTCCCGCGCGCGCGTGGTCTTCCTGCCGAACGTCTTCCGGAAGCGTCGCCCGGCGCTCGAGCTGCTCGACGTGATCGACGAGGCGAAGGCCCAGAAGCGCCGACTGTCGGTCGAGCACGTGGTCGTGCTCCGCTCCGAGGCCCGCGGGCAGGCGGACAGCCCGACGAACCAGCCGCCGCTGCCCGCCGACGCCGCCGACCGTGTGGCCGCGAGCGAGTGGAACTGGCGCTACTTCGACACCGCGCTCGACTCCGTGCAGGTGGACGTCGACCAGATCCTCTCCCACTCGCCCGGTCCGGACGACGTGTGCCAGCTGCTCTTCACGTCCGGTACGACCGGCGAGCCGAAGGGCGTGCAGCACCCGCACCGCACGCTCGGCCTGGCGACCGCGATGCACGTGGCGCAGTCCGGTCTGACGAGCGAGGACCGGATCTACATCCCGTCGCCGCTCGCGCACCAGACCGGCTTCCTCTACGGCATGCTCCTGGCGTTCCGGCTCGGCGCGCCGCAGGTGATCCAGCCCGTGTGGGACGGCACCGTCGCCCTCGAACAGGCGTTCGGCGCCGCGAAGGCCACGTTCGTCCAGTGCGCGACCCCGTTCCTGACCGACCTGGTGGACCTGGTGGAAGCCGGTGCCGCGCAGCCCGAGTCGCTCCGCATCTTCGTGCCGACCGGTGCCGCGGTGCCCCGCGCCCTCGCCCAGCGGGCCGCGACGGTGCTCGGCACCGCCATCCTCGGCGCGTTCGGCACGAGCGAGACCTGCCTGGGCGCCCTGTCGAGCCCGACCGACGACCCGGCGGACGCCTACGGCCACGACGGTCGCGCCCTGCCCGGCATCCGGATCCGCATCGTCGACGACGAGGGGAACGAGCTGCCGGCGGACACCGAGGGCAACTTCGAGCTGCACTCGCCGACGATGTTCGACGGGTACCTCGACCGGCAGGACCTCACCGACGACGTCTTCACCGAGGACGGCTGGTACCGGACCGGCGACCTGGCGAAGGTCGACGCGAAGGGCTTCCTGTCGATCACCGGCCGCGTCAAGGACGTCATCAACCGTGGCGGTGAGAAGATCCCGGTGGTCGAGATCGAGAACCTGCTCTACCAGCACCCGCTCGTCACCGACGTCGCGATCGTCGCGATGCCGGATCCCCGACTCGGGGAGCGCGCCTGCGCGTTCGTCGTGCCGGCGGCCGGTGCCGAGCAGCTCGACTTCGCCGGGATGCAGCGCGCGCTCGACAAGGCCGGCGTGAGCAAGTACTACTGGCCGGAGCGGCTCGAGCACATCGCCGAGCTCCCGCGCAACGCGGTCGGCAAGGTCCAGAAGAACGTCCTGCGCGAGCAGGCAGCCGCGCTCGTCGCGACGAAGGAGAACGAGACACGATGACGATCACCGCCACCGAACAGACGCTGGACGAGACGACCTTCCAGCAGCTCAAGGCCGAGGTCACCGAGTGGGTGCGCGGCCGTGGCGAGGAGTGGGCGGAGGAGATCGAGCGCACCGGACAGGTCTCGCCCGAGCTGTTCCAGGAGCTCAAGGAGCGCGGCTGGCTCAGCCTCGCCGCCCCGGCCGAGCTCGGCGGACGGGGCATCCCGTTCTCGCGCTACCTCGAGATCATGGAGATCGTGTCGCGGTCGCACGCCTCGATCCGCATGCTCGTGCACGTCATCAACGGCACCTGGCGCGCCATGCAGCCGTACGCCACTCCGGAGCAGCTCGACGAGGTCGTGAAGCCGAGCGTCGCCGGTGACAAGCTCGTCGCGTTCACGCTGACCGAGGCCACCGCCGGCACCGGGGCGGACATCCGCACCACGGTCCGCCGCGAGGGTGACACCTACGTGATGAACGGCGAGAAGCACCTCATCACGTTCGGCGTCAAGGCCGACTACTGGCTCATCGCCGCGCGCCTCGAGGGCACCACCGGCCAGGACGGCACCGTGGCGTTCCTCATGCCGAACTCCGGCCTGCCCGGCGCCGAGGTGATCGACGACTCCGACACCATGGGTATCCGCGGCACGGACCACGCGATCCTGCGCTTCACCGAGACGCCGATCCCGGCCTCCGCCCGCCTCGGCGAGGAGGGGCAGGGCCTCGAGGTCGCCCTCGGCGGCTTCCTGCTGCCGAGCCGCGTGTCCGTCGCGATGAGCGCCGTCGGCCTCGCCGAGCGCGCGAACGAGCTGGCCGTCGAGTACGCGAACAAGCGCGAGACGTTCGGCAAGAAGCTCTCCAGCCGGCAGGCGATCCAGTTCTACATCGCCGAGAACTACGCCGACATCGCCGCGGCCCGTGCCCTCGTGCTCGAAGCGGCGCGCGCCTACGAAGAGGACCGCCCGGACGCCGGCACGCTGTCCAGCGCCTCGAAGATGGTCGCCGTCGACATGCTCGCCCGGGTCACCGACAAGGCACTGCAGGTGCACGGCGGTCAGGGCTACTGGAAGCGCAACGCCATCGAGCGCGTCTACCGCGACGCCCGTGCGCAGCGCTTCGAAGAGGGCACCAACGAGATCCAGAAGCTGGTCGTCGGCCGCGCCGTCGTGACCGGCCAGGCCGGGTTCTGACCCGCAACCACACGACGGCCGGGAGGCGCGG
>NZ_JAUZED010000162.1 GCF_030705415.1 Curtobacterium sp. A7_M15 | reverse complement strand
GGACCGGGCGCGGACCGGGCACGGCCGCGGCCACCCCCGGCGCACCCCCGCGCACCCCCGCGCACCCCCGCCTCAGCCTTCGGGGTGGTCGCGCCCCGGCAGCCAGGACTTGCCGGGTCCGCCCCAGCTGTTCTTCCGGATGGCCTTCGCGACCTGCTTGCCGTACGGGTGCACGAGCCGGTCGGCGTAGAGGTACCCGTCGAGGTGGTCGTACTCGTGCTGGAAGATCCGGGCGAGCCAGCCGTGGGCCTCGACCTCGAACGGCGTGCCGTGCTCGTCGACGGCACGGAGCAGCGCTCCCTCGGAGCGTCGCAGCGGGAAGCGTTCGCCCGGGACCGAGAGGCAGCCCTCGGACTCCTCGTCCTCGTCGAGCTCCTCCACAGCCTCGGGCACGGCGGGCGTCGTCCACAGGACGGGGTTCACGGCCACACCGCGGTGCAGGACCTCGTCATCATCGGTCCATGAGTACACGAACAGCCGCTTGCCGACACCGACCTGCGGACCGGCCAGACCGACCCCGGGCGCGAGGTCCATCGTCTCGAACATGTCGGCGACCAGCGATCGCAGGTCGTCGTCGAAATCGGTGACCTCGGCTGCACGCTCGTGCAGGACGGGTTCGCCGGTGATGCGGATCGGGAGAACGGCCATTCACCCAGGTTATCCGGCGGGGAACGGTAGCCTCGACGCGTGACGACGGACCTGCAGCTGCCCGACGCGGTGAACCTCACGCCGTTCCAGGCGCTCATGATCCCCGTCGCGCTCATCGGTGCGGTGTTCCTGTCGCTGGGGGCGCAGTTCCAGAGCCGTGGGGTGCAGCGGGTCGAAGCCCGGCTCGGTCGGCAGTCGAAGGGCCTCAGCGTCCGACACGTCGTCGGGTTGCTCTCGAGCGGCTACTGGGTGCTCGGCACGCTCATGCTCGGCGTCGCAGTCGTGCTGCAACTCGTCAGCATCACGTACGCGCCGCTCATCGTCGTGCAGCCGCTCGGCGCCGTGGCCCTCGTGATCACGACCTGGTTCTCGTCGCGGTCCTCGGGCGTCCCACTCGGACGCCGAGCACGACGAGCCGTCTGGACGTGCATCATCGGCGTCGGCATCTTCGTCGGGATCGCGGCCTTCGTCGGCCACGAGAGCGCGATCACGAGCCGGCAGCTCGTCACCGTGCTCGTGATCCTCGCGGTCGTGCTCGCGCTGGTGCTCGTGTCGTTCCGCCTCGTCGCGAAGCACAAGAGCGCGCTGTACTACATCGTCGGCGCCGGCATCCTCTACGGGTTCGTGGCGACGCTGGCCAAGGTCGTGCTCAACCGGTTCGTGAACGGCACGTTCGACTGGCTGACGGTCTTTGCGATCGTCGGGGTCGTCGTCGCCGCCTCGCTCGGCGGGTACTTCGTGCAGAACGCGTACTCGAGCGGGTCGGCCGACCTCGTCATCGCAGGGCTGACCGTGATCGACCCGATCGTCGCCGTGGGCATCGGTGTGATCGTCCTCGACGAGGCCGCCGGTGCGCCGGTCTTCGCCGTCTTCGGCTTCGTGGTCGCCGCCGCGATCGCGATCACCGGGGTGTTCCTCCTCGCCAAGCACCACCCGCAGACCCGCGCCTGAGCCGTCGTACCGCGGGGTGACGGTGTCCACCGCGAGGCGGACGCGCTGCCCGAGCGGCGTGCGGTAGCGTCGTCGCACGACCAGCAATCGCCCACGAGAGGACGACGCCAGCCGTGTCAGACGACGCCACCACCGCCACCGCCGGACCGACGGGTGCGACGGGCGGTCGACGACCGCTGCGCGTCCTCATCGCAGCGGACACCTTCGCGCCGGACGTGAACGGCGCCGCCACCTTCGCCGAGCAGCTCGCCGTGGGGCTGGCCGAACGCGGACACGACGTCCAGATCGTCGCCCCCGCCGCGAGCCGCCACTACGGCACCTTCGACGAGGAGCTCCACGGGGTGAGCCTCGTCGTGCACCGGCTGAAGTCCTACAAGTGGCCGCTGCACGCGTGGCTGCGCTTCGTGTGGCCCTGGAGCGTGAAGAAGTGGACCACGCCGATCCTCGACGCGTTCCAGCCGGACGTCCTGCACATCCAGTCGCACATCGTGGTCGGCCGGGGCATGGTCCCCGAAGCGCACGCGCGCGGCATCCGGGTGATCGCCACCAACCACTTCATGCCGGAGAACCTGCTCGAGTACACGCCGTTCGGCAAGCGCACCGTCCCGATCGCGGTGAAGATCGCGTGGAACGACGCCGCGAAGACCTACCGGCTCGCCGACGCGATCACGACGCCGACGAACCTCGCGGCCGACTACCTGCGCCGGGCCATCGCGGGGCAGCGGGTCCTGGCGATCTCCTGCGGCATCGACGCCACCCGGTACGTCGCGCGCGAGGGACGCCCGGTCGGCAACGACATCGTGTTCGTCGGCCGTGTCGCACCCGAGAAGAACCTCGACGTCCTCGTCGGGGCCCTGGCGCTGCTGCCGTCCGAGCTCGAGGCGACGCTGACGATCGTCGGTGACGGCGAGATGATCCCGAAGCTCACGCAGCAGGCGAAGGACCTCGGGCTCGAGGACCGCGTCCGGTTCCTTGGCTTCGTCTCGGACGAGGTCAAGCGGCAGGCGCTCACGAACGCGACGGTGTTCGCGATGCCCTCCACCGCCGAGTTGCAGAGCATCGCCTCGCTCGAGGGCATGGCCTCCGGCCTCCCGGTCGTCGCGGCGGACTCGATGGCGTTGCCGCACCTGATCGACGGGAACGGGTACCTGTTCACCCCCGGTGACGAGCGCGACCTCGCGGCGAAGCTGACCGCCGTGCTGACCGCGTCGGACGAGGACTACGTCGCGATGCGCGAGCACAGCCTGACGATGATCGAGGCACACGACATCAACCGCACACTCTCGACGTTCGAGGCGCTGTATCGTGGGGAACCGGTGGCCTGACGGCCCCCGACGAGGGGCGGTAGCCAAGCTGGTCAAGGCAGTCGGCTCATAACCGAACGATTCGCGGGTTCGAGTCCCGCCCGCCCTACATGTCAAAAGCCGACGCGGGTTCGAGCAACAGCAAGCGCCCGCACCCGCCCCGCGTGCGCCTCGCCAGGAAGCGCGACGCGCAGCAGCACCAGGACGACCACAGCCCGACGCCGAACGTGACGTTCGAGGTGACCCGTGGTGGCACCGGCGTGCGTGTGAACGCCTTCCGGATCGGCTTCATGGGCGCCCTCGGTGTGCTCGTCGCGGTCGTCGCAGGAGCGATCGTCAACGAGCTCTCCACCGTGCTCGTCTACGTCGGCGTGGCGTTGTTCCTCGCGCTCGGCATCGATCCGCTGGTCTCGTTCCTCGAGCGGTTCGCGCCGCGCTGGGTCGCGATCACCGTCGTGGTGGTGGGAGTCCTCGCCGCGTTCGCCGGGGTGGTGTTCGCGGTCGTGCCGATCCTCGTGCAGCAGGCGTCGAACCTCATCCAGAACTTCCCCGACATCGTGCAGGACATCTCGAAGCAGGAGTGGGTGCAGGACCTCTCCGCGCAGTTCTCCGGATCGTTCGACATCGACCACGCGCTGCAGTCGCTGCAGTCGTTCGTCGAGAACCCGGGCAACCTGCTGAGCCTCGGTGGCGGGATCCTCGCGGTCGGCAGCGGCATCCTGACCGGTCTGACGGGCGCCGTCATCGTCATCATCCTGATGCTGTACTTCCTCGCCTCGATGCGTGGCATGAAGTCGATGACCTACCGCTTCGTCCCGGCGTCGCGGCGCGAGAACTTCATCGACGTCAGCGAGCAGATCACGCAGGCGGTCGGGCGCTACGTCGTGGGGCAGATCTCGCAGGCACTCATCAACGGCATCCTCAGCCTGGTGTTCCTGCTCATCATCGGCGCTCCGCTCCCCGTGCTGCTGGCGTCGTTCGCCTTCATGGGCTCGCTCATCCCGCTCGTGGGGACGCTCGCGTCGGCCATCGTCATCTCGCTGCTGTGCCTGTTCGCCTCGCCGGCGACCGCCCTCGCCGCGGCGATCTACTACCTCGTGTACATGCAGGTCGAGGCGTACGTGATCTCGCCGCGCATCATGTCCCGGGCCGTGCAGGTCCCCGGCGCCCTCGTCGTCATCGCGGCGGTCGCGGGCGGGACCATCGGCGGGGTGCTCGGCGCGCTCGTCGCCGTACCGGTCGCCGCGTCGGTGATCATCATCGTGCAGAAGGTCATCTACCCGCGGCAGGAGCAGGCGTGACCGCCTTCGACGAGCACGTCGCCGCCCGTGACCGTTGGGCGGCGAGTCCCCGCGGTCCGCTGGCGCTCGTGAACGCGCAGCGCGTCGACCACGAGCAGCCCGTGTGGCCGGTCCCCGGCCGGTGGGCGCCGGCACCGGGTGGCCTCACCGTCACGGCCGAGGCCGGCGACGGGGTCGTGGTCGACGGCGACCCCGTGGACGGACCGGTCTTCGTCGCCGGCGAGGAGTCGGTCGTCCCGTCGGCCATCGGCTTCCCGGACGGGCGCGCCGGCACGGTCGCGCGCGGGACGTTGCGCGTGTGGGACCCCGCGTCCGAGGCGATCGCCCGGTTCGCCCGCATCGCCCGCTTCGACCGGTCGGACGGCTGGGTCACCTCCGGCAGGTACACCCCCGGTGTTCCAGGAGGCGCGGCGGACGTCCTCGACGCAGCCGGCGATCCGCTCGAGGTCGCCGGACACGTCGAGACCACCCTGGGCGGGTCGGCCGTGCGGTTGGTGGCGGTCCGCTCCGCGGCCTTCCGAGGCACCCCGCGTCTGCAGCTCATCGTGCAGGACGCCACGAGCGCCCTGGCCGAGGACGATCCGGGTAGCACCTACTCGATGGGCCGTTTCCTGTACCTCGACGACCCGGCTGCGTCGGCGGACGTCGAGCTGGACTGGAACCTGCTCGTCCTCCCGCCGTGCGCGTTCTCGTACCAGTACGCCTGCCCGATCCCGCCCGCCGAGAACCGGATCCCGGTGCCGATCACGGCGGGGGAGCGGCACCCGCTCGACGTCACGGGGCACGTGTTCCACTGAGTCCCGTCGCGGTGCCTGGTGTTCCCAGCGCACAGGCTGCATAATGGGCGTGTCCGCAAGGACATCACAATCGGATATCGATGGTTCCGGAACGAGAACCTCCAGTGCAGGTCGATGGGGAAGTCGCACCTGACGAATCGGAGGAATCGTGGACGGAACGACCACCGGGGTGCTCTACGTGCACTCCTCACCACGCGCGCTCTGCCCGCACGTCGAATGGGCGGCAGGTCGCGCCATGAGTCGCGCCGTGAACTTCTCGTGGCTGGACCAGCCCGCCCAGGACGGCGCGCGTCGGACCGAGTTCACCTGGACCGGGCCGGTCGGCACGGGTGCGGCGATCGCCTCGGCGTTGCGCGGCTGGGAGCACCTCCGCTACGAGGTCACCGAGGAACCCACGTCGGCGTCGGACGGCGGCCGCTGGATGCACACGCCCGACCTCGGCGTGTTCTACGCGCAGACCGACGTCACCGGCAACATGGTCGTGCCCGAGGACCGCGTGCGGTACGCGATGGAGGTGGCGGGGAGCAACGCCCTCGAGCTCCACCGCGAGCTCCGACTCGCCCTGGGTCAGGCATGGGACGACGAACTCGAGCCGTTCCGGCACGCCGCCGAGGGCAACCCGGTCGTCTGGTTGCACCGCGTCGGCTGAGCCACGCTGGACCCTCCGTCGTGAACGCCGCCCCTCGGGGCGGCGTTCGCGCGTCCGGCCGCCGCTGCGGCGCTGCGCTGTCGGCGTGCGCGACTCGCCGCTGCTCTGCGAAAGCGACAGTCTGCCGCGCCGTCGCGCCGGCAGACTGT
>NZ_JAUZED010000161.1 GCF_030705415.1 Curtobacterium sp. A7_M15 | reverse complement strand
AGTCGGCGGCCAGGGCCGCCGCAGCGAAGTCGCGCACCGCGGCCCGTGCGGCCGGCGGGTCGAGCACGACCGCGCGACCGGGCAGACCCGCGACGAGCCGCACCACCCCGTCGAAGCCGTTCGACGCGGCGAGCCGGATGCGCACCCGACCGTCGGCGTCCGGCGCGTCCGCGGTGTCCGCGAGGAAGTCCGCCACGAGCGGCAGCGACGACGAGTCGAGCTCGACGGTGACGATCACGTCCTCGGCGGCCTGCTGGAACAGCGTGTCCGGGATCACCACGTCGTCGATCGACTTCTCCGCCGGGCGGTCATCGACCCGCACCCCGGACATCCGGTCCAGCCGGAACGTGCGGAGGGCCTGTCGGTCGAGGTCCCACGCGCGCAGGTACCAGTCGGTGTCGATCGACTCCACGCGCAGCGCGTCGACGCGGCGCGTGCTCCCCTGGGTGCGCGGCCCGGCGTACTCGAACGCGAGCCCACGACCGTCGGCCATCGCGCGACGGATGGTCGCGAGGGCGACGTCGTGCAGGTCCTGGCCGACCGCGACGTTCGCAGCCGCGCCGCCGGCCCCGCGGGACAGCTTCGCCATGAGCGCGCGGATCGCGTCGCGGTCGGCGGCCTCGGGCAGGGCGGACAGGTACTGCAGGCCGGCGATGAGTGCTGATGCCTCGCGCGCGGAGAGCCGCGGGGAGTCGTCGATCGCGACGAGGTTCGTCAGGACGATCATGTCGTTCTGGTCGAAGTCGTCCCAGGCGATGTCGAACAGGTCGCCGTGCTGGTACTGCATTGTCTCGCCGGGGACGCCCGAGACGGCGATGAGCTCGACGGCGCGTCGGATCCGGGTCTCGGGGACGCCGAAGTGTCGGGCGGCCTCGGCGACCGAGACGCGCTCGCGGTCGATCAGGTACGGCACGAGGGCGAGCAGGAACGCGAGCTTGTCCTGCGCCTGGAGCGGCTGCTGCTCAGCCACGGGCTTCCCCCTCGTCGTCGTGGTCGGCGACGAGCGCGCGGAGGCGGTCGGTCACCCGTCGGCGCAGGTCGTCGGGCTCGAGCACGCGCACCTCGGGACCGAAGGCGGCGAGCTCCTCCGCCAGGATCTGGGGGTCGACGTGGTGCAGCACGAGCACGCCGTCGTCGTCGGTCTCGGTGTCGCGCCGGCGGGCGAGCCGGCGTTCGGCGTCCGATCCCGGCGCGACCCGGATGCGCGCGGTGCGAGCCGCCCAGATGCGCTCGAGTTCCGCCAGCGCCCGTTCGCCCGCGCCCGCCGGGGCCGGGTGCTGCCCGACCTCGTACTGCGCCACCGGTCCGATGATCCGGGAGAGCAGGTAGTTCTTCTCGCTGTCCGTCGCGAACTCGTGCGCGGCGAGCATCCAGCGGCCGCCGTGCTGCACGAGGGCGAGCGGTGCCACGTCGCGCCGACGCGGCTCGTGCTGCCCCGGTGTGATGTAGTCGAAGCGGACCGCGGCGGAACGGTCGAGGGCCGCACGCAGCGGTTCGAACGCTGCGTCCCTGGCCCGGAGCCGCGGGGCGTAGGCGTCGACGCCGAGGGCCCCGGCGCCGTCGTCCTCGGACCCGGCGGAGCGGACCTTGAGCAGACCACGGCGCGAGTCGGCGGAGAGTGCGCCCTCGCGCCAGGCCATCGCTGCGAGGGACAGGAGTGCGGATTCGTCCGGCGTGAAGCGGACGTCGAGGGGCAGGTCGTACTCGCCCTTCGGGATCCGGTACCGGAGCGTCTGGTTGTTGCCCGCGGCACCCGGTGTCTCGATCGTCTCGAGCGGGATGCCGAGCTCGCGGACGTCGTCCTTGTCACGCTCGAACTGGCGCTCCAGCGAGGCGTTGTCGCCGCCCGTGGTGAACCGCTGCCGGTAGCCCTGCACGTTCGCCAGGATCTCGGACTTCGTCAGCCCGGACTCCGTCGAGAGCAGCGCGAGCACCAGGCTGAACAGCCGTTCCTCGGCAGGCACACGGGGCACACGGGTCGCTGGCACGAGCCGATCCTACGGCAGCGCGGGTGCACCGGAGTGCACCCGCGCCGTGGTCGGTGGACGGTCCGGTCGGGTCAGGCGGAGATCTGCCCGAGGACGTCGATCACGTAGGCGTACGCCACACCCTGCTGGTGCACGATCGCGAGCACCTGGTCGCCGACGCGGTGCCCGACGATGGCGTTCCGGACCCCCTCCTGCACCTGGCCCTTGGTGAGCGGCACGGTCTGCGCCCCGGAGCCGTCGGTCCAGCTCGAACCCGCCACCGAGGGGTCGGCACCGTCGGTCGGCCACGAGACGGCCGTGTACTTGATGACGGCCGTGTCCTCGTCGGACAGCCGAGTGCCGTGCCCCTTGCGGAGCAGGTGCGTCTCGTCCGACTTCGGAGCGGACCACGAGGGGATCGTGATGCCGGGGGCTCCCGACGGCGCGAGGACGACGGCGGGCATGCCGTCGCCGGCGAGCTGCGGGGTCCCGGTGGCTCGGGCGTCGAAGGCCTTCTTGACGTCGATGACGGCGATGACGGCGTCCTCGGTCTTCTTCGACGTGCTGCCCGTGTCACCGGTGGTCGAGGAGCTCAGCGCACTCTTCGGCAGGGCGACCGCGAGGCGGTCCCCGACGTGTGCGCACTCGAGGGAGGCGCCGAGTGCGCCGTAGTTGTCGGCACCCGCGGTGATCGGCGCGGTCTGCCCGGAGTAGCCGCTGGTCTGTGCGACGTCACCGGTCGACCCGTCGACGAGCGTGTACTCGATGACGACCGGCGTGCCGTCCTCGATCTCGCGACCCTCGCCCTGTCGGAGCACCGAGACCTGCGTGCCCTTCGTCGTGAGGCCGCTCGGGATGCTGACCTTCGGCTCCTTGCCGAACGTGCCCGTGGCGGTGACCGCCTCGGACGCGGCACCGGGAGCGGCGCAGCTGGACGGCGTGGATCCGGCCCCGCTCGCCGCGCACCCGGTGAGTGCTGCGGCGAGGCCGATGGTGACCAGGAGTGCGGGGATGGTGCGCACGGACCCTCTTTCCGTTCGATGCAGGACGGGCACGACGCGTAGCCTACCGGGCCTCGTCATCAGGGCCGTCCGCGTCCGACCCGGCGGACCCGGCCTCGGCAGCGGCGACCTTGCGTGCCTGTGCCGCCGCCTGCCGTGCGACCTTGCGCAGCTTCTTGTCGCTGGCGGACCGCTCGCCGACGGCGCCGGGTGTCCAGGCCTCGACGTCCTCGTCGGAGAACTCCGCCTTGCCTGCGCGACGCTTCAGGTTCGGCGGCACGACGCCGTCGGCCAGCCGTCGGGCCGTGACGAGGAAGCCGGTGTGCCCGACCATGCGGTGGTCCGGTCGCACGGCGAGCCCCTCGACGTGCCAGGTGCGGACGAGCGTCTCGCTCGACTGCGGGTCCGTGAACCGCCCGGTGTCGCGGAGCGCCTCGGCCGTGCGGGACAGCTGCGTGACGGTCGCCACGTAGCAGACGATGAGGCCGCCGGGGACGAGGGCGTCCGCCGCGGCGTCGACGCACTCCCACGGCGCCAGCATGTCGAGGACGACCCGGTCGACGCTCTGCGGCTCGGCGGCGGCCGGCAGCTCGTCGACGAGGTCGCCGACGGTGACCGACCAGTTGTCCGGGACGGCGCCGAGGAACGTGCCGACGTTGCCGCGGGCGATGGCGGCGAACTCCTCGCGACGCTCGAACGACTGCAGCTGGCCGGTCGGTCCGATCGCGCGCAGGAGGAACAGCGAGAGCGCTCCGGAACCGACCCCGGCCTCGACCACGCGGGCTCCGGGGAAGACGTCCGCGAAGGCCACGATCTGGGCGGCGTCCTTCGGGTACACGATCGCCGCACCACGCGGCATCGACATCACGTAGTCGTTGAGGAGCGGGCGCAGCGCGAGGTACTCGTCGCCGGTGCTCGCCCGGATGACCGAGCCGTCCGGCTGCCCGATGACGTCGTCGTGCCGCAGGACACCGCGGTGGGTGTGGTACTCCCCGGCGACCTCGAGCGAAAGGGTCGTGAGCTTGCCCTTCGGCCCGGTCAGCTGCACGCGGTCGCCCGCGCGGAAGGGTCCGCGCGGCGGGGTGTGCGGTGCGCCACCCGCGGTGTGCGGCAGCGACTCGGTGGGGTTCGGCAGCGGGTCGGTCATCGTGCGACCTCCTGGGTGCGGGCGGCGAGGGCCGGGCCGGTCAGCTCGACGAGCCGGTCGACGTCGACGTCCGCGAGGGTGGTGAGGTGGACGTCGCCCCCGGCGATGTCCGACAGCGGGACGATGTGCTCCACGGCCACCGTGACGGCCCCGGAGGCCACCGCCGACGCCACGCCCGTCGCGGAGTCCTCGATCGCGACGCACGCGGTCGGGTCGACGCCGAGCTGCGCTGCGGCGGACAGGTAGGCGTCGGGGAAGGGCTTCGGGCGATCGACGTCGTCACCGGCGACGACGACCCGGAATCCGCGGTCACCGAGGGCCTCGGCGGCGACGAGCGCCATCTTCCGGCGGGACATCGTGACGAGGGCGGTCGGGATGCCGCGGTCGTGCAGGCCCTCGATCAGCTCGCGCGCTCCGGGACGCCAGGGCAGGTCTCCGTCGCGCAGGCGCACCATGACGTACTCGGTCATCCACTGGATGATCTCCTCGACGTCCATGTCGACACCCTTGTCGCGGAGGATCTCGCCGGAGCGCTCGAGGCCGCTGCCGACCAGGGCGAGACCGTCCTCGTGGGTCCAGACGACGCCGTAGCGGTCGGTGAGTTCGACCTGGGACTGCTGCCAGATCGGCTCGGTGTCGATGATCGTGCCGTCCATGTCCCACAGCACGGCTGCGGGCGGGACGAGGGCGGAGGGTTGCGCGGTCACGGGCGACGAGTCTACCGGGGCGGTCCGCCCGCGTTCCGCTCACCGCGGACGGGTGGACGCGCCCCGCTCCTCCGGCCCTATCCTTGTGGCTGCGAATGTCCGGTCGCGCGCGGCCCGCGAGCCGCCCGCGCCCCGCTCCACCACCAGGAGGTCCCGTCCGTGCCACAGCACTCCCCCTTCAGCGACGGTCGGCTGCTCGTCGTCGCCTTCGAGGGCTGGAACGACGCCGGAGAAGCGGCGAGCGGTCTCGCCAGGCGCATCGTCGAGTCACTCGGCCTCGACGAGCTCCGCGAGCTCGACGGTGAGCGGTACGTCGACTACCAGTTCAACCGCCCGAACGTCGGCACGGACGAGAACGGCGGCCGCGGCATACAGTGGCCGCGGATCGTCCTGTACGGTCCGGGTGCGGAGGGCCGCCCCGTGATCGGCGCCACCGGCTCGCCCTCCGAGCGCGACGTCTTCGTGCTCGTCGGCCCGGAGCCGTCCCGCACGTGGCGGGGCTTCTGCGCCGAGATCATCGACCTCGCCGACGTCTACTCGATCGACGCCGTCGTCTTCGTCGGCGCCATGCTCGCCGACGTGCCGCACACCCGACCCATCTCGGTGTTCGTGTCGAGCGAGAACGCCGGCGTCCGCTCGGCCTTCGACGTCGACCGCTCCTCGTACGAGGGTCCGACCGGCATCCTCGGCGTGCTCGCCGACGCGATGGACACCGCCGGCCTCACGACGCTGTCCCTCTGGGCCTCGGTGCCGCACTACGTGCACAACTCGCCGTCGCCCAAGGCCACGCTCTCGCTGCTCGACAAGATCGAGGAGCTCACGGACGTCACCGTCCCGCGCGGATCGCTGCTCGACGACGCGACCGAGTGGGAGGAGGGCATCGACGCACTCGCCGCCGACGACGAGGACATGGCGTCCTACATCGGCCAGCTCGAGCAGCAGCGGGACACGGTCGACTCCCCCGAGGCGTCGGGCGACGCCATCGCGCAGGAGTTCGAGCAGTACCTGCGCCGCCGCGAGCGCAAGGACGGCAAGGACGGCGGCACCGCCGGGGGCGAGGGGTTCCGCCCGCCGCCACCGCAGCAGTAGACGCGACCGTGTGACGGAGGGGAGGGGGGGTGCGGGGTGGCACCG
>NZ_JAUZED010000160.1 GCF_030705415.1 Curtobacterium sp. A7_M15 | reverse complement strand
CGCGAGCCCGCTCGCGAGGACCGCCGCACCCCCGACGGCCGCCCCAGCACCGTCTGGCACAACGGTCGCCGGTACGTCGGCGGCACCACGACCGCGCGCAACGGCGACCGCCCCCGCAGCACCGGTCAGCGCACCGCGGGCCCCCGCGGCACCGACCGCCGCACCACCCCGCAGCCCGAAGGAGCCCGCGACCAGCACGGCCAACCGCTGGAGGGCACGCCCGAGCGCCCGATCATCCCGGACTGGGACGCGGCGGACGCGAGGGGGGAAGCCGGTGCCGCACCGCGCCTCCAGGCAGACGGCGAGCGTCTGCAGAAGGTGATCGCCGCTGCGGGCGTGGCGTCTCGCCGGGTCGCGGAGAACCTGATCGTCGAGGGCCGCGTGACGGTCAACGGTGAGGTCGTCGACGCGCTCGGCCGCCGCGTGGACCCCGAGACCGATCAGATCGCGGTGGACGGCGTCCCCGTGCAGATCGACAGCTCGCGCCGCTACGTGCTGCTCAACAAGCCCACCGGCATGGTGTCGAGCCTGCAGGACGAGCGTGGGCGTCGCGACCTGTCCGAGTACGTCGACCGGTACGAGGAGCGCCTGTTCAACGTCGGGCGGCTCGACACCGAGACCTCCGGACTGCTCGTGCTGACGAACGACGGTGACCTCGCGCACGTCCTGGCACACCCGTCGTTCGGGGTGACGAAGACGTACATCGCGAAGGTCCGCGGCAACGTGAACCCCGCGACGGTGCAGCGGCTGCTCGACGGCGTGGAGCTCGAGGACGGGCCGATTGCGGCCGACAAGGTCCGGCTCCTCGAGTCCTCGCGCGGGGAGTCGCTCGTCGAGATCACGCTGCACTCCGGCCGCAACCGGATCGTCCGCCGCATGCTCGACGCGGTCGACCACCCGGTCCTCGAACTCGTCCGGCGGTCGTTCGGACCGCTGCACCTGGGGTCCCTGCCGATCGGCAAGACCCGGGAGCTGTCGACGGTCGAGCTCGGGTCGCTCCTCCGCATCGCCCGTGAAGCGAAGGCTTCTCCACAGGTGGCGGACGGCGACGAGTCCTCGGACTGACGATCGGTAGGCTTGCGGGGTGACCGACGCCACCGCCCCGCTCGCCGAACCGGAGATCGACCGGCGGCTCCGGGGGCCCGTGCGCATCGTCGGCGCGGGGCTGCTCGGCGCGTCGATCGGCCTGGCGCTGCGTGAGAAGGGCGTCGAGGTCGTCCTCGACGACGTCTCGCCCGCAGCGCTGGCGCTCGCCGTCGACTACGGTGCCGGGCGTCGGCCGGCCCCCGGGGACGCTCCCGAACTCGTCGTGGTCGCGGTCCCACCGGACGTCGTCGCGACGGTGGTCGAGCGTGAACTCGCAGCCTTCCCCGGTGCCGTCGTCACCGACGTGGCGAGCGTGAAGTCGGGGCCGCTCGCGTCGCTCCGGGTAGCCGGTGCCGACGTTTCGCGCTACATCGGGTCGCACCCCATGGCGGGCCGCGAACGCAGCGGGCCCACCGCGGCGCGTGCCGACCTGTTCCTCGGGCAGCCGTGGGTGATCGCCGGACACGACGACATCACCTACCAGCGCGCCGCGGTCGTGGAAGACCTGGCGCTCGACGTCGGCGCGACCGTGGTCCCGATGGAGCCGGAGTCGCACGACCTCGCGGTGGCGTACGTCTCGCACGCGCCGCAGCTGGTGTCGACGCTGATGGCCTCCCGGCTGCGCGACGCCCCGGACGGCTCACTCGGGCTGGCGGGCGGAGGGGTCCGCGACGTGACCCGCATCGCCGCGAGCGACCCGGGGTTGTGGGTGCAGATCATCGGCGCGAACGCGTCGCGCATCCGCCCGGTGTTGGCAGACCTCCGCGACGACCTCGACCGGGTGCTCGACGCGCTCGACGACCCGACGGCCCCCGGCTCACCGCGCGCCCTCGCCGAGACCATCGCGGCAGGCAACCGCGGCGTCGAACGGCTGCCGGGCAAGCACGGCACCACGAAGCGTTTCGCCCAGGTGGTCGTCCTCGTCGACGACACCCCGGGTCAGATCGCCGCGCTCCTCACGTTCATCGGGGAGATCGGCATCAACCTCGAGGACATGCGCCTCGAGCACTCACCGGGCGCGCAGATCGGCATCGTCGAGGTGTCGGTCGTGCCCGAGCAGGAACAGCGACTCGTCGACGAGCTCGAGGGTCGCGGATGGAGGATCGCAGCAGCATGGGCCTGAACGAACCGAACGAAGCCGTCGCCGAGCAGGAGTCCGGCGTCACCGGGGGACCGGACGGCCCGGACACCGGACTGCCGACCCCGGGGGACCAGCCCGGTCCGCTCGGCGGCGGCGACCTCGCCGGCGGTCTCGACGGGCAGGGCGGCGGCGAACCCGGCTCGACGCGCGACCCGCTGCCGGCCGGGCTGCCGGACGGCGCCTTCGTCGCGAAGTTCGTCATCGCCGTCGACGGTCCCGCCGGCAGCGGCAAGTCGAGCGTGTCCCGCGCCGCGGCGCGCGCGCTCGGGTTCGGCTACCAGGACACCGGTGCCGCGTACCGCGCGCTCGCCTGGCACGCCCTCGAGCAGCGGGTCGACCTCGACGACGCCGCCGCGGTGCTGGCGAGCTGGGACACCTTCGACTACGAGATCGGCACCGACCCGGACGCCTACTTCGTCCGCGTCAACGGCACCGACGTCACCGACGCGATCCGGACGCCCGAGGTGACCGCGGCGGTCGCCCACATCGCGAAGCTGCCCGAGGTCCGGCAGCGGCTCGTGCAGCTGTTCCGGAACGTCATGCGGAAGGCCGAGGGCCGGGGCATCATCACCGAGGGTCGCGACATCACCACGGTCGTCGCGCCCGACGCCGAAGTCCGGATCCTGCTGACGGCCGACGAGTCCGTTAGAATGGCTCGGCGCTCGGCTGAGGTCACGACCCAGTCGGCCGCCGAGACCTCTGCCGCACTCGCTCGTCGCGACGCGGCGGACGCGAAGGTCGTCGACTTCATGAACGCCGCCGACGGCGTCACGACGCTCGACTCCACCGACCTCGACTTCGACCAGACCGTGCAAGCGGTCGTCGACCTGGCCCGCGCGACCGGGCACTGACCACCAGGGCCACGCGCGGCCACGCACTGACAACACGCGGCCGAAGGGTCGCCGGCAAGGACACCCACATGGCGCAGCTGGACAACCCAGAACACGACGACTTCCCGGATTACGACGACGCCCTCGGCGAGCGGCTCGCCGGGCTCGACGAAGCCGAGGCCGAACAGCGGGCGAACGCGCTCCGCGCCGGGCTCGAGGACTACGAGCTCGACGAAGAAGACGTCGCCCTGCTCGAAGCCGGACAGCTCGGCGAGGACGGCATCACCTACCTGCCGGCCTACCCGGTGCTCGCGATCGTCGGGCGACCGAACGTCGGCAAGTCGCAGCTGGTGAACCGCATCCTCGGTCGCCGCGAAGCCGTCGTGCAGGACACCCCCGGTGTCACGCGCGACCGCGTCGCGTACAAGGCGGAGTGGAACGACAAGCGCTTCACGCTCGTCGACACCGGCGGGTGGGAGCCCGACGCCAAGGGCATCAACGCCTCCGTCGCGGCGCAGGCCGAGGTCGCGATCGACCTCGCCGACGCCGTGCTCTTCGTCGTGGACGTCACGGTCGGCATCACCGCCACCGACGAGCACGTCGTGAAGATGCTCCGTGGCACCGACCGGCCGGTCATCGTCGTCGCGAACAAGTCGGACGACGACCGACGCGACCTCGACGCGTACGAGCTCTGGAACCTCGGCCTGGGGCAGCCGCACCCGGTGTCGGCGCTGCACGGTCGTGGTGTCGCGGACCTCCTCGACCTCATCATCACGACGTTGCCCGACACGTCCGCCGTCGCCAAGCAAGAGGTGGGCGGCCCCCGCCGCGTCGCGATCCTCGGCCGGCCGAACGTCGGCAAGAGCTCGCTCCTGAACAAGGCCGCGGGTGAAGAGCGTGTCGTCGTCAACGAGCTGTCGGGGACGACCCGTGACCCGGTGGACGAGCAGATCGAGCTCGGCGGACGCGTCTGGCGTTTCGTCGACACTGCCGGCATCCGCAAGCGCGTACACCTCCAGCAGGGTGCCGACTTCTACGCCTCGCTCCGCACGACGGCCGCGCTCGAGAAGGCCGAGGTCGCCGTGGTGGTCCTCGACGTCACCGAGCCGATCTCGGTGCAGGACCTCCGCATCATCGACCTCGTCCTCGAGTCCGGCCGCGCGCTGGTGCTCGCCTACAACAAGTGGGACCTGCTCGACGACGACCGGCGCCGCTACCTCGAGCGCGAGATCGAGCAGGACCTCGCGCACGTGTCGTGGGCTCCGCGCGTGAACATCTCCGCACGCACCGGTCGTCACCTCGAGAAGCTCGTGCCGGCGCTCGAGACCGCGCTCGACTCGTGGGACACCCGCATCCCGACGGGCAAGGTCAACGCCTTCATCGCCGAGCTCGTGCAGGAGCACCCGCACCCGGTCCGCGGCGGCAAGCAGCCGCGCATCCTGTTCGGTACGCAGGCGTCGAGCCAGCCGCCGACCTTCGTGCTCTTCACGACGGGCTTCCTCGACCCGCAGTACCGGCGGTTCATCACGCGTCGACTGCGCGAGGTCTGGGGCTTCTCCGGAACCCCGATCACCGTCAACATGCGGGTGCGCGAGCGCCGCAAGCGCTGAGGTCGACCAGGAGTCCGGGCATGACGAGGGCGAGACGACGATGGCTGTTCGCAGCGGTCGCTGTGCTCGCCCTCGTCGTCGTCGTGATCGCCTGGCGCACGATGCAGAGCGAGCGTGGTGCCGACACCACGGAGCCGGTCGTGACGACGACCCCGCTCGCCGAGCAGGGCGGCACACTCGTGTCCCCGTCGAACACCCTCGGCGCCCCGATCGCCGTGCCCGACGCCGAGGACCCCACCGACGGGTCACCCATCGACACGTGGTGGCGGCGTGTCCCCCCGGTCGCCGGTGACCTCGTCCCGATCGACGGGCACGCTTCGGGACACGTCCGGATCGCACGCGCCGGGGAGCACCTGCTCGTCCGGATCACGGACCTCCGGGTCGCCTCGTCCGACGGTGAGCCCGCCGAGGTCCGGGTGGTCCTGTCCCAGGGCACCGTCGTCGGTGAGCGACCAGCCGTCTGGACGCAGGACGGCGAGGACGACGACCTCGGCACGATCCCGTCCGACGTCGGGACGATCACCTTCGACCTCGAGGCGCCGCGCGGGATCCCGGACCCGGTCCGCTCGCTCGTCCTGCTCGATCCCGACTCGGACTCCGGCTCGGATTCCGGTGTTCTCGTCTTCGGGGGTGCCGCGCTCCTCCCGACCGACTGACGTCCGTCCGTCGGGCGGCTCGTGCCGGTTCTCGATGCCGGATGCGGCACCATGGGAGGGTGACGCAGCAGAACGCCGGGCTCGGGGCCCTCGCCGACCGCCTGTGGTGCCGACTGCACCTCGATCGGCTGGCCGGAGGCCGTCAGGCGGACTACGTCATCCGCGAGGACATGCTCGACCACCCCGAGACCGTCCGCTCGTTCCGGTGGATCCGCTGGCTGCTCGTCGCCGAGACGGTGGTCGGACTGACGGCGATCGTCGTGGCGATCCTCCTGACGCACGCCGGGCAGACCGTCCCGTGGGCGGTGTGGTTCCGGGCGACCGTCGTGCTCCTCATCACGCTGACGCTCTACGTGTTCGCGTGGCGTGCGCAGCTCGGGTACTACTGGGCGTACCAGCGGCTGCGGTTGTTCAGCCGGATCTTCCCGGTCGTGACACTCGTGATCGCGGCGATCCCGGGGCTCTACCCGTTCTGGATGGTCATCGAGCAGATCGTGTTCTCGCTGCTGATGATCGGCATCGGGGACGTGCTGACGACGGACCACATGCGGGCGACGTTCCCGAAGCCGGCGCGGCGCTCGGGGGCCGCCGCGGGGTGAGGGGTGCCGGGGGCGCGGGCGGGTGCGGGCGCGCGGGCGCTCGGGTGGGATGCTCGG
>NZ_JAUZED010000016.1 GCF_030705415.1 Curtobacterium sp. A7_M15 | reverse complement strand
CGTGCCCGACCCGACCCGGCCGGCCGCTCCGGACTCGCTGCGACCGCTCCCGGCCGCGGCGACCCAACCCGCGAGGACGCCCGCCGCGACCACCGCGACCGTGCACCCGCCGACGGCGGCCCAGCACCGGCCGGTCCTCATGCCGGCAACGGGTCCCGCAGCAGTGGGCAGGTCATGCAGTGCCCGCCGCCGCGACCGCGCCCGAGCTCCGCTCCCCGGATCGTCAGCACCTCGATCCCGGCCGCCACGAGCCGGTCGTTCGTGAGCGTGTTCCGGTCGTACGCGTAGACGACCCCGGGCTCCACGGCCACGACGTTGTTCGCGCTGTCCCACTGCTGCCGCTCGGCCGCGTACTCGTCGCCCCCGGTGTCGACGACCCGTAGTCCGTCGACACCGATCGCGCCGCCGACCACGTCGAGGAACGACCCCGACTCGTCGGTCACGTGCACGGACCCGGAGCCGACCTCGCCCGGTCGGAGGGTGAACGGGTGGATGTGGTCCACGATCGATCGGTACACCGTCACCACGTCACGGTCGGCGAAGGTCAGCACGGTGTCGAGGTGCATCGCCGCCCGCAGCTTCGGCATCCCGGCGACGACGACCCGCTCGGCCTCCCCGCGGTCGAACAGCGCGGCGGCGACCTGGGTGATCGCCTGCCGCGAGGTCCGTTCGCTCATGCCGATGAGCACCACGCCGTCGCCGACGGGCAGCACGTCGCCGCCCTCGATCGTCGCCAGGCCCCAGTCGCGCTCCGGGTCGCCCCACGCGAGCCGGTCGGCGGCGGGCGCGAACGCCGGGTGGAACGTGTACACCGCCTGCATCAGCAGGGTCTCGTCGTGCCGCGCCGGCCAGTAGAGCGGGTTGAGCGTGAACGCGCCGTTGATCCAGCACGTGGTGTCGCGCGTGTAGAGCATGTTCGGCAGCGGCGGCATGAGGTAGTCCGCGGCCGAGGCGGCGCCGTGCAGCCGCAGCATGTCCGGGCGTTCGCCGGGGTCGAGGTCCTCGACGTTCAGGCCGCCGATGAGCGCCTCGGCGAGCTCCCGGTCGTCGTAGCGCGCGAGGTGCTCGAGCGTCGCCTCCACCAGGAGCGGCCCGACCTCGTTCGGGGTGACCTTGCGCTGCAGCAACCACTCCTTCGCTCCGGGGACGGCGAGCGTCTCCGCGAGCACCTGGTGCAGCTCGAAGACCTCGACGTCCCGCGATCGCAGGCTCTCCACGAAGGCACGGTGGTCCTCCTGCGCGTTCTCGACCCAGAGCACGTCGTCGAACAGCAGGGCGTCGTTGTTGCTCGGCGTGAGCCGCCGGTGCGCCAGCCCTGGTTCGCAGACCAGCACCTTCCGGAGCCGACCGACCTCGGAGAACGCGCCGAACGCCGGCTCCGTCGGGTCGTCGGTCGTCGTGTTGCTGTGCATGGTGCCTCCTAGAGCGTGATCGATCCGGTGATGGGCCCGACGAGGGCGACGACGGCGCCGAGGACCGCGACCACGCAGAGCACGAGTTCCCACCGGGTGAAGACCCGGAGGCGCCGCTCGCGTCGTGCGATCACGTACAGCACCGTCGCGGGTGCGTAGATGAGGAAGGAGAGCAGCAGGTACTGGGGTCCGGCCGCGATGACGAGGAAGACGGTGTACACGACGGCGACGCAGGCCGCCGCCAGCTGCCGTCGGGTGAGGGCACCGTCCACGCCGGGCGGCGCGGTGCCGCCGTGTGCGCTGCGGGACCACCGGGGGATCCCGAACTGCACCGCGTAGAGCGCCGTGAGGAAGTAGGGGATGAGCGAGAGCGAGCTGCAGAGCTCGAGCATCGAGGTGAGCGCGTCGTCGGAGAACATCGTGATCACCAGGAAGACCTGGATGAGGCCGCTGGTGAACAGGAGCGCCATCCACGGCGTGCCGTGTCGGTTGACGACCGTGAGGAACCGCGGGGCGTCCTCCTGCCGGGCGGCCTGGAACAGGACCTCGCTCGACATCAGCGTCCAGGCGAGGTACGCCCCGAGCACGGACACCACCAGGCCCACGTTGATGAGGACCGCGCCCCAGGTGCCGACCACCTCGCCGAAGACACCCGCCATCGATGGTTGCCGCAGGCCCTGGAGCTCGGCGGCGGGCAACGCGGCGAACGACACGAGCGTCACGAGCGCGAACACCGCGAGCACCCCGAGGAACCCGCTGATCGTCGCCCGCCCGATGTCCTCCCGACGCCGCGCGTAGCGGGAGTACACGGTCGCACCCTCGACCCCGAGGAACACGAAGACCGTGATGAGCATCGTGGACCGCACCTGCGCGAAGAGTTCACCGAGGCTCGGCTCCGCGCCGCCCCAGAGGTTCAGACGGAACGTGTCCCAGTGTGTGCCGACCACCGCCCCGACGACGAGGAACAACAGGATCGGGACGAGCTTGGCGACCGTGACGATCGTGTTGAGCACCGCCGCGTTCCGCGTCCCCCGCAGCACGAAGAGGTGGAAGGCCCACAGCAGGACCGAGGTGACCAGGACGGACAGCAGGGTGTCGCCCTCACCGAACGCGGGGATCACCGAGCCGAGGGTCGAGCCGATGAGCACCCAGTAGGTGACGTTCCCCACGCATGCGCTCGCCCAGTACCCGAACGCCGAGAAGAAGCCGACGTAGTTCCCGAAGCCCGCCTTGGCGTACGCGAAGATCCCGGCGTCGAGGTCGGGGCGGTGGGTCGCGAGCGCCTGGAAGACGAAGACGAGCATGAGCATGCCCACGCCCGCGACGACCCAGGCGATGACCGTGGCGACCACGCCGGCACCGCTGGCGAAGTTCCGGGGGAGCGAGAAGACCCCCGCGCCGACCATCGAGCCGACGACCATGGCGGCGAGTGCGATCACCGAGAGTGAGCGGTCGCCCTCCGTGGTCGGTGGTGCGTCGTGTTCCTGGACCGTCATCTGAGCGCCCCCTGTCGGTGCTCGTGCGGGTCGTGCCTGGTGTGGAGCGGTCCGGTTCAGACCGCGGCGACGTCCTGGTCGTTCTCGTCGTCGAGGCCGGCCCGTGACCACGTGACCGCGATCACGAGCTGGACGACGCCGACGGCGATGAGGACGCTGCTGACGGCGGCGACGGCGAAGACCGCGCCGAGGTACGGCAGGTTGATGAGGAGCAGACCGCTGAGGAAGCTCAGCACGGCTCCGGTGACGGTGAGCGCTCGAGGGCCGACGCTCGGCGCGTACAGCAGCGTGACGCCCTCGAGGAGCCACGTGAAGCCGATCGCGAACGACAGCCACCGCAGTCCGACGGGCGGGTGCAGGATCGCGAACACCCCGCCGACGACGACGAGCACCCCGACGACGACGAGGCCGACACGGTGCCACGTGGTCGTGTCGCCGGAGAACGCCCGCACGAGCAGCGTCCCGCCGGCGGCGACGAGGTAGATGCCGAACACCCACACGACCGCGACGAGCGTGGCGTGTGGGAGGACGAGCGCTGCGATGCCGGCGAGCAGCGCGATCGTCCCGAGGATCGCGAACGCTGTCCGCAGTCGGCGCCCGATCGCCGTCGTGCTTCCCGTGCCGTGAGCATCGACCATGATGTCCACCGACCTTCCCTGAAAGGTTGCGGAATCTCCGACGTACTGGGTTGTCCGACCAGGCCTACACCGGAACGTGAGCGCTCGTTCGATCCCATGCGTGCACATCGACCGGGCACGGAGTCGTTCCACGGTGTAGACGGGCGCCACGACGACGATCAGGGAGGTCGGCCATGGCGGACGCACCGAGGACACCGAGTTGGTCAGCACACAGTCCGAGACCCGCGGCACGCCGGGCGCGACAGTCGGTCGTCCTCGTGATCCTCGGGGTCGTCGGGTTCGTCGTGGCCGTCCTGGTCCTCACGAGACCCGCCGCCGCGCTCGACGCCGAGGTGCACCTCCTCGGCTCGTACATGGTGGTCGCCGGACTGCTCCGGATCGGCCGCGCACAGGCCGGGGACGGGATGTCGGTCCTCCGCCGGACGATCCACGGCGTCCTCGGTGTGCTCGTGCTCGTGGCCGGCGTCATCGCCGTCGTCCACCCACCCGGACAGCTGAGCGTCTGGGTCTTCGTGATCTCGCTCGCCTGGTTCCTCGAGGCCGCGGTCATCCTCACCGGCTCGACGTTCTCGTCCGCCCGGTCGCTCGCCCTCGTCGCCGCCGTGCTCTGCATCTGCATCGCCGTGGCACTGCTCCTGTACCCCGCGATCGGTGTCCGAGCAGCGACGGCGTCGAGTGCGGTCTTCCTCGTCCTGCTCTCGGCGGCGCAGCTGTTCGAGGGCATCCTGACGTGGGTGCCGCCCCGCTTCGAGGAGGTCGTCGTCGAGACACGTCCCGCGGGCAGTTGAGGTCACGGGGACGGTGCCGATCGCTACGCTCGACGGGGTGACCGGAGATCGACCGTGCGACTTCTGTGCCGCCCTCGCGGCCGGCTCCTTCGACGTCGTCGTCCGCGGCGACCTCGTCCTCGCGGTGTTGGACAGGCACCCGATCAACCCGGGGCACCTGCTCGTGCTGCCGCTCCGGCACGCGCCCGACCTCGCCGCAATGGACCCCCGCGAGGTCACCGAGATGGCGCTCGTCGCGCAGCGAGCGGACCGCGCGCTGCGTCAGGTGCTCGGTGCGGCCGTCGAGGGGACGAACCTGGTGATGTCGAACGGTGCCGCCGCCGACCAGGGCGTTCCCCACGCGCACCTGCACGTCGTCCCGCGCGCCTCGGGGGACGGGTACGAGTTCCGTGAGGACACGAGTCGCTACCCGCTTCCCCCGCTCGAACCCGCCGACCGCGCGGCGATCGCGGAACGCCTGCGTGACGAGTCCTGAACGACGGCGGCCCCGTATCCTGCGACGGTGGAGACGACCCAGCCGTCCGGCACGACCAAGCGCCGCGTGGAACTCGAGATCACCCGCCCGCCACTCACATGGTTCGCCCGACCGACCGTGACGATCGACGGCGTCGGGCACCCGGCGCAGTGGGGGACCGGCACCTGGGCCGTCCCGGACGACGGCGGCACCGAGATCGGCGTCTACCTCTACAACCGCGTGTGGCGGTTCGGCCTCGCGACCCGCACCGTGACCGCGCGGCCGGACGACGATCGGCTCGTCTACCGCGCCGGTTGGCTGCCCCGCAACACCGCTCGTCTCGACGCGGCCTGAGCACCGTGGCCATCACCTACCCGAGGCCCCTGGTCGCCAGCGGTCGCATCGAGGTGCCGGCTCCGTCGATGGGCGTCCCCGAACGCCTGCACCGCCGACTGCAGGACGGCGCGGACGCCCTGACGGCGGGGGGACTCTCCGTGCACGTCCGGCCGCACGCCAGCACGCCGGGGCTCGTCCCCGCCACCGCCTCCGAGCGTGTCGCCGACCTGCACGACGCCTTCCGGAGCGCCGACGTGGTCCTGCCGCCGTGGGGCGGCGAGCTGGCGATCGAGCTCGTGGGCTCGATCGACTGGCACGCCCTCGCCGCCGCACGCGCCTGGTTCGTCGGCTGGTCCGACATCTCGACCCTGCTCCTGCCGCTCACGACGATGACGGGCCTCGCGACCCTGCACGGTGCGAACCTCATGGACGAGCCGTACGAGCTGCCCACCGAGTTCGCCCGGTGGACCGACGTCGCGGCGCTCCCATCGGGCGGGACGATCGAACAACGCAGCGCCCCGCGTCGCCGCAGCCGCCCCTGGGGTGCGTGGTCCGACGAGGTCCTCGACCGCGACGGCGCCTACGACACCCCGACGCGCTGGCGCACCCTCGACGGCGCGTCCCAGCTCGCGATCCGCGGACGCCTCATCGGCGGGTGCCTCGAGACGGTGTCACTGCTCGCCGCGACCCCCTACGGAGACGTGCCCGATTTCGCGCGACGGCACGCACCCGAGGGCACCATCGTGCACCTCGAGGTCGCGGAGTCGAACGCCGTCACCGCACTCCGCATGCTCACCTCCCTGCGGCTCGCGGGCTGGTTCGACGACGCGAGCGGCGTCCTCATCGGCCGCACCGAGGGCGCTGCGGTGCGCGGGCTGGACCAGGACGACGCCGTCCGCCGAGCCCTCGGCGACCTCGGCATCCCCGTGGTCCTCGACTTCGACACCGGCCACCAGCCGCCACAGATGCCGCTGGTGAACGGCGCGCTCGCCGACGTCGTGCTCGACGGACCGGTCGGCACCATCACCCAGCGGTTGGTCTGACGGACGGGAGGCGCGGTGCGGGCCCGACCCGCGCCTCCCGTCCGACGGTGCGCACGTCGTCACCGTCGGCGCGCTTCGGGCGTCACCCACTCCTCGTCGCGGACGGACCCGAGGGCTCGCCCGGGCGATCGCGTCGACGGCGCATCGCTGCACGCCCGGTGTGGGGAACTGCCGCTTCGCGGGGCACCTCTGGACTCGTAGCGTTTGCGGGTGGAGCCCGTGGAGTCCATCCGCGCCGCGATCCACCCACCGTCGAACAGGAGTGTCATGCCGAAGATGTTTGTCCGCTCGACGGAGGGGACGTTCCCCTCGCACGTCCGTTGGGGTATCGCGTCTGCGTTGACGGACCTCGGGATCGACTGCGAGAAGCTCTCGGAACGGAAGGAGGTCCGCGAAGGCGTTTGGGTGCTGTTCTCGGAGTACCAGACGGAGAGCGTGTTCCGCGGCGGTTCGCTCGCTCCGTCACCGACGGTCGTCCTCGAGGTGTACGCGCTGGAGGGAGGTCTCGATGACCGCGCCCGCAAGCACCTGATCGCTGAGGCAACCGAGATCCTCCGGACGCACGCGTCCCTGGGCGCGGGCATCCCCGTCTACGTCGTGATCAACGAGACGCCCGAGTCGGACTGGGGGATGTTCGGTGAGCAGGTCGAGCTCGCCGACCTCCGCGAGCCCTGACACGGACGCTCTCCCCGGGGGGCATCGCATCTGGGGGAGGGTGGCGCCCGTCCCCACTTGCGCCGTGCCGCTGGACGCCCGTGGCGAGCAACGCGATGATGTGAAGCCGCCTCACGATGACGCCCGAGCCCACTCCCTGCGGGCCCGCGGCGTCGACGGCGAGATCCTCCTCCGCCCGACCGAGAGCACCACCGCCGACAGGAGCACCGCATGGTGAAGGCCCGAGACCTGAGGTCCGACGACCTGCGACACCTCGCCGCGATCGCGGAGACCGGGCGGCTCACCACCGCTGCCCGGGCGATGGGTGTCGACCACTCGACCGTGTCACGGCGTCTGCACGCGCTCGAGGACGCGCTGGGCATCCGCATCATCAGCCGGAGCGACGACGGGTGGATGCTGACCGACGCCGGCAGGGACCTCCTCGAACACGCACGCGAGGTGCAACGCTCGGTGGAGTCCGTCGCGCAGTACGCTTCCGGCGTCGAGCCCGGCAGCGTGTCCGGCATGGTCCGCATCACCGCCGCCGAGGGCTTCGGGACGGTGTTCGTGGTGCCCGCAGTGGGCCGCGTCCAGCGCGAGCACCCCGACCTGTCCGTCGAACTCGTCACCGGCTCCCGTGAACTCGGGTTGCAGGCCAACAGCTTCGACATCGCCATCACTCCCGGGCGGCGGCCCGCGACACGGCTGCACCTCGAACGGCTCTGCGAGTACGACAGCGATTTCTACGGCAGCGACGACTACTTCGCCCGCCACGGCAACCCGGCGACACTGGCCGACCTGCAGGACCACCGCCTGGTGTACTTCATCGACGCACTGCAGAAGATCCGCGAGCTCGACCTCGCCGAGGTCGTCGAGACAGCGGACCTCGCATTCAGTTCGACGAGCATCTTCGCTCAGCTCGCAGCCGTGCGCGGTGGTACCGGTATCGGCTTGCTGTCGAAGTTCATGGCGGGGACGGTCGACGGTATCCGCCCCGTCGACGCGACGGTGACGCTTCCCCGCGTCCCGGTCTCGATGGTGATGCGCCGAGAAGCCATCCACCGGCCGGCCATCGCAGCGATCCGTGAGGCGCTGCACCGGGAGGTCCTCGACCGGCGCGACGAGCTCGTGTGGATGCCGAACGACAGGAGCACCACCGGGACGACCGTCTCCGGCTGACCGCTCCTCCACCGCGCTCCGGCGGGCGCTCGCGCGGGCACGCGCACGCCCGCATCGAGCAGTTCATCGCTCGGTGTGGGCGTGCCGGTCGGCGTGCTGGGACGGAGCCCGCCGTGCGACAGCTGTGTCCCCCGATGGGTCATGCTGCCCGGGTGTTGCGGTCGGGCTCCGCCGGTCATCTGCCGGTACCCGGCAGGTGAGTCTTCGCGTCGGCGAGGTCCTTCGCCGGGTCTCCGACCATCTTCCGCGGGTCGACGACCTGGTCGAACTGATCCGCGTCCACTCCGGAGGCCAGCGCCGCATCACGGAGCGACGTACCGTCGTCCTCCGCCTTGTGCGCGATCGCTGACGCTGCGTCGTAGCCGATGACCGGCGACAGCGCCGTGACGAGCATGAGGGAGGCGCCGACGAAGCGGCCGATCTGCTGCCGATCGAGTTCGGTGCCCTCGACGCTGAACTCGCGGAGCTTGTCGCTCGCGTCGCCGAGGATGGTGGCGCTGTGCAGCACGTTGTCGATGATGATCGGTCGCATCGCGTTGAGTTCGAAGTTGCCCTGCGCGCCGGCGGCCGCGACGATGCCGTCCTCGCCGATGACCTGCAGGCAGACCATGATCATGGCTTCCTGCTGGGTCGGGTTGACCTTGCCCGGCATGATGCTCGACCCGGGTTCGTTCTCCGGAAGTTGCAGCTCGTGCAGGCCGGTCCGCGGCCCCGACGCGAGCCAGCGCATGTCGTTTGCGACCTTCAGCAGGGCGACGGCGACGCCACGGAGTCCTGCGGAGACGGCGACCATCGCGTCGAGGGAGCCTTGCGCGGCGAACTTCGACGGCGCCGTCCGGAACGCCTCACCGGTGAACGTGGTGAGTTCGGCCGCGATCTCGACATCGAAGCCGGGCGGGGCGTTCAGTCCGGTGCCGACCGCGGTGCCGCCGGCTGCGAGGTCGCGGATGCCGTCGAGCGACTGCTCGAGCCGGTCGGCTGCCTGTCGGATCTGGACCGCCCAGCCGGACCACTCCTGCCCGACCGTGATCGGGGTCGCGTCCTGCAGGTGCGTCCGGCCGGTCTTCACCACGTCGGCCCACTGCTCCGCCTTCTCCATGACGGCGTCTGCGAGCCGGCGGACCTGCACCAGGGTGTGCCGCCGGACGTGCAAGACCGTGGCGATGTGCATGGCGGTCGGGAAGGTGTCGTTGGAGGACTGGCCGAGGTTGACGTGGTCGTTCGGGTGCACCGGCGACTTGGTCCCGAGCTCCCCGCCGAGCAGCTGCGAGGCACGATTGGCGAGCACCTCGTTCACGTTCATGTTCGACTGCGTGCCGGACCCGGTCTGCCAGACGTACAGGGGGAACTGGTCGTCGAGCTTCCCGGCGATCGCTTCGTCCGCGGCGTGCACGATCGCCCGCGTGCGGGCATCGTCGAGTCGTCCACCGGCGTGGTTGACGAGCGCGGCGGCCTTCTTCACGTACCCGTAGGCGTGGTAGACGGCCTTCGGCATCCGGTCGTCGCCGATGGAGAAGTGCGTGAGGGAGCGTTCGGTCTGCGCTCCCCAGTAGTGGGCGGCGGGTACGTCGATCTCGCCCATGGAGTCGGTCTCGACCCTGGTGCCGCGGGCTCCGGTCCCGATCGGGACATCGTGGAACTCGAGGTCCTCGGTGCGCTGTTCCGAAGTCATCTGCTCAACCCTCCTGGCTGGGGTAGTCGGGCTGCCACATCGCGTCCTGGACCGCCTGGGTGAGTTCCGAGTCGCTGCCGAACGTGACCGTGGCGACGCCGTCGGCCGCGGCGGCTCGGACGACGGCGAACGCGGCGATGGCGGACGAGGCGCGGAGGTTCTCCACCGGCGGCAGGAGCGACGCACCGAGCGCGGTCGCGTCGACCTGGTCGGCGATCGCGGTGGCAGCAGCGAGCAGCATGCCGTCCGTGACGTGCGTGGCACGGGAGACGATGGTGCCGAGACCGAGTCCTGGGTACAGCAAGGAGTTGTTCGCCTGCCCGATGGTGAAGGTGGTCCCGTCGTGCTCGATCGAGTCGGACGGGATGCCGACCGCGACGAGCGCCTTGCCGTCGGACCACGCGATCGCGTCCTCCGGCATCACCTCGATGCGTTCGGTCGGGTTGGACAGCGGCAGCAGCACCGGCCGGTCGACGCCGGCGCAGAGGGCCTCCACGACGTCCTTCGTGAACGCGCCGTGGACCGTCGACGTACCGATGAGCACGGTCGGGTGCACCTGGCGCACCACGGTGAGCAAGTCGATCGTGTCGTCCTTCCGATCCCAGTCGGCGACCTCGCCTGCGGGCCGGGCGTACGCGGCCTGGTAGTTCGGCAGGTCGGTCATGTCGTCGGTGACGAGGCCGTGCTTGTCGATGAGCCAGACACGGGCTCGTGCTTCGTCCTCGGTCAGGCCGTCTCGCACCATGCCGGCGGTGATCTGGTCCGCCATCCCGGTCCCGGCAGTGCCCGCACCGAACACGACGAGGCGTTGGTCGGCGAACGTCTGCCCGGTGACACGCATCGCCGAGATGATGCTCGCGACGACGATGGCGCCGGTGCCCTGCATGTCGTCGTTGAAGATCCGGGTGCTGTCGCGGTACTCGTCGAGGATCCGACGGGCGTTCTGCGGGCCGAAGTCCTCGAAGTGCAGCAGCGCCTTCGGGAACAGCTCCGAGGCGACGGTGACGTACTGGCGGATGAAGTCGTCGTAGCGGTCGCCGCCGACGCGTGCGTGCCGGTTGCCGAGGTACGCCGGGTCGTTCAGCAGGGCCGCGTTGTTCGTCCCGCAGTCGAGGCTGACCGCGATGACCCGGCCGGGGTCGATGCCGGCGGCGGCGGTGTAGACGGCGAGTTTGCCGACGGAGATGTCGACGCCGTTGACGCCCCAGTCGCCGATCCCGAGGATCTCCTCGGCGTCGGTGCAGACGACCAGGTCGACGTCGTCGGGACCGTACCCGAAGGACTGCAGGGTCGCCTCGATGTCGTCGATGCGGTCGATGGAGAGGTACGCGGCCTGGGAGACGCGGTAGTCCCTGCTCCAGTCCTTGATGGCGTCGCCGACGGTCGGGTCGTAGACGACGGGCAGGAGGTCGCGCAGGTGGTCACCGAGGACGCGGAAGTACAGCGTCTCGTTCCGGTCTCGGAGCAGTTCGAGGTACGTGTACTGCTCGAGCGGGGTGGACTTGCGCTGCAGCTGCGCCCAACAGCGAGCCGCCTGCTCGTCGAGGGTCTCGACGGCGGCGGGGAGTCGGCCGGTGATGCCGAGGTCTGCGCGCTCCTGGTGCGAGAAGGCGGTGCCGCGGTTGCGGATCGGGTCGCGGAGGACGGGGAGGTGTGTGTTCGGGTCGGAGATGCTCACGACGTTCCTTTGCGGTCGAGTCGACGGGGGTGTGGGCGCGGCCGCGCGTGTGCCGCGCCCACGGGGTGCTCACGGCGCGGGGATCGGGTCCTGGTCGTCGCGGAGCTGCTCGGGCTGCATGTCGAAGGCGTTCTGGATGTTCTCGTTCCGGGTGCCGAGACCGTCGGTCGTCTTCTTCGACCACGGCGCCTCGATGAGCTGCTTGGTCTCCTCGATCATCGACTTCGGCTCGAGGTTCCGGTAGGAGTCGATCTCGCCGGCCGCGAGGGCGGTGAGGGTCGCGTAGACGGCCTCCGGGTTGAACTGTGCCCGGGGGAAGGCGAGCTTCGAGTAGTCGTACAGACGCTCCGCCGGCTCGTCCTCCCAACCTTCCCAGGTCTGGAAGATCCGGTCGTTGAAGCCGGTGAGGAACGGACCGGGGTTCATCGTCGCGACCTCGACGCCGAACTCCTGGAGTTCGTCCTTCATGCTCTCCGCGATCGCCTCGACGGCGTGCTTCGATGCCGAGTAGATCCCCGTGAACGGGTTGACGTTCAGGCCCTCACGCGACGAGACCCAGATGATGCGGCCGGTGCCGCGCTTCGCCATCTGCTTCGCGATGCCCTGCGTGAGCATGAGCGGGCCGGTGACGTTGACCTCGAACTGGTGGCGGACGTTCCACTCGGGGATGTCCACGGTCGCGCCACCCTCACCGACGCCGGCGTTGTTGACGAGGATCTCGATGCCCCAGTCGAGGGCCTTGCGGCGGTCGCCCTCGACGGTGACGTCGAGCTTGCTGACGTGCAGCGTCACGCCGCGCTCGGCTGCCTGACGCTTGAGGGTCTGCACCTGTGCGTAGACCTCGACGGTCGCGTGCACGTCGAAGCCCTTCTCGGCCAGACGGAACGCGACCTCCTGCCCGAAACCGGTGCCGGCGCCGGTGATGAGGACCTTCTTGAGCGAATTGGACGGTGACATGGTGACCTTTCGTTTTCCGCGCGCCGAGAATCGCCCCGACATTCCCGCTGGTACCGGGTTCGTGGGGTCATGACACGCAAAGTGACGGATGAGACGGGAATGCACGGCAGAGCAGCAGAGATCGCAATGCCGCCGATTTCCTTCGCTGAGAGCGGGAACGATTCAGACTCTAGGCACGCGTCGGCGCGGCTGCTCGTGGGAATCTGCACGACCGATGCGCAGGAACGCACCGTCTCCCGCGGGGCGCTCAGCTCCTGCCTTCGGGCGCGGTCGGCGAGCGGCGCCGTCACCCAGCGGTTGGTGTCACGGACGGGAGGCGCGGTGCGGGCCCGGCCCGCGCCTCCCGTCCGATGACGCGCACGTCCTCACCGTCGGCGCGCTTCGAGCGTCACCCACTCCTCGTCGCGGACGTACCCGAGGGCGGCGTTCGCCGCCGCGATCGCGGAGTTGTCGGCCGACCCGCCGGTACGGAAGCGGGTGGTGCCGGACGTCACGAGGGCGAGGACCGACGCGGCCTTGACTGCCTGCCCGAGCCCGCGACCGCGCAGCGCGGGGTGCACGACCGTGAAGTGGGTCTCGGCATGGGGGCCGTCCGTGTCGACGAAGGTCATCGCGACGAGCTCGCCGTCCGGTGTGACGGTGCCGAACGCGCGCCGTGCCGGCGTCGGGGTCGCCGCCCCGCGGTCGAGTGGCTCGTGCTGGGTCGCGATGCCGCCGGGGTAGTGGTCGGCCGTCAGGGCGTCGAGCCGGAGGACGGCGTCGACGTCGTCGGGCCCGAGCGGCCCCGTCACGCCGATGTCAGCGGTGCGGTCCACGAGCGCCTGCAGCCGCTGGCGGTCGACCCGGTCGGCGTCGAGCTGGGCGCCGAACGATCGTGCGGTGACGTTCCAGCCCTGCGCTTCGAGTTCAGCGGCCTCGGGCACGTCCGCCCGCAACACTCTCGTTTCCCCCACGGCTCGATCCTCGCACGGCCGCGTCCGGTGGCTCGGGCGTGGCGCCGGTCGATCTGCTCGACCAGTCGCGGGCCAGTGCGGACATGATGACCTCGTCGTGGAAGCGCCCGTCGTGGAAGGTCGCCTCGCGGCGCACGCCCTCGACGCGGTAGCCGGTCTTGGCGTAGACGGCGCGCGCTCGGTCGTTGAACGCGTGCACCTGGATCTCGATGCGGTTCAGTCCCATCTCGCGGAACCCGTAGTCCGTGAGGAGTCGGACCGCGTCCGTGCCGAACCCCTGTCCCACGTGCTCGCTGCCGATCATGACGGCCAGGGTCGCGGCCCGGACCGGGAGCTTCGCGCCGAAGAGCGTCACGTGGCCGACGAGCGTGCCCGACATGCGGTCGACGACGCTGAACCCGACCTCGCCGCTCCCGTCGCTCTTGCTCCAGCTGCGGAACATCTCGACGACCGAATCCGCTGGGCGTGGACGGACGATGATCTGCTGGAGCACCGCCCACTCCGGGTCGCGCCACCACCGCACCAGGTCGGGCAGGTCCGCGTCCTCCAACGCGCGGAACCGAACGAGGTCGCCTTCGAGCAGTGTCGCCCCGTACCGGTGCGCAGCGTCTGCCCCGTTCCACTCCGACGTCATGAGGTGACTCTCTCAGGGGTCGCAGCACCGATCGACGACGTTCGCGACTTTCCTGCGCTGCTCACCCCGTTGCGTTGTGCGAGGCGGACGTGCGACCAGCACGGAGATAGCCGAGGACGCGCGACTCGACCACAGCAGGCGTCGCGAAGTCGGGGCGAGTGGGTCCGTGCGCTGAACGTCGTTCGCGCTAGAGAGTCACGTAGTTGCCCTGGCGTCCACCCTGAATCTGAGAGTCAACTCATGCTCGCTGGAGGACCTTGCGCTGTTCGCGGTAACGGAAATACGTTGCGAAGTGCAACGTCGCAGCCGCGAGGTGCATTGATTGCTGAGATTGGGGAAATCATGGAATCAACTGTCAAGGCGGCTCTCCTGCAGGAGAGCACGTGCAACCTGCAGACGCAGGCGCTTCCGTCGGATCACGTCCTGGCATCGAAGCCGGTTCACATCTGACCGAATGCAGTGGGGCCGGGGGGTGATGAGCACCGCAGCGGCCATGTTCCGGTTCCCCGAGCACATCTCTGCGTTGTACGCGATCCGCTTGGCCCGCCCATCACGGTGACGACGACAGCACCCGCGCCGCGCGCCGCGAAGCTTTTCATCAACCGATCGTTCGGTTTGCTGTGGAGTGCGCAAGCGCTCTCGTCGTTCGGCGAGTACGTGATGGCATCGACGGTGACGGTCTGGCTCGCAACGACGCTCGCTGCGACGGACTCGCAGCTCCCGATCTACATCGGGGCAGTCGTAGCGGCAGCAGCGCTGCCGCGGATCGTGCTCGCCCCGTTCGCCGGGGTGCTCGTCGACCGGTGGGCGGCGCGCACCGTCATGCTCTCGGCGGACCTCGTCAGGGCGGCGCTGTACGTGCCCCTGCTCGCCGCAACGACAGTGCTCCCCGCAGCGGCGTTCCCGCTGGCGCTCATCGTCATGCAGCTGCTCGTCAGCACGGCATCGCAATTCTTCGATCCGGCGAGGAGTGCTCTGATCCAGGCGGTCGTCCCGACTGATCTACGTGCAGGGGCAGCGGGGCGGTCGACGTTCTCCAGCATGGGCGCCGGGATCATCGCGACGATGGCGGGGCCGGCGCTCTTCAGTGCGGTCGGCCCCCGTCCGGCGCTCGTCATCGACGCGGCATCGTTCGTTGTGTCTGCCACGCTCGTCGCGTTGGTCCGCGAGCGACGAGTGCACAGCTCGGTGGCTCGGGAACGCTACTGGCGCGAACTCAGCTCTGGCATCCTCATCGCTTGGCAGTCGCGACGACTTCGGCTCCTTCTCGTCGGGATGTCTGCGTACGGGCTGTCACTCGGAGTCAACAACGCAACGCTGTCCCTCTTCGCACTGAAGACTGCCCAGCTCTCCACGGAGCAGTACGGCATCGTTTCCGCAATGTTCTCCGTGGGTGGACTCGTCGGTTCCTTCGCTGCGCCCACGGTCGTCCGTCGCCTCCGGGCCGAGCGTGCACTCGCTCTCGCCTTGCTCTCGATGGCGGTGACGTACGTCGCGTACGCCGCGGTGCGTTCATTCGTCCCCGCCGCGGGTCTGATGCTGCTTGCAGGACTGCTCTTCTCCGTGTACATAGTCGCGCAAGGGCCGATCCTGCAAGCCGAGGTTCCATCGGGAGCAATGGGACGCGTGTCATCATTGACAGCTCCGGTCCTCGCCATCTCGTCGCTCGTTGCCACGACAGTGACCTCGAACGTTCTCAGCGCGCTCGATCCCCTCGACGCAGCGACGACCGGCTTCCCGGCAGCCATCGCGACGGCCGCAGCGGTCATGGGACTCGCCAGCGTGATCCTCGTCATCGGTACACGCCGCGCCGTGGGGAAGCTCCCTGGCCAACGCTGACCAGCGGGCCATGCCTCGATCGAGCAGAGGCCGCTCGTACAGTAGGTTGCCGCAGCGCTCGCGGGGACTCAACCGCGCGCCGGACCTCGGGTGCGTCCGTCGGCAATACCCGCTTCGGCCGTGCACGACGACCTCTTCGGGGATCGTAGTCCGACGAAGCGGCGAGCAGACGCCCTCGAAACGCCCGGAGCCCGGTGGGCAATTCCTCCGCAACTCGACGGTGCGTCTCAGCACGGCCCCCGTTCACGGTGCTGTGCGGACGATCGAGCGCCGCTAGTGTTCGGGGACATCGACGTGAGGGAGGGCGCGCATGGCGAGCACCGACGGCATGGGGAGCACGATCGACCCGCGGTGGGCGAGGGTCCGTCCACTGGTATTCCGGACGATCATCGGTGCTGTCGTCGCGGCTGGCCTGGTCGGCATCGTCGCGGTGCTCCTCGGGGACTTCGGCCGGGTCGCGGTGCAGCTCCTGCTGACCGTCGTGGTCGTCGTGGTGTTCGCGCTCCTGTCCTGGTACGACGCCGACGTCTCGTCGCGACGGTCCGGAGCGTTCGCGTTCGCGAGCATCGTCGTCTCCCTGTACTTGCTCTCGACCGGCTTGGCCAAGATCTGGATCGTGCCGTCCGACCCCTTCGGCGGTGACGGGATCGGGCTCGTCAGTGAACAGTTCGTGCAGTGGCTCGGCATCGTGTTCGTCGCGCGCTTCGCGCTGCTGCACGTGCACCTGCTGCTCGTCATCCACCGGCGTTACCCGACCCCGCTGCTGCAGTTCGTGGCGAAGGCGACGGTCGGAGTGATCTCGCTGCTCGCCCTGCTGTTGTCGGTGCCCCTGCTCGCTCCCCACCTCGACCTCGCCAGCGGGTACTGGCGACTGGTGTGGGTCGTTGTCATCCTCGACCTGCTCGGAACCGTCGTCGTGCCGCTGAGCAACGCACTGTTCCGACCGCGTGCTCACGACCGCGTGAGTGTGGGCGGAACATCAGGGACGTCGGGCTCCGAGAGGCACGCTGCAGCCGTTCCGCCCGTCGGTGGGTGGACGAGCGTACCCGGACCTGCCGTCCCTCCAGCTGCGCCTGGGCAGCCTGTCGACCACCAGGCGCCTCCGGCTGCGGTTGCCCCGCCGACCCGAGTGGACGGTACCGGGACGCCCCAGGGATCGGCGCTGACGGTCACGGGAAGCGATGGTCTGCTCTACGAACGTCGACCGGAAGGCGCCCGCGCGCTCGCGTGGCCGCGGTACCTCGACGGGACGCCACTGCCAGCGGCACCGGACGGCTCCCCGGACTTCAGCGGCGTCGCTCGCCCCTGACCTGCCGCCTCACAACGGGTGGTGAGGCCCGCTGAGCGGAGCACGAGCACCCGACGGGTCAGACCTCGCCGAGCACCTTCCGCCACACCGCTGTCAGCGTGGCGTACTCGTCGTCCGAGACGAGGTCCCGCACCCCGTTCGCGAGCACCGCTGATCGGACTGCTTCCTCGGCCCCCGCCCGGTCCCGCAGTCGTGCATCCGAGTGCCGCACCGCGCGTCCAGCCTCCTGCGCTGCCTCGATCTCCTCGACGCGTCCCGCTGCACCGGCTGCCTCGAGCGCATGCTGCCACGCGGCCACGAGGTCGGCGTTCGTGACCATCCGCCCGTCAGCGCCACCCTGGATCGCGAGGGAGGCACTCGGCTCCGGCAGCAGGATCGCCTCGTCGGCTTTCCACGCGATGTCGAGCGACTCTGCCTCGTCGGCGGTGATCTGCCCGGCCCGGTCGATCATTGCCTGCAGTCCGGCGTTGCTGATGTCGTTCGTCACGGTGTCCTCTCCGACCGACGCACTCGCGTGGTCCGATCCATCCTGCTGGCCGTTCCCGTCTCGCGCTCAGCCGCTACTCAGAGGAGTGCGGGTGGACGACCACCGACGGACCGTCTCGGGGATGCCCCCGAGGACGGTCCGTCCGGGAGCAGGAGTCAGTTGGACCTGACGCTGCCGCCGATGGCGCCGATCTTCCACCCGGGCTTCTGGTAGGCGTTGTAGAGCCGACCGTCCGTCCCCGTGTAGTAGATGGCGGTGCCGTCCGAGTTCGCGCTCAGACCACTGCCAGCGCGCGCGGAGCCGCCGACGACGCCGATCTTCCACCCTGGGCTCTGGTAAGCGTTGTAGATCTGGTCGTCCGCCCCGATGAAGTCCACGGCGGTACCGTCCGACGAGGCTTCGATCGGTGACTTCGCACGGACCGAGCCCCCGATCTTGCCGACGTGCCAGCCGGTCGCGTTGTGGTACGCGTTGTAGAGCGCGCCGTCGGTACCGCGGTAGTACGCGGTGGTGCCGGCCGCGTTCGTCGCGAGACCGCTGTCCGTGTCCACCGTCACCCCGCTGATCGGCGCGACGTTCCAACCGCTGGCGTTGTAGTAGGCGTTGGTGAGGATCCCGGTCGAGTTCACGAAGAAGATGGCCAGTCCATCGGTACTGGTTGCGATCGGGGAGCCGGAACGGACGCTTCCACCGATGGCCGCGAAGTTCCACCCCGAGCTGTTGTGGTACCCGTTGTAGAGGCGGCCGTCGCCCCCGGCGAAGTAGACCGCCGTACCGTCGTCACGGACCGCCAGACCGCTCTTCGCTGCGATCGAACCCCCGATCGCGATGACGTTCCACCCCGAGGCGTTGTAGTAGGCGTTGTAGACCCTGTTGTCGGGTCCGGCGTAGTACACGGCCTGTCCGTCGGCCTTGGCGACGACGGGGGAGAGCGCGCGGACGTTCCCGCCGATCGGAGCGACGTTCCACCCCGGGTTGGTGTAGGCATTCCAGAGCCGTCCGTCCGCGCCGGCGAAGTACACCGCGGCGCCGTCGGTCGCGGCGATGTTGCCCTGGTTTGCCGCCGTGTCCACGACGGTGGCGGGCGGCGGCGAGTAGGAACCGTCGTACTCAAAGTGCCACGCTTCGGGCGAGCTGAACGAATCACCGCGCGGCTGCCAGCCGAACGCGGGCGCGTTCGCGTTCATCCAGTTCTTCCGGGTGCTCCCAGGAGTCTGCACGCCGCCACCGAAATCGCATGCTAGTGCCCAGCCATGGACGGACGTGCCCGGGTACGCGGCGAGGTTCCCGCCGTTCTGGTACCGATCCCACAGCAGCTGTTGCCGCGCGAGTCCTCGGTACGCCTCGGTGATGACCAGGGGGACCCCGAAGGCGCGCTCGAAGGCATCACTGAGGTCGAAGTAGGCAGCGGCTGCGTCCGGACGGAGGTACGGGTCTCCTACCTCGGCGGGGACGGGAGACATGGCCGTGGGCGGGATCTCCCCGTTCGAGTAACCGCCCCACGCGGCGGTGCTGGCAGCGGCGCTCCGAGCATTGCTGGATGGTCCGCCCTCGGGCATGGAACGGTCGAGGTCGCGCAGATCGGCCGGCACCGTCGCCGCTGAAGCCCGCGCCGGGTGCAACGTGACCACTGTTGCCACTGCTGCTGAGGCTGCCGCGACGAGCGCCGTTCGTCGGCTCAGGCCGAACGACTGGCCACCCTCGCGCTCCGTACTCGAGTCCTTGTGATGCGTCAACGTCGATTCCTCCTCGTTGTGAAAGGCAGGAGTACGACACCGCCATGGCGTCGAGAGCGCGCACCTCCGGGACGAACGATTCCCCCCGCTGTGCGACGCAGACCCCATTGCCACACTTCGTGCGCGGCCGGCGCGAGCCCCCCCGACGACATCGAACCATCGGTTCAACGGAGGTGCAAGCAATCCGGGTACCGGGCCGGAGATCGGATGACGCTGTTGTGGCCAACGGTTCCGACGCAGTCTCGGACGTCGCACCGACAGCCGCCGGCCGCGCGGGCACCGACCACGTCGAGGGAGAACACTGTCCTCATGACGACCAAGATCACCCTCATCATCGACAACCCGACCGACCCCGCCGCCTTCGAGCAGGCCTACCCCGCACTCGAGGAGGCAGCCGCCGCCCTGCCGCAGCTCCGCCGCCTCGAGGCCGGCAAGGTCTGGCCGAAGGAGGACGGCACCCCCACCCCGGCCCACCGGACGCTCGACCTGTACTTCGATTCCTACGACGACGCCTCCGCGGCCGTCGCCGGCGAGGAGGCCGGCACCTTCTTCGGGCAGCTCGGCGCGACCGGCGCGACCTTCACCGGGCTCTTCTCCGACGTCGAGAAGGCGTGACCACCACCGTCCTCGTCGCCGGCGCGACCGGTGACCTCGGCGGCCGCATCGTCCGGGCACTCCGCCGGCACGACACCCACGTCCGCGTCCTGACCCGACCCGGGTCGACGGCCACCGCACCGACCGACGGTGACGAGCACGTCGAGGTGGCGCGGGCGGACTACGGCGACCACGCGGCGCTGACCGCGGCGCTCTCCGGCGTCGAGGTCGTCGTCTCCGCGGTGAGCGGGACGCGCTCCGTCATCGTCGATGCGCAGCGTGCCCTGCTCCGGGCAGCGGTGGACGCCGGCGTCGAACGGTTCATCCCGTCCGACTACTCCGCCGACTACCGGTCGATCACCCCGGGGACGAACCGGAACTTCGAGCTGCGCCGCGAGTTCGCCGCCGACCTCGACGCCGCTCGCATCCGAGCGACCTCGGTGCTGAACGGGGCCTTCACGGACATGCTGACCGGGCAGGCACCGCTCATCCTGTTCGACCGGCAGCGGGTGCTCTACTGGTCCTCGGCGGACCAGGTGCTCGACTTCACGACGAAGGACGACGTCGCCCGCACCACCGCGCTCGTCGCGCTCGATCCCGGTGCACCGAGGATCGTCGAGGTCGCGGGGGACCGGGTCACCTCGCGGAGCATCGCCGACACGATGTCCCGGCTCACCGGCACGCCCTTCCGTCTGCAGTGGGCGGGGACCGCGTCGACGCTGTCGGCGATGGCGAGGGTGGGCCGTCGCCTGTCGAGGGCGGGCGACGACGAGCCGTTCCCGGCGTGGCAGGGCATGCAGTACTTCGTCAGCATGTTCAGCGGCGAGGCCACGCTGCGCCACGTCGACGACGAGCGGTACGGTGCAGGGGGCTGGACGACGGTGCGGGACGTGCTCGCAGCACACGTGGGAGCCGAGCCCGCGACCGAGCCCGAACCCGCAGCCTGAGCCCGCGAACGGAAGCGCACGCGATGACCGACACCACCTGCCACATGTCGATCTCCCTCGACGGGTTCGTCGCCGGGCCCGACCAGCGCCTGGACCAACCCCTCGGACGCCGCGGCGGGGAGCTGCACACGTGGCACATGCCCGGCGCCGACGTCGGCGAGGCGGACCGCACGGCGGCCAGCTGGCTCATGCGGCCCCGTGGCGCGTACGTGATGGGCCAGAACATGTTCGGGCCGCCCAGCAGTGAGCGGCCTGACGACTGGACGGGGTGGTGGGGTGACGAGCCGCCGTACCACGCCCCCGTCTTCGTGCTCTCGCACCGGGCGCACGACCCGATCGAACTCGACGGCGGCACGACCTTCCACTTCGTCACCGACGGCTTCGACGCCGCCTACGCCCGCGCGGTCGAGGCGGCCGGTGACGCCGGGGTCGACATCGCCGGCGGCGCCTCGACGGTGCGGCAGGCGCTCGCCGCTGGAGTGATCGACGAGCTCACACTCGACATCGCCCCGGTGTTGCTCGGCTCCGGTGAGCGGATCTTCGAGGACGGCGCCGAGACGTTCGACTTCGAGCCCGTCGAGGTGCTGCACTCGCCGCTCACGACGCACGTCCGGTACCGCCGGACGAACTAACCGTCGGACCCCGGCACCGTCACGATCCGGTTCTGGTACGCCCAGACCACTGCCTGCAGGCGCGAACGGACCCCGAGCTTCGGCAACATCCGAGCGAGGTGCGACTTCACCGTGGAGACCTCGACGACGAGTGCGGCCGCGATCTCCTCGTTCGACATCCCCTGGGCGAGCAGCAGGAGCACGTCGCGCTCGCGTGCCGTGAGCACCTCGTCCGCCCGGTCGCCCGACACCGGCTGCAGACTCCGCCGTGCGACGAACTCGCGCAGCACGCGACGGGTGAGCGCCTGGTCGATCGTGCCGTTCCCGGCGGCGACCTGCCGCACGGCGCCGACGATGACGTCCGGCTCGGCGTCCTTCAGCAGGAAGCCCGACGCGCCTGCTTCGAGCGCCCCGAACACCAGGTCGTCCATGTCGAAGGTCGTCAACATCAGCACCGGCACGGCGGGGTCGGCGCCGGGAGCGCAGAGCTCCCGGGCGACCTCGATGCCGTTCCGCACCGGCATCCTGATGTCGAGGCACGCGACGTCGGGTCGGGTGCTCCGGGCGAGGGCGAGCGCCTCGCCGCCGTCGGCGGCGACCCCGACGACCTCGATGTCCGGTTCGGCGGCGAGCAGGGCGGAGACGCCGGCGCGGACCAGCGGCTGGTCGTCGGCCACCAGTACGCGGATCACCCGGCCACCTCCGGCGCGCGGGCCGACGTGTCGGCGTCGGGTCGCGCCTCCCGGGCCGCCTCCAGCTGGACCGTCCAGCCGCCGTCGGCCGACGGTCCGACCTGGAGGCGCGCCCCGACCAGTTCTGCCCGCTCGCGCATGCCGCGCAGTCCGTTCCCACCCGCTGGCGAGCTGCCCACGGACGGCGCGGCGGGCGCCCCGTTCTCGACGCGGACCGTCAGGTGGTCGGGGTCGCGGTCGTCGACGGTGACCGTGCACGGCGCGCCCGCGGCGTGGAGGGCGACGTTGGCGAGGGCCTCCTGCACGGTGCGGTAGGCGACGAGCTGGGTGAGCGGACCGATGCCGTCCGCGAGCGGGTGGTCGCCCGGCTGCACCGTGAGGGCGACCGCCGTGCGGTTGCGCGCGTGCTCGACCAGGTCGACGATCCCGGCGACGGTCTCGACCGCGGTCTCGGCGGGGGCGTCGTCGCGGAGGAGCCCGACGAGTCGGCGGAGGTCCTCGAGGACGGCCGTGCTCTGCTCGCGCACCTGCCGGACACCCTCGTGCGCGCTGTCCGGGTCGGTGTCGATCTGCCGGTCGACGACTGCCGACATCAGCGCGATCCCGGACAGGTGGTGTGCGGCGATGTCGTGCAGCTCGCGGGCCATCGCGGCGCGTTCACGCGAGACGGCGGCCTCGACGCGGGCGTCCTGCTCCCGTGCGAGGGCGGCCGCTTCGGCGCTCCGGGCGTCGGCTGCCGCGGTACGGGCGTCCGACTCGGCCCGACGCGCTGCGCGGAGCTCGCGCCGCGAGCGGACGATCAGCGTGACCACGAGGGGCAGGCCGACCGCGCCGACCGCCTGCAGGACGCCCTGCCCGACCGAGGCGCCGAGCCCGACGAGGACGCCGCTGCGCATCGCACCGGACGTGACGGCCCACGTCGTCCCCGTGCCGACCGCGACGAGGACGGCCGATCCCGCGACGGTCGGCCACAGTCGGGGGAGCGGGACCCGGAGCGCGGCGAGCACGACGGCCACGACGACGGGCAGTGCGGTGAGTCCGAACGCGGTGCTCGTCGACACGAGGGCCAGGAGGATCGGCAGCGCACCGACGGCGAGGAGCACCGGACGCGGTGCTCGACGGGCGCCGAGCAGCAGGGCCGACTGCACGAGGAGGGTGACCGCGAGGAGCGTCCACGCCCTGCCGCCGACGGCGGGGAACGCGGGACCGGTGCCCGCCGCGCCCGCGGTGTCCGAGTCCAGGGCGTCGAGCGGAGGCAGGCCGAGCAGGAGCCCGAGCGCGATCACGGCGGTGCCGGCGGCGACGAGCAGGTCGGTGCGGCGCTCGCGGATGGTCGGCATCGCACGGGCATCGCGTCGGTCGGGCGCGTCAGCGGGTGCCATCGTTCGATCCTACGAGTCGGGCCTCCGGGGCGGTGCCGGGGCCGGGGTAGCCGAGGCGTCCCCGAGTCGCGACGAGCAGGACCAGTGCCGCGACGGTCGACACGATCGCGAGGCCGTGCATCATCGTCGCCGCGGTCATCCCCGGGTACATGTCGGCCCACAGCGTCGAGATGGTGTTGTTGACGCCCACGTGCAGGAGCAAGGCGACCGGCAGGCTCTCCCCGGTGCGGTTGAACACCCACGTCATCACGACGTTGAAGGTGATGGTGAAGAGGGCGAACACGAGCGGCTCCGTCCAGTGCACGTCCGGCCACCCGCCCCAATCGCTGAGGTAGAGCGGCATGTGCCACAGCGCCCAGAGCGGACCGAGCACGGCGGCAGCGCCCAGCGGACCGAAGCGCTCCTGCAGTCGCGGCAGGGCGAAGTCCCGCCAGCCGGGCTCCTCGGACAGCCCGGTGGTGAAGAGCTGCACGACGAGTCCGGGCACGAGGGCGAGCAGCGCGAGTGCACTCGGCGCCTGCACCTGGCCGCCGGCGAAGGGCAGCCCCGTGGCGACGATGATCGCGGGGACGCCGACGAGCGCGAGGGCGTACCAGTACCAGGCCACCCGCCAGCGCCAGAGCCGACCGACCCACCGACGCAGACCGGGTCGGCCGTCGGCGATCGCCGTCACGAGGAAGGCGCCGCCGAGGGGGCCGAGCAGCGCTCCGGGCAGGACGCCGGTGAACTGCGCCGTGCCGAGGAACTCGGGGAAGTGGATGTCCCAGACGCCGAGGCCGTGCGGCGACAGGATGTAGGGGACCCACGCCAGCCAACTGAGGCCGAGGGCGAGGGTGGCGAACGCTGCGAGCGGGTGCCGTTCGACGAGGCCGCGGAGCCCCGTCCGACGGGGAGGTTCGGTGCCGGTGGTGTGCCGGTCTTCGGTGGTGGTCGTCATGGCATCGACGCTACGAACGGCGGTGCCGCCGGACGACCGGCGAAGGGACGCACTCCGCGGGGTTCCTCCGAAAGGATGCACCGCCGTGGACGCGGGACCACACGACGGGAGGCGCGGTGCCCGCTGGCACCGCGCCTCCCGGCCCGCCCAGCGGCCGACAGATCGTGGTGAGGCCCCGAGGCGGGCCCCCCCGCGGGGGGGTTCCGCCTAATGGCTGCCCGGCGGTGGCCGGGGCCCCCCCCGGGGGGGGGGGGGCGCCCCGCGGCCCCCCCGCTTCCCGTCCCGCACTGCGACCGTCAGATCGTGGTCAGTCCCAGATCGAGACCCAGTCGACGTCGACGTGCCCGCTCGCGGACGTCGGGACGGAGCCGCCGATGGCGGTCTCCGCCTGCAGCGTGACCCGCATCGGGGTCGTGGGGACCGCGCTGCGCGTCGTCGAGACGAGCGTGCCGTCCCAGAAGAACCGGACCTCGCCGTGGTCCCACTCGGTGGTCGCGACGTGGTAGCCGCTGCTCTGCGTCGACGTCGTGTGCTGCTCGATCGAGCTGTCGAACGTCATCACGCCGTCGCTCATGCTGCCCGGGATCGCGGAGGCCGGCCGGACCGTGCTGCCGAGGTCGCCCTCGGGCCAGTCGATCTCGCCCTCGTTCCAGTCGTTGCTGCTCGGCCAGAGCATCCCGACGAACTTGTAGCCGTCCGTGTTCGTGGTCTTGTACCGGATCGAGACGCGGCCCGTCGTATGCGGGGCGTAGTCGTCCGGCAGCACCGTGGCGACGAGCGGCTGCCCGCCCTCCGAGTGCAGCCAGAAGTCGAGGTTCCCGTTCGACACGCTGAGCACCTTGTCCGGTGCGTAGTACCCGCGGCCGCTGGTGTCGCTGTAGCCGGAGTACGCCCCGAGCCGCGGGTAGGTGTCCAGGACGCTGCCGAGCCCGGCGTCCGTGGTGAAGTCCTCCGCGTAGGTCTGCTTCCACGTCCGCCCGTTCGACGTGACGTCGCCCCGGGGCATCGAGGTCGACGTGGTCGAGGCGGTCGACGAGCTCGCGGCTGCGGCGGCGGGTGCCGGCGTGGCGGTGGCGCTCGCCGACGGCCGTGCCGTGATCCGACCCGACACGACCGACGGCCGAGCCGACGGAGACGCCGACGGCGGAGCGGTCGTCGGGACCGGGGTCGTGGTGGTGGCGGAGGGCGCGCTGCTCGGCGCCTCGGTCGCCGTGCGTTCCGTCGCCGCTGTGCGGGTGGCGGCATCGGTCTCGTTCGCGTGCTGCGAGAGTCCGAACACGAGGGCACCGCCCGCGACGATCGCCACGCCCGCGACGATCCGACGTGTCCTGACCCGTCCGTCCTGCTGCTGAGCGTCCCGGTGACGCCTCTTGCCCCTGTTGTCCCCGTACCCCCGTGGTGTTCCCTGTCGTTGTCCCTGGTCAACACGTGGCCCGTTCCTCCTGAGGTGTGGTGGTGCGACGCGGAACCGTAACCCGCCCGGTCCGCTGTCTGCCGGTGGATCGTCCAGGCTCGGGGTGAGGACGGCTCGGGGAACCCGCCCGATCGGCCCCCGAACGAGGGACACGTCACTGAACGGATGCTCAGGGAGAATTCCGGTCGTGTCTAGGCTGGGGTTTCGTGTTCGAACTCCACCACCTCACCGCGCAGGAACTCTGGGACTGGATCCAACGCGGTGAGGCGACCGCGCTCGAGGTGACCGACCACTACCTGGCGAGGATCGCGCGGCTCGACCCCGAGCTCGGCGCCTTCGTGACGGTCACCGCGGACGCCGCGCGCGACCGGGCCGAGCACCTGGGCGACCGGGTGCCGACGTCGAGGCCGCTGTGGGGCCTCCCGTCCGCCGACAAGGACCTCTACGACCGTGCCGGGGTCCCCACGCACAACGGCACCACGAGCCTGCCCGCACGCCCCGCGGACGCGGACCACCCGCTCGTCGCCGCGCTCGACGCCGCCGGTGCGGTGAGCCTCGGCAAGACGGCGTCGCCCGAGTTCGGGATGTCCTCGTCGTCGGAGACCAGGTTCGGGGTGACCCGGAACCCCTACGACACGAGCCGTGCGCCCGGTGGATCGTCGAGCGGGGCTGCGGTCGCGGTCGCCGCCGGACTCCTGCCGGCCGCGGTCGGATCGGACGGCGGAGGCTCGGTCCGGATCCCGGCAGCGGCGACCGGGTTGGTGGGGCTGAAGCCGAGCCGCGGACGGGTGCCGTCGATGCCCGGGCGATCCGGCGTGGGCGGGCTGTCGGTCGCGGGGCCGATCACGCGGAACGTCGCGGACGCGGGCATGCTGCTCGACGCACTCGTGTCGCCGACCGGTCTGCCGGAACCGCAGCCGTACGCCCTGGTCACGCCCGACGTCGGGGAGGGGCCCTTCACCGCAGCCGCCGTCCGGGGCGAGGGGCGCTTCGTCGTCGGCCTCCTCGAGGGCTCCCCGTGGGACGAGACCGTCGACGTGGTGATCGACCCCGCGGCGCGTGCCGCCGTCGAGACCGCCGTCCGGGTGCTCGGCGAGGTCGGGCACGGCGTGGAGGACGTCCGGATGCCCCGCGCTCCCTACGCTGCGGCGTTCCGCGTCGCGTGGGAGAGCTCCGCGGCGCGGCTGCCGACGGTGCCGGGGATCGATCGCTCCGAGCTGACACCGCTGGTGTCGTGGCTCGTCGACCGGGGCCGGGCACTGACCGGCACGCAGGTGCTCGACGCGATGGCGGCGCTCGACACGTTCTCGGCGTCGCTCATCGGCGCTTTCGACCGGTTCGACGCCGTCCTCACCCCGACGCTCGCGCTCACGCCGAGGCCGCTCGGTTGGTACGGGTCCGACCCCGAGGAGGACTTCCGCCGTCAGTGCGCCTACTCGCCGTGGACGTCGATGGCGAACGTGTCCGGGCTGCCGGCGATCACGCTGCCGGTCGGGGTGACGGACGAGGAACACCCGGACGGGGCCGGGCTGCCGATGGGCGTGCAGCTCATCGGGCGACCGGGCGGCGAGCGGGTGCTCCTGGCGATCGGCGCGCAGCTCGAGCGACGGCTGCGGTGGCAGCGGCGGCACCCGGCGGGGTGGTGAGTCCGGGCCCGTCGTCGGGCGGGCCGGGGGCCGGCGGGGGTCGGCGGTCGGAGGCGAGCGGCGGGCTGACGAGTCGGTGCGACATCGTCGACGTCGTACGACATCGGTGACGTCGCTCGTGCGCGTGCGCAACAGTTGCAGGCGCGGGAGGACGACATCCTCGCTGTTGTACGACGTCGACGGTGTCGTTCCGAGTCCGCACACCGGCCGCTCGCCCGCGTTGCTCAGCCCTGCTTCTCCATCGCTTCCGTGTACTCCTTGCGCATCTTGTCGCCAGCGGCCGCGGTCCACGTCGTCACGCCGGCCTTGACGGCGGCGAGGTTCGTCCGACCGAGTACGTAGTCGTTGCAGACGCTGTTGAACGCCTGGTTGGCGGACTGCGTGGACGTCGCCGAGGGGGAGTAGAAGCCGTCGACCGGGTTCTTGAGGAGCATGTCCTGGGTCGCGACCTGCCACTTGTGCGACTGACGGAGCTGCTCGTCGATGCGCACCGCGGTGTTGAGCACCTGCGGGCCCGCGGCGAGTCGGTAGAGGGAGCTGGCGTTGATCAGCTGCTCGCCGCTCTTCGTCAGCACCGCGTCGGGCCCGCTGCCGGTGAAGTGCACGTTCTTCTTGCCGTGCGTGAGGGTGAAGGCCTCTCGCGAACCGAACGGTGCCGACAGGTAGTCCAGCAACCGGAGCTGGGAGCGGATCTTCGCCGGGGTCGTCTTCTTCAGCGCGGCGAACGAGAAGCTCGACGAGCCCTGGTAGTTCGCGCCCTTCCCACCGTCGGCGCCGAACGGCACGATGCCGCCGGTCACGATCCCCTTCGGCATCGTGACGTCGAGCAACGCGGAGATCCCGTCGAGGTGCATCAGCACAGTGCCGTTGTTGATGTACGTCTTCGCCTTGGCGCTCTCGAGGCTCGGCGTGTCCGGGTGGTAGATGCCGAGGTTCCAGAGCTTCTTGATGTACGAGAGCGTCTCGAGCCAGGCGTCGGTCTCGTTCTTGTGCGTGAGCTTCCCGCCGGCGGACTGCTTCCACTGGTTCGGGACGCCGAAGGCCGCGCCGATGAAGTCGTAGGACCAGTCGACGCCGCTCGACCCGCCACCGCCGGCGATCGCGTAGCGGCCGGCCTTGGTGTCGGTGACGGCTTTGCACAGCTCGGTGAACTCGTCCTTGTCCTTCGGCGCGGGGGCTGCACCGGTGAGCTGTTCGATGAGGTCAGGCCGACAGACCATCACCGATCCGAAGGGCGGGCGGTGCTCCGGGACGCCGTAGATCTTCCCGTTGATGCGGGCGCTCCGCCACGACGCGGTGGGGATGTTCGCGAGGTTCGGGTAGTCCTTCACGGCGTCACCCGACAGGTACTCCGACAGGTCCGAGAACTTCGCGTCGAGCAGCTGCGGGAAGCGCGGCGGCATCGCGAAGGTCAGGAACTCGACGATGTCCGGGATGTCGTTCCCCGCGGTCATGGTGGCGAACTTCGTGTCGAACGAGTCGCCGGGGACGAACGTCAGGTCGTACTCGGTGTTCGTCAGGCCGCCGATGTAGTCGAGGAACGAGTTGTCGGCGGGCGGTGGCGCCGTGTAGGTGACGACGAACCCCGAGGTCTTCGATCCGTCGGCGACCTTCCCGCTCACCGAGGTGAAGAGCTCGCTGTCCTGCGGGTAGGTGTAGTACACGGGCTGCACGACGTCGTTGCCCGGCAGGTCGGGTTTCGGGCCCTTCATGATCGGCACGTACGTCGGCAGTGCGGCCACCGTGTCGGAGATGGTCGCGGCGGTGCCGCCGGTCGAGCAGCCGGTCAGTCCGCCCGTCGCACCGATGGCGACGAGGCCGAAGGCGGCGCCGGAGAGGAGTGTGCGTCGGCTGAGGCCGCTGGTGGTCGTGTCGGTCATGGCTTCTCCCTTGAAGCGTTCGGGTGGAGGGTGGTGTCGGCAGGGCCGGTCAACCCTTGACGGCGCCGGTCAGGACACCCTTGGTGAGGTGGCGCTGGACGAGCGGGTAGGCGGCGAGGATCGGGATGATCGCGATCATCACGACCGCCATCTGGATCGACTCCGCCGGAGGCTGCATGGACGCGTCCGAGCCGGCTCCCGACACCAGGCTCGATCCCTGCAGGACGTACGTCCGGAGGACCAGTTGGAGCGTCCACTTCGTCGAGTCCGACAGGTAGAGCAGGGCGTTGAAGAACGCGTTCCAGTACCCGACGGCGTAGAACAGCCCGACGACGGCGATCACCGCGCGCGACAGCGGCAGCACCATCTGCCAGAGGATGCGGAACTCGCCGGCGCCGTCGATCTTCGCGCTGTCGATGAGCTCCTGCGGGATGCTCATCATGAAGCCGCGGACGACGACCATGTTGAACACGCTGAACGCACTCGGCAGGATCAGCGCCCAGTAGTTGTCGAGGAGCCCGAGCTGCTTGACCATCAGGTAGAGCGGGATCATCCCCGGCGCGAACAGGAACGTGATGAGGACGAACGTCAGCAGCGGCCGCTGGAACAGCGATCCCTGCCGGCTGAGTGCCCACGCGGCGAGGACGGTGGACGCGAGGCTGATCGCCGTGCCGACGATCGTGACCAGGAGCGTCACCACCACGGCGCGGGTGACGACCCCACCGGACAGGATCTGCACGTAGGCGGACAGGTCGAACGACCGCGGCCACACGACGTAGCCGCCCGCTGCGGTGACGTCGGCCTGGCTCGACACACTCGTCGAGAAGACGATGAGGAAGGGGAACAGCACCACGGCGAGGATCAGGACGATCGCGACGGCCTTCAGCGCGAGGACCACGGGCTTGGGCTTCCCTGCCCAGACCGGACGGACGATGGTGCTCATGATCGCGAATACACTCCCTGTTCACCGAGCATGTGGGCGGCCTTGTTCGCCGCCATGATGAGGACGAACCCGACGAGGCCCTTGATCAGGCCGACGGCGATGCCGGCGGACCAGTTCCCGTCGACGACCCCGTGGTAGTAGACGTAGGTGTCGAGCACTTCGGCGGCATCAGCCCCCACCGCGTTCCGTTGCAGGATGATCTGCTCGAAACCGACGGACAGCGCCTCGCCGAGCCGCAGGATGAGCAGCAGCACGATGATCGGCCGGATACCGGGCAGCGTCACGTGCCAGAACCGGCTCCACGCGCCCGAGCCGTCGATGGCGGCCGCCTCGTACAGGTTGTCGTCGATCGCCGCGAGGGCCGCGAGGAAGATGATCGTCCCCCAGCCGGCGTCCTTCCAGATCACCTGGCTCGTCAGCAGCAGCTTGAACGTCCCCGGGTCGCTCATCACGCTGATCGTCCCGACGTCGAGCTGCCGGAGCGCGTGGTTCACGACACCGCCGGAGCCGAGCGACTGCTGGAAGAACCCGACGACGATCACCCACGACAGGAAGTGCGGCAGGTAGAGGACCGACTGCACGGTGGCCCGCAGCCACGGCCACACGAGTGAGTGGATGAGCAACGCGAGGGCGATCGGCACGGGGAAGAACAACACCAGCTGGATGAACGTGATCTCGAGCGTGTTCAACGTCGCGCGCCAGAAGTCCGGGTCCACGAACAGCACCTGGAAGTTCGACAGGCCCACCCACGGGCTCTGCGCGATGGGGATGTACGGCTGGTAGTCCATGAACGCGATGACGTTCCCGAGCATCGGGACGTACACGAACAACAGCAGCAGGACCACCGCCGGCGCGACCATGACCAGCAGCGGGTAGTCCCGTCGCAACCTCGCGGTGAACGGGACCTTGCGGGCCACCGGGACGCCGTCGGACCGGACGGTCCGCGACTCGGTGGTCGGGTCGACCATCGTCGCGCTCATGTGGCTCCTTCGCTCACGTGGCTGGGGTCCGCGGCCGGACCTCGGGCGGCGGTTTCGTCATCCTGGGACGTCCGTATGATGACGGTCAAGCGGGCGTATTCACCCGCACACGAAACGAACATGGGAGCGACGATGCACCCGACCAGACGGCAGGAACGCATCCTGGCGGAACTCCGCGTCCACGGCAGTCTGTCCGCCTCGGACTTCGCCGAGCGTGAGGGCATCTCAGCGATGACGGTCCGCCGCGACCTCTCCGAACTCGCCGACCGAGGACTCGTGCGACGGGTGCACGGCGGCGCGGTCTCGGTCGAGACACTCCCCACGGCCGGGGCGCCGCACCGGCCCGCACCCCGACCCGAGCCCACCGCACGGAACTCCACCGAGCCCGACGCGCTGTTCACCCTCGGTCTCGTCGTCCCCGACCCGGGCTACTACTTCCCGAAGATCGTCGCCGGTGTCGCCGAGCGCACCGAGGCCCTCGGCGGGCGCGTCGTCCTCGGGGTGTCCCGGTACGACCCGGTCCGCGAACGGCAGCAGGTCGAACGACTCATCGCCGCCGGGGTCGACGGGCTGCTCGTGACCACCACCGTCGCGGACGCGGTCGGCACCCTCGAACTCCTCGACCAGGCACCGATGCCCGTCGTCGTCGTCGAGCGCGCCGTCACCGAGGCACCCGTCGGGACGCACCTCGAGTCCGTCCGGAGCGACCACGAGGCCGGAGCGGGCCTCGCCCTCCGCCACCTCGCCTCGCTCGGGCACCGGCGGATCGGCATGGCGGTGTTCGAGACTCCGACGACCCCGCAGCTCCGCACCGGCTACGAGCGCAGCGTCCGCCAGCTCGACCTCGCCACCGACGCACCCGTCGAGCTCATCGACGAGACCAACGCGGTCGGGGACGCCACACGAGCCTTCATCCGACGTTGCATCGACACCGGGACCACCGCCGTCTTCGTGCACTCGGACCACTACGCCGTGGAGTTCGTCGAGACCGTCACCGAGATGGGTCTGACGATCCCGGGCGACCTCTCCGTGGTGGCGTACGACGACGAGGTCGCCGCGCTCGCCGGGGTCCCGCTCACCGCGGTCGCACCGCCGAAGAACGACGTCGGGCGGTTCGCCGCGACGATGTGCTTCGAACGCATCTCCGCCACGGCGCAGAGCAGGTTCGCCAGACGGCACATGACCCTCACCCCGACGCTGAGCGTCCGTGGATCCTCGGCCGCACCGGTGTTCGTTTCGTGAGCGTTCGTGTCGTCGTCCTTGACATCGAACACGCCCCGGCGCTGGCATGGTGATCGCCGACCGCACACGAGGAGCCGCCGACGATGACCTCCGACCCCCGCCCGGACCGCGCCGAACCGCGGGCGACCGACGCCGCGCCCGCGCGGGAACCCGGCAGCGTGCCCGTCGCCTTCGTGATGCCGGAGACGACCTTCGCGCGGGTGTTCGACCACGGGGACCTCGCTGCGCTCCACGCCTCCGATGCGGTCCGGCTCCTCGCCGATCGCCCGCTCGACCCCGATGCCCCGCGTGACGCGCTGCTCCTCGCCGAGGTCGAGGTCCTCGTGACCGGGTGGGGGAGCCCGGAGCTCGACGCGCGCCGGCTCGACCGGATGCCGCGACTGCGCGCCGTGGCGCACTCCGCCGGGTCGGTCAAACCCGTGGTGGACGACGACGTCTGGTCCCGCGGCATCGCGGTGACCTCGAGCGCCGGCGCGAACGCTGTGCCGGTCGCGGAGTTCACCGTCGCGGTGATCGTCCTCGCCGCCAAACGCGCGTTCGCGACCGCCGCCGCCCTCGGGTCCGCCTCCGGGCCCGTCGACGTCGAGGGGTCGTGGCCGGTCGTCGGCATGCACGGGATCACCGTCGGGGTGGTCGGTGCGTCCCGGGTCGGCCGGGCGGTGATCGAGCGGCTCCGGTCCCACGACGTCCGGGTGCTCGTCAGCGACCCCTACCTCGACGACGAGGAGGCCGCGCTGCTCGGCGTCACGGCGGTCGACCTCGACGCCCTCGCCGCCACGAGCGACATCGTGACGGTGCACGCGCCGCTGCTGCCGTCCACCCGGGGGCTGATCGACCGGCGTGTCATCGGGCTGCTTCGACCGGGGGCGACCGTCGTGAACACCGCCCGCGGAGCGATCCTCGACCAGGACGCCCTCGCCGACCGGCTCGAGCGCGGCGACCTCGCCGCCGTGCTCGACGTCACCGAACCCGAGCTCCTGCCCTCGGACGCTCGTCTCCGCTCGACGCCGAACACGTTCATCACGCCCCACATCGCGGGCTCCCTCGGCAACGAGCTCCGCAGGCTGGCCGACAACGCGGTGCGCGAGACCATCGCCTTCGCCGCGACGGGCGCCTTCACCGACCCCATCGTCCCGGACGGCTTCGCCGTCCAGGCCTGACAACTGGAACCCCGATGACCGTCACCGTCGACGCCCCGACCTTCACCGAGCGCTTCACCGCGACCGCCCGCCGGGCGCTCCGTCCGAGGACGTGGCGACCCGCGCCTCCCGTCACCGACCGCGCTGCCTGGGCTGATGTGGCGGCAGTGGACCAGGAGGCGCTGCTCGCCGTGGCGAGGGACCGCCGCGCTGCCGCCGCGGTCGCGTTCCCGACCCTGTCGCTCTGGGCGCGCTACAGCCGGGACGGCGACCGGCAGCCGTACGAGCGCGCGCAGCGGAACCTGCTGGAGTCGGCCGCGACGGCCGCGCTCGCGCTCGCCGTCACCGACGAGGAGGAGTGGGCGACGGTCCTCGCCGACCAGGTCTGGCGGATCTGCGAGCTGCGCGCGTGGTGCCTGCCGTCGCACTACGCGCTGCCGGAGAGCGGCGAGCGGCCGTTCCTGCCGGTGCCCGGTCGTGACGTGCTCGACCTGTCCGACGCGTACGTCGGCGGCATGCTCGCGGTGATCGACACGATCGCCGGTGAGCGGCTCGAGCGTGACGCACCGGGCATCCGCGCGCACGTGCACCACGAGATCCGCCGCCGCGTCCTCGACCCGTGGGAGCGCGAGGAGTACTTCTGGCACGGTGTCGACGGTCCGCCGAACAACTGGGCTCCGTGGATCGTGTCGAACGTGCTCGTCTGCGCCGCGGTGGTGGAACCCGAGGCCGGACGCTTGGAGACGACGATCGACCGTGCGCTGGTCATCCTCGACCGGTTCCGGGCCGGGTACGACGCCGACGGCAGCTGCGACGAGGGTGCGACGTACTGGTGGTGGGCGGGTGCGACCCTGTTCGAGGCCCTCGACCTGGTCGAGCAGCTGACCGACGGCGCCTTCGACGGCTTCGTCGTGGAGCCGGTGGCGGCCACGGCACGGTTCCCGATGGGCATGCAGATCGACGCCCACCGTCAGGTCAACCACTCCGACGGCTCGCCGGTGCTGCCCGAGAACGCGAACTGGTACCTGCTCGCCCGCTTCGGTGCCCGGGTCGGGGACGACGAGGTCGTCCGGCACGCCCGGTGGATGGGGCGCCAGCACGCGCTGCGCTTCGACGGTCAGCTCGCTGCGCTCTTCCGCCGCACCCTCGCGGAGCTCCGCACGCCCGGCTGGCAGGACGACGGCCCCGCAGCGCCCGGCATGCCGACCGCGCTGTACCTGCCCGGCACCGAGGTGGCCGTCGCCCGTTCCGACGCCTTCTTCCTGTCGGCGAAGGGCGGGCACAACGCCGTCAGCCACAACCACAACGACGTGGGGTCCGTCATCGTCTCGCTCGACGGCGATCCCGTCGTCGTGGACGCCGGTGTCGGGGTGTACCGACGCGAGACCTTCATGCCCGAGCACCGGTACGGCATCTGGACCATGCGGTCGAGCTGGCACAGCGTGCCGATGCCGAACGGGGTCGAGCAGCGCGAGGGCGAGTCGTTCCGGGCCACCGGCACCACGTTCGTCGACCACGGCGATCGAGCAGCGCTGTCCACGGACCTCACCGCGGCGTACCCGGCAGCGTCCGGGCTGGTGCGTGCCGTGCGGGTCGCCTCGCTCGACCGGGCCGCCGAGGTCGTCGAGCTGCACGACGAGTGGGCGTTCTCGGCACCGGGCGTGATGACGCTCGTGCTGCTGACCCTGCACGAACCCGTCGTGGTCCCGGGCGGCCTGCGGGTCGGAGCGGCGCACCTCGGGGTCGACGGCACGCGGTTCGCGGTCCGTACCGAGCGACGCGCGCTCGACGACGAGAAGCTGCGGTCAGCCTGGGGTGCGGCGCTCCACCGCGTCCTGCTCGTCGAACACGCGCCCGCGCCCGCGGGGTCGCACACCGTCCGCATCAGCCGGGCCGCTGCGTGACCGCGGTGCTGCTCGGCGGGGTCGGACGGTGGACGGACCCCTGGCACCCCTTCGCGGAGACGACCGCTGCATTGACGGCGATCGCAGCCGAGGCAGGGATCGCGCTCTCGTCGTCGCCGGACGTCGACCGGACGCTCGAGTCCTTCCGGGACGGCCCGCTGCCGTCACTCGTGGTCGTCGATCTCGGCCTGCCGCGGGACGGCCTGCCCGTGCCGTTGCCCGCTGCGGACCCGGGGTTCCGTCGGATGCTCGGGAGCCGCGTGCCGATGCTGGCCGTGCACGTGTCGTCGACGTCCTTCGCCGGCGACGACGACTGGGAACGAGCCCTCGGTGGCGTGTGGGTCCGCGGAGGGACGATGCACCCGCCGGCCGGACCGTGCACCGTGCACGTCGTCGACGACCAGCACCCGGTCACGGCGGGTCTCGGCGACTTCTCCCTCGACGACGAGCGGTACTCCCACCAGCGTGTCTCGTCGGAGGTCCGGGTCCTGGTCGACCACGAGCACGACGGCCTCCGACACCCGCTCGTCTGGGTGCACGACCGGCCCGGCGGTGGCGTCACGGTCTACGACGGTCTCGGTCACTCCGGGGCGTCGTTCGCCTCGCCGGAGCACCGGCGGTTGGTCGCACAGGCGCTGCGCTTCCTGGTCGCGCCGAGCTCGTGACCGTTCCGGTTCGCAGATCCCGGGGATCTCGAACCGGAACGGTCACAGTGGTTCAGGAAACCGTGACGTCCCCGACGACGAGCCAGCCGTTGGTCGTCGTCCCGTGCGCCGCCAGCGCGATCGCCGGCGTGTCCGACCGGGTCGTGTCCACGATCGCCACGCCCCATCGGTGGGCGCCGCGTGCGACGCCGGCGACCGACGGCGTGTACGAGTACGAGGTCGGTGCACCACGGAGCCAGTCCGAGGGCTCGGACGCCGCGTCCACGAACACTCGGAGAGGCGTCCCGTCCGCCGCGAGCAGTGCGAAGGCGGCCTTGTACTTGTGCTGCCACACGGGCAGGTTCGTCGGCAGGAACCCCCAGCCGAGGTTCGTCCATTCGTGGGTGATCGTCGCGGTGTCACCGGCACGGACCACGGCGGGCGCGACGACCTTCGACGGGTACAGCCGGTACCCGCCCTCGGCCTCGAAGCGCTGCGTGAGCGGGTACGTCTCGGCGGTGAACCACGAGAGCGTCTCGCCGTTCCGGAGGTCCATCATGTTGACGTGGGCCTCGACGGAGTCGTCGAACTCGCCCTGCCGGACGTCGGCGACGGTCTCGTAGCCGCGGGGGTCCTGGGTGACGTCGTGTTGGCCGGTGACCCAGCCGCCCTCCATGATGATCGGGCGCCGGTACCGCCACTTCGCGGCCATCGACTTCTCCCAGTCGGAGTAGTACGTGGTCATCCCGAAGGCATCGTGTCGCAGGACGTAGCCCTTCTCGTACGCACCGTCGAGCATGCGCTCGCTCTCGGGGTCGGGCGTGCCCCAGTCCTTCGCACCGCCGATCATCCGGTGGTAGTTCAGCGCCAGCGGCACCGTGGTGAAGTGTCGCTGGTACAGGTCGATGATCCAGTCGAACACGGGCTCGCGGTTCGCGGCGTCCCGGTAGAGCATCGAGTGCCCCTCGCCCCACTTGCCGAGGCCGTACCCGTCGATGAAGTCCGTCGTTTCCGGGTCGTCGTACTCCGCGGCGAAGGCGGCGATGAACGCGGCGTACTTCGCCTGGAACACCGGGTCGTCCGGGTAGGGCGACCAGACCGTCTTGCTGCCGGTCTGCGTTTCGTACCCGGCGGCTCCCGCGGCACGGACCCATGCGGGTGTGAAGTCGGAGGCCTTGTCGCGGCTGTCGACGACCACGCGGAACGCCAGCCGGAGTCCCCGGCGGCGGGCCTCGGCGAGGATGCCCGCGAAGGCTGCGTCCGTGTCCCATCCGTAGACGCCCTCGGACGGTTCGAGGATCGTCCACGACACCCGCATGTACAGCACCGAGGCGTGGTCCGAGACGGTGATCGCGGTGCCGTCAGGCACCGGGACGTCGTCGTACTGCGTCCAGTAGTCGGCCGACGGGGTGGACGAGCCGTACAGCGCCCAGCCGTTGAGCGGGTTCTTCAGCAGCGTGGTCGTGTCGGCCTCGAACTCCCTCGAGACCGTGGCGGCGAGGTGTGGACGGCCGTGCCCGTGCCCCGGTCCGGGCCCGGCGGCACCAGGCCGTCCGTGCGCCGAGGCCGGCGCGGCTCCGAGGACCCCGCTCGCGGCCGATGCGGTGGCGACGATGCCGAGTCCGAGTGCCGTCCGCCTGGTGATGTCGTTCGACGTGCTCATGCGTTCTCCCCTTCGAGAAGCGATCGATGCACGTCGATGCTCCCGAGTGTCCCGCGCCGTGGGCAAGGACTCGCGCCCGGTCGAACAGGAGTCGCACACTTCCGCCGCTACGGCAGCGTCGGCGCCGCCTCCACCAGGGCACGGGTCACCGGGTGCTCCGGCGCGTCGAGCAGGGACACCGGCCCGTGCTCGACGATCCGCCCCGCGGACATCACCGCCACCGTGTCGCACAGCCGCTGCACGACACCGATGTCGTGCGACACCAGCACCAGCGTCAGCCCGAGGTCGTCGGCGAGCGACCGGAACAGCTCGATCACGCGGGCCCGCACCACCACGTCGAGCGCACTCATCGGCTCGTCCCCGAACAGGATGCGCGGCGAGTGCACGACGGCCCGGGCGATCGCGATGCGCTGCCGCTGCCCGCCGGAGAACTCGTGCGGGTACCGGTCGACGGCGTCGGCCGGCAGGTCCACGCGCGCGAGGACGTCCCGGACGAGCGCGGCGTGCGACCCGTCGATCCGCAGCGCTCGCAACGGCTCCGCGACGATCGCGCCCACGCGCATCCGCGGGTCGAGCGAGGCGTACGGGTCCTGGGAGACCACCCCGGTCTCGCGACGGAACCAGCGCATCGCGGCCGCGGACCCGGACGCCACCACCGGTCGACCGGAGGCGGTCACGGTGCCTGCGGAAGGCGCCTCCAGACCGGCGAGCAGCCGCACCAGCGTCGACTTGCCGGACCCGGACTCGCCGACGATGCCCAGGCGTGCGCCGGGAGCGACCGTCAGGTCGACGCCGTCGACCGCGGTCCGGACCGGGCCGGGCTCGAACGGGCCGCGGCGGGGGAGCCGGTAGGTGCGGTGCAGGTCGGATGCGTGCAGGACGTCGGTCATGCGGAGCCTCCGGACGGACGAGGACGACGGGCGGTGGCGCGGGCGGCGTCGACGAGGGCGGCCGTCGCGGGGTGCTGCGGGGCGGCCAGGAGCTCCGCGACCGATCCGCGCTCAACGACCCGGCCGGCGTCGAGGACCACCGCGGTGTCGGCGATCCGCGCCAGGACGGCGAGGTCGTGCGTGACGAAGACCATGCCCGCGGTGAGGCCCTCGAAGAGCTCGAGGATGCGGGCCTCGGTCGTCACGTCGAGCGCGGTCGTGGGTTCGTCCGCCACGAGGTACGACGGCTGACCGGCCATCGCCATCGCGATGCAGATCCGCTGTCGCTGCCCGCCCGAGAGCTGGTGCGGGTACTGCCGCAGCAGCGACTCGGGGTCCGGCAGTCCGACACCCACCGCGAGGTCGAGCGCGGCCGCCGCCGCGGCACGCCGGTCGAGCCCGCGGTGCAGCCGCAGCGGCTCGGCGATCTGCGCGCCGACCCGACGGAGCGGATCGAGCGCCGTGCCGGGTTCCTGGAAGACCATGCCGATGCCGGCGCCGCGGTGGCGTGCGCGATCGCGGTCGGGCAGGCCGACGAGCTCGGTCCCGTCCAAGCGGATGCTGCCGGTGACGGTCGCCCCGGTCGGTTCGAGTCCCATGAGCGCGAGCGAGGTCATCGACTTGCCGGATCCGGACGAGCCGATGACGCCGACGCGGCGGCCGGGAGGCACGGTGAACGTCACGTCGTCGAGGATCGTCCGACGGTCGATGCGGACCGTCAGGCCGCGCACCTCGAGCCCGGAGGCGTCGGTAGCCGGGGTGGTCGCGTCGCTCATGCGGTCACCCCCGTGGTCGTCGTGGCGGGGTCGTCGGGGGTGCGGGGCGCCGGTGCGTCCCCGGACGCGCGGTCGTTCGTGGTCAGGCGCGGGTCCGTCGCGTCGCGGACGGCGTCGCCGAGGAGCGACAGCGCCGCGACGACCAGTGCGATCGCCGCACCGGGCCAGGTGGCGCTCCACGGGTGCACGCCGATGTAGGTCTGCAGGTCCGAGAGCATGCTGCCCCACGACGCCGTGTTCGACCCGGCGCCGTAGCCGAGGTACGACAGCCCGGCCTCGGCGAGGACCGCGGTCGCCATCGCGAGCGAGAGCTGCACGGTGAACAGCGGCGCCGCGTTCGGCACCAGGTGGCGGAACAGGACCCCGGCACCACCGACGCCCGACGCCCGCGCGGCGGTGACGTAGTCGCTCCGGGCGATCCGGCGGATCTCACCGCGGGCGACCCGGGCGATCGTGACCCCGAAGGACAGGCCGACGCTGACGATCACGACGCCGAGCGACCCGCCGGCGATCGCGGTGAGCAGCATCGCGGTGAGGAGGGTCGGGAACGCCACGAGGATGTCGAGCAGGACGGCCGTGCCCTCGCGCACCCACCGTGCGGTGAGGGAGCCGATCGCGGTGAGGACCATGCCGACGATGCTCGCGATCACACCCGAGCCCACCGCGACGAGCACGGTCGTGCGGGTGCCGGCGAGCAGGTAGCTCGCGATGTCGCGGCCGGAGGCGTCGGTGCCGAACCAGTGCGCGGGGCTCGGCGGCTCCCACTGGTGGAAGGGGTCGGCACGGAAGGGGTCCTGCGGCGTCCACACGAGCGACACCGCAGCGAGGACGACGAGCAGGCCGAGGACGACGACGGCGAAGACCCCGGTCGGCCGGGCGAGGAGACGGCGGATCACTCGGACACCTCGCGCTGTCGGGGGTCCAGCGTGCGGTGGACGACGTCGACGGCGAAGCCCACGAGCAGCACGAGCCCGGTCAGCACGAGCAGCTCCGACTGCACCTTCGTGATGTCACGGCGCCCGACGTCGGTGACGAGCATGCGTCCGACGCCCGGGAGCGAGAAGAGCTGTTCGACGACGACGGCCCCGACGAGGAGCCCGGCGATCTGCACGCCGAGCACCGCCAACACGGTCAACGCCACCGAGGGCAGGCCGTGCCGCACGAGCGACTGCGTCCGCGTGAGCCCGATCGCCGCCGCCGTGCGGACGTGGTCGGCGTCGAGCACCCCGAGCGTCGCGGACCGCGTGAAGCGCAGGATCACCGCCCCCTCGACGGCACCGATCGTCAGGGCGGGCAGGACGAGCGCCGCGAACGCCCGACCGGGTTCGTCCCACCCGTCGAGCGGGAAGCCCTGGGTCGGCAGCCAGTGCAGCGTGACGGCGAACAGTGCGACGAGGAGCATCCCGGCCCAGACCACCGGGATCGCCGCGACGGCCTGTGCCACGAACGCGATGACGACCCCGCCCGGGCGACGCCGCAGCACCGCCGCGAGCACGCCGAGGGGGACCCCGATCACGAGCGCGGCGACGAGCGACATGCCCGCGAGCGGCAGCGTGACGCTCAGCTTCTGGGCGATCTCGGGCGCGACCTGCCCGTCGGTGACGAGCGATCGCCCGAGGTCCCCGCGGAAGAGCCCACCGATCCAGTCGAGGTACTGCACGACGACCGGTCGGTCGAGCCCGAGCTGCTGCCGGAGTTCGGCCACCTGCGCCGGCGACGCCTGCGTGCCCGCGACGATCTGCGCCACGTCGCCGGGCAGCACCCGGAGCGTGGCGAAGATGATCACGCTGGCCACGAGCAGGCCGACGACGAGCAGGAGCACCCGCCCGATGAGGAACCGGGTCACGACACCGATGCTACGGGAGCCGTGGTCCGCGCCCGCCTCACTTGACGGCGAGCTTCGACAGGTCGAGGCGCGAGTTCGTGCCGTCGTACGGGAAGCCCGTGACGCCGCTCCGCACGGCGGTGATCGACGTCGCCGTGTAGAGCCACTCGCCGGCGGCGTCCTCGCTGACGATCCGTGCCGCCTTCTGCAGGTCCGCGACCTTGTCGGCCTCGTTCGTGGCGGCGACCGAGTCGGCGTAGAGCGACTGGACGTCGGCGTTGTCGTACCCGAAGTAGTAGTCCGGGTTCGCCCAGTTGCCGAAGTCGCGCGCCTCGACGTGGTTCACCATGGACAGGTCGAAGTCACGGGTGCCGCTCTTCGGCGCCTCGAACACCTGCGACAGCCAGGTGGCGAAGTCGACCCGCTTGACCGTCAGGGTGATGCCGACGTCGGCGAGCTGGGACTTCAGCACGTCGCCGATCGTCGCCGAGTAGATGTTCGCGTAGGTCAGCGTCAGGTCGAGCTTCGGGTGACCCGCCTCGGCCAGGAGCTTCTTCGCGTTGTCGGGGTCGTACGCGTCGATGTCCGTGAGGTCCTGGTAGCCCGGGTCGAGCTCGGGGATCGGGCCGCCCTGCGGGACACCGGTGCCGCCGATCGCCTTGATGATCGCCTTCGCGTCGATGGCCTGCCGGATCGCCTGGCGCACGCGCTTGTCGGTGAACGGCGCCTTCTGGTCGTTGAACGCGAGGGTGTACTTGTCGGTCGTCTTGCCGGTGTGCAGCGTGATGCCCGAGGTGTTCTGCAGCTGGCTCTTGAGCGTGCCGTCCACGGCGGTCTGCACGTCGAGGTCGCCGTTCGCCATGGCGTTCACCGCGGTGGACGGCTGCGTGATGTACCGGAAGACGACCTTGGCGACCTTGGCCTTCGTGCCCCAGTAGTCGGCGTTCCGCTCGAACGTGAGCGAGTCGCCCTGCTTCCAGCTCGCGACCTCGTAGGGGCCCGTGCCGTTCGCCGTGTCGGAGAGGTCGTTCTTCGCCGCCTTCTCGAGCACGAGACCGGCGCGGCCCGTGAGGTTCCAGAGCAGGTCGGAGTCGGGCTTCGCGAGCTTCAGTTCCACCACACCGGAGGACGGCGAGGTGATCGACGTCACGTTCGCGAGCTGCGCGGAGTCGACGTACGACGCGTTCGACTTGACCTGCTCGAGCGACCAGACGACGTCGGCGGCGGTGACGTCCTTGCCGTCCTGGAACGTCGTGCCGTCGCGCAGCGTGAACGTGTACGTCAGGCCGTCGTCGGACACCTCGTGCTTCGAGGCCAGCACGTCGCGGACGTCGCCGTCCGCCGTGCGACCCACGAGCCCCTGGTAGACGTTGTCGATGAGGACCTGGTCGAGTGCGGCACCGGACTGCGTGCGGATGTCGAGGCTCGTCGGTTCGAGGACCAGACCGACGCGGACGGTGGCGTCGGTGCCGCTGTCCGTGTTCGAGGACGAGCCGGAGCAGCCGGTCAGCGCCAACGCTGAGACGACGGCGACCGCGGTGGCGGCGAGGGCCACACGTCCGGTTCGGGCGGTGCGGCGGGGGAGGAGCGGACTCATGGGTTGTGGGTTCCTTCCGGGCGCGGTGGCGGCGGTTGCCGCGGCGCTCGCACGAGGTTACCGGCGGCGGGTGCCGTCCGGCGACGGTTCTTCGATCCGGTGCAACAAACCGTTACGTTCCGCCCATGCCCGGATCGCTGCGGCCAGTTCGAGGGGGGCCTGGTTCTGCACGGCGTGCCGCGCCTCGACCGTGACGATCTCGGCGTCGGGCAGGCGCTCGGCGAACTGCGCGTGCAGCTTCGGCGACACGTAGCCGCGGTCGCCACGCACGAGCAGGATCGGGACGTCGAGGCTCTCGAGGTCCGGCCACGCGTCCGCGAACCGTCCCACCGACGAGGTGTGCCCGGCGGGGAGGTGCGGGAAGTGGTGCCGTCGCACGAGCCGCCCGTCGGCCCCGAGCCGCGTCGTGTGGCGTGCCTCGCGCAGGAGCACCGCACGGTCGTCGCCGACGCGGGCCTCGACGGCGCGGTCGACGACCTCGTCGAGCGACGTGAACGGCTCCTCGGCCTCGAGTGCGCGGGCGATCCGGTCGACGGCGCGCTGGGCGAAGTCCGGCGACATGTCGACGAGCACGAGTCCGGTGACGCGCTCCGGCGCGGTGGCGGCGAGCCGTGCGGCGAGGATCGCGCCGAGGGAGTGCCCCACGACGATCCCGGGCCGGACCCCGAGCGCGTCGAGGGCAGCGAGCACGCTCGGTGCGGTCGCGCCGGCTCCGTAGTCGGCATCGGAGCGCCATCCGGACCGGCCGTGGCCGGGCAGGTCCACGGCCACCGCCGGCTCGCCGACGGCGAGCGCGGTCTGGTCGAAGCTGTGGGCGTCGATACCGAGCCCGTGCAGGTAGGTGATCCGCGCCTCCTGGTCCGCGTCCCAGCGGATCGCGGCGATCTCCTGTCCGTCCGTGGTGCGGACCACCTGCCTGGAGGCGCGCATCGGCGCCGTCACGCCGCTCGCGTCGGCGAGGTCGGCCAGGTCAGCGAATTCGTCGTCGGCATCGGGCACGGGGACGATCCTCGCACCGTGCGGACCCTTGGGGCTCTTAGGTAAGGCATGCCATACTTGCCGTCGTGGCAGCCCGGTACCGTGTCTTCTCCGTCCGCGTGGCGGCCGTCACGTCGCTCACCCCGCACTTCGTCCGGGTGACCCTGACGGGCGACGCCCTCGCCGAGTTCTCGTCGGTCGGCCTCGACCAGCGCATCAAGATCGTGCTGCCGATCCCCGGGCACGGCTTCACGGACCTGCCGGACGGCGAGGACTGGTACGCCGCCTGGCGTGCCCTGCCCGACGCGATCCGCAACCCGCTCCGCACGTACACGGTCCGCTCGTTCCGCCCGGACGCACGTGAACTCGACATCGACTTCGTCGCGCACGGCGACACCGGACCCGCCTCGCGCTGGGTGTCGTCCTGCCACGTCGGCGAGGAACTGCGGATCGTCGGGCCGGCGGTGCCGTCGTCGCCCGCGGAGCTCCCGACCGGTGCGGCCGAGTTCGACCCCGGTGCCGCGAACCGGATCCTGCTCGCCGGTGACGAGACCGCGGCCCCGGCCATCTGCGCCATCCTCGAGACCCTCGACGTCGCGACCGTCGGCCACGTCTTCATCGAGGTCCCGACCGACGCCGACCGGCTGCCGGTGACCGCGCCCGCCGGGGTCGAGGTCCGCTGGATCGCCCGGAACGGCGCCTCGCACGGTGTCCGCATGACCGACCAGGTGCACGCCTGGGCCTCCACCGTCGCGGCGGGGGCGGCGGCGTGCGGCGACCGCTCCGACCTCGTCGACGTGGACGTCGACGAGCAGGTGCTCTGGGACGTCCCGACCGGGGGCGAGTCGCGGCCCGTCTACGCCTGGATCGCGGGCGAGGCCGGCTGCGTGAAGGAACTCCGTCGGCACCTCGTACGCGGGGTCGGGCTCGACCGGAAGCAGGTCGCGTTCATGGGGTACTGGCGGCACGGCAAGGCCGAGAATTGAGCGGTGCTGCCGGGCGGGCGGGTGCGGCGGGTGCTGCCGGTGCGGCGGGTGCTGCCGGTACTGCTGCGGGCTCGGCCCTCGGGTCGGCGCCGGTGCCGGTCACCGCGCTCGGTGCCCGCGGCCTGACGCTCGCGTACGACGACCGTGTCGTGGTGTCCTCCCTCGACGTGGACATCCCCGACGGTGAGCTGACGGTCATCGTCGGGCCGAACGCGTGCGGCAAGTCGACCCTGCTGAAGTCCTTCGCGCGCACGCTCAAGCCGACGGCCGGCACCGTGTACCTCGACGGGGCGCCGATCTCGTCCCTCCGACCGAAGGCCGTCGCGCGCCGCGTCGGGATGCTCCCGCAGACCCCGATCGCACCGGACGGCATCACCGTGCGCGACCTCGTGTCCCGCGGGCGTTTCCCGCACCAGGACCTGCTGCACCCGTCCTCGGGCTCCGACCGCCGAGCCGTCCAGGCCGCGCTCGAGCAGACCTCGACCGTGTCGCTCGCCGACCGCAGCGTCGACGAACTGTCCGGCGGGCAGCGTCAGCGTGTCTGGATCGCGATGGTGCTCGCCCAGGAGACCGACATCGTCCTGCTCGACGAGCCCACCACGTTCCTGGACATCGCGCACCAGTACGACGTGCTCGAGCTCGCCTCGGCGTTGCACGCGGCCGGTCGGACGGTCGTCGCGGTGCTGCACGACCTCAACCAGGCAGCGCGCTACGCCACCCACGTGATCGCGATGCGAGAGGGGTCGATCGTGGCGTCGGGCCCGCCGGCCTCGGTGGTGACGGCCGACCTCGTCGAGGACGTGTTCGGCCTGCCGTGCGTCGTCGTGGCCGACCCCGAGACGGGGACGCCGCTCGTGGTGCCGCGGCGGCCGGCGGCCTGACGGGCCCGGCGGGCGCGCTTGCGCGCTTGCGCGCGGGGCTGGTGCGCGCGGGGTCG
>NZ_JAUZED010000159.1 GCF_030705415.1 Curtobacterium sp. A7_M15 | reverse complement strand
CCTCCCGTCCGTCCGTGCTGGCGACGCGCGCGGGGCGCGACGCCGAGGTCGCGCAATCTGTCGCCCACGACGCGCGCGAACGGCGTGTCGTGCGACCTCGGCGACCCGCGCCCGGCGTGTCGTGCGACCTCGGCGACCCGCGCGCGGCGTGTCGTGCGACCTCGGCCGACCTCACCTCGGCCGGCCTCGCCCCGAAGCCCGCGCACGCAGAAGGACCCCGCACCGGACGGTGCGGGGTCCTTCGTCGGCGGGAGTACTCAGCGGCGGCCGAGCGCCTTCCACGCCAGGGGCAGGATGCCCGCGGCGATGAGGGCCTTCGCGACGCCCCCGACGATGAACGGGTACAGGCCGGCGGCGAGGACCGACTGCAGGTCGTTCGGCGCGCCAAGCTGGCCGAGGACGACGGCGAGGTAGGGGAGACCCGTGACGAACGGGATCGCGCTGGCGACGAGCATCGCGACAGCAGCCCGGCCCACGTGGCGGTCCCAGTCGCGGCGGGCGAGCCAGCCGATGACGCCGGCAGCGGGGATGAACCCGATCACGTAGCCGAAGCTCGGCACAGCCAGCGCGCCGAGGCCACCCGTGAAGCCGGCGAAGAACGGCGCACCGGCGAGCCCGGCGACCGCGTAGACGAGCAGCGACAGCATGCCGCGGCGGGCACCGAGGGTCGCACCGACGAGCACGACCGCGAGGGTCTGCCCCGTGATCGGCACGGGCCACATCGGCACCTCGACCTGCGCCATGGCGGCGGTGAAGAGTGCTCCGCCGGCGACGAGGGCGGCGTTCGTGGCCAGGCCGTGGGTGCGCAAACGGTCGGCGAGGACTGCGCGGCGAGCGAACCCGGTGGCGTTCGTCATGGATTCTCCTAGAATGGACTGCTGGTCCCGTTCGGGACCATCGGTCCCGTCAGCGTAGCGGTGCACCTCCCGCACACACCGTTGTGCACATCCACCAACTGATTGGACGTCTGCTGTGCTTGCCGTGCACGACCTCGAGATCCGCGTCGGGGCTCGCCTCCTGATGGAGAACGTGTCCTTCCGCGTCGAGAAGGGGGACAAGATCGGCCTCGTCGGCCGGAACGGCGCGGGGAAGACCACGATGACCAAGGCCCTGGCGGGTGAGACCCAACCGACCGGGGGCAGGATCGACCGCTCCGGCGAGATCGGCTACCTGCCGCAGGACCCCCGCTCCGGCAACCCGGAGGACACCGCCCGCAAGCGCATCCTCGACGCCCGCGGGCTCGGCGAGCTCGTCGAGGGCATCCGTCAGGCCACGATCGACATGGCCAGCACGGACACTGCGGTCGCCGAGAAGGCCATGCGTCGGTACAGCCGGCTCGACGACCAGTTCAACGCGCTCGGCGGCTACGCGGCCGAGGCCGAGGCCGCGTCCATCGCGTCGAACCTCAAGCTGCCGGACCGCATCCTCGACCAGCAGCTCAAGACGCTCTCGGGTGGTCAGCGACGGCGCATCGAGCTCGCCCGGATCCTCTTCTCGGACGCCGAGACGATGATCCTCGACGAGCCGACGAACCACCTCGACGCCGACTCGATCGTGTGGCTGCGCGAGCACCTCAAGACCTACCCGGGCGGCGTGATCGTCATCTCGCACGACGTCGAGCTCGTCGACGAGGTCGTCAACCGCGTCTTCTACCTCGACGCCAACCGCCAGTCGATCGACGTCTACAACATGGGCTGGAAGCTGTACCAGCGGCAGCGCGCCGCCGACGAGGAGCGCCGCCGCAAGGAGCGCGCCAACGCCGAGAAGAAGGCCGCGACGCTCAAGGACCAGGCCGCACGCTTCGGTGCGAAGGCCACGAAGGCCGCTGCGGCGCACCAGATGGTCGCGCGTGCCGAGAAGCTCCTCGCCGGACTCGAGGAGGAGCGCGCCGTCGACCGCGTCGCGAAGCTGCGTTTCCCGACCCCGACTCCGTGCGGCCGCACGCCGCTCATGGCCGAGGGGCTCTCGAAGTCGTACGGCTCGCTCGAGATCTTCGCCGGCGTCGACCTCGCCATCGACCGGGGTTCGCGCGTCGTGATCCTCGGGTTCAACGGTGCCGGCAAGACGACGCTGCTCCGGATCCTCGCGGGCGCGGACCAGCCCGACACCGGCGAGATCCTGCCGGGCCACGGGCTGCGCATCGGCTACTACGCGCAGGAGCACGAGAACATCGACGTCAACCGCACCGTGATCGAGAACATGGTGTCCGCGTCGAACGACCTCAACGAGACCGAGGCCCGCCGCGTGCTCGGCTCGTTCCTGTTCACCGGCGACGACGGGTACAAGAAGGCCGGGGTGCTCTCCGGTGGCGAGAAGACCCGCCTCTCGCTCGCCATGATCGTCGTGTCGGGCGCGAACGTGCTGCTGCTCGACGAGCCGACGAACAACCTCGACCCGGCCTCGCGCGAGGAGATCCTCGGCGCACTGGCCGGCTACGAGGGTGCCGTGGTGCTCGTGTCGCACGACGCCGGTGCGGTCGAGGCGCTCAACCCCGAGCGGGTCCTGCTGCTGCCGGACGGCACCGAGGACCACTGGAACAAGGACTACGCGGAACTCATCGAGCTCGCGTAGGCGCGTGGTGCGTCGCTGACGGACGGGAGGCGCGGGTCGGCGCCGATCCGCGCCTCCCGTCCGTACGGTGGTGGCGTCAGCCCTGTGGTGGCGTCAGCGACCCGCGTTCAGCAGCTCGTCCTCGATCTCCGCGTCCGTCTTCGGCTTCGCGTCCTTGCGGCGCTGCCGCTCGAGGGCGCGCTCGCGCTCCTCGGGGTCGTCCTGGTTCAGGTTCCGGAACTCCTGCACCATCAGGTAGGCGAGGAAGCCGAACCCGCCGACCGCGAACATGAACCATTGGATGAAGTAGCTGAGGTGCAGTCCGGTGTCGGCCGTCGGGCGCTCCCACCCGAGCGGACGTGCCTCGGTCGGGGCGGGGGACTCGGACGCGAGCTGCCCGTACGCCCCGGTGTAGATGGGCGTGTCGACCTTCTTGCCGACGTCGGACAGCGTCACGGACTGCACCTGGTCGGTGTGCGCCGGGTCGGTGCGGCCGGGGATGCGCGGCTCGCTCGGCTGCAGCCGGACGATGGCGGTCACCTCGCCCGAGGGGGGAGCGGGCACGTGGTCGGGGGCGTCCTGCGCGTTGCCTGTGGGGACCCAGCCGCGGTCCACGACGAACGCTCGGCCGTCGGCGGTGACGAGCGGCGTGAGCACCTCGAAGCCGGGCTGGCCGTTGTGCACGCGGTTCCGGACGAGCTGTTGGTCGTCGGTGTCGTAGCGGCCGGTGACGCTCACCCGGAGCCAGGTCTGCGAGTCGTTCCAGCTCGACGCCGTGGGGAGCGCCTCGTCGAGCGGGACCGGGGTGTGCTCGTAGTTCTGGGCGACCTGCTCGTTCTGGCGGACGGCCTCGTTCCGGCGGTCCCACTGCCACATGCCGAACAGCGCGCACACGATCGCGAACGCCACCGCGATGGCGAAGTAGCCGAGCCAGCGCCGGCTGCGGACGAAGCGCCATCCGACGAAGGGCTCGTCCGGGTCGCGCTCGGCGGTGGCGGTCCCGCCGTCGTCAGCGGTGGCCGTTGCACGCTGGAGCTTCTGCGCGTGCCGTCGGCCGTACCGGGAGCTCGGGTCGAAGTGCTGGCTCACCGACGGTCACCGGCTGCGCGCGCACCGACGTCGTTCTTCGGGGCGTCGGCCGGGTCGCGTTCGTCGTCGAGGCGGTCCACGTCCTCGTGCATGCCCGTGACACGGACGGGGAAGGACCGGGAGCGGAGGTAGTCCGCGAGGAAGTCACGGTGCTCGTCGCAGGCCGCCCAGATCTTCACGCGGTCGATCGCGTGGATCCGGGGGTTGCGCCAGTTGACGCGCCAGGCCGCGGTCGACACGCAGCCCGCGCGGGAGCACACGGGGGTCGAGCCGGGTTCGGTGAAGAGGTCGAACGTGGCCCCCATCAGCGACGACCCCAGACCCGCGAACGGTCGCCGTTGCGCTGCCACTCGGCCTGTGCGTCCTGCGCCTGCTCGCGCAGCCGATCCTGCTCGGCGCGGTACGCCTCGGCCCGGGCGTCCTCCTGCTGTTCGCGGAGGCGCGGGTCCACGGCGTCGTAGAGCTGGATCGCACCCGCGGGGGTCACGATGTCGCTCTCGGCACGGCTACCGGCGTTCGCGATGATGACGGCGACCCAGGGGATCACGCCGGCGAGGACGATCGGGATGACGGCGAGCCAGGTGTGCCAGATCGACCACACGATCACCGCACCGATGAAGAACACGACGCGGAGGGCCATCTGCCAGACGTAGCGGGACAGGCGGTGCGCACGGTCCTGCTCCGGAGAGTCCGGGAGGGTGGTGATGCTGTGCGTCGTCTTCATCCGATGTTCTTTCCTCTGCCCGAGGAAAAGCCTAACTCCGCGCGGGCCCGGATGGTTCCGCCGCGCGCGGACGCAGTGCGGGTTTCGGACCCGCTACGCTCGTCCGGGCGTGTCCGACCCGGTCCGGATCCGGCGCGCCGTGCAACCCACCCCGAACGGAGCGACCATGAGCACCCCCCGTACCGTCCTCGTCACCGGCGGCAACCGCGGCATCGGCCACGCCCTCGCGGAGCGCTTCGTCGCCGCCGGGCACCGCGTCGCGGTCACGTCCCGCAGCGGCCAGGGTGGGCCCGAGGGGGCACTCACGGTCCAGGCCGACATCACCGACACCGCGTCGGTCGACGCCGCGTTCACGCAGGTCGAGGCCGAGCTCGGACCGATCGAGGTCCTCGTCGCGAACGCGGGCATCACGAACGACCAGCTGCTGCTCCGCATGTCGGAGGAGGACTTCACGAGCGTCGTCGACACGAACCTCACGGGTACGTTCCGCGTCGTCAAGCGAGCCACGAAGGGCATGATGAAGGCCAAGTTCGGCCGCATCGTGCTCATGTCGAGCGTCGTCGGCGCGTACGGCCAGGTCGGCCAGGTCAACTACGCCTCGTCGAAGGCCGCCCTCGTCGGCATGGCCCGGTCGATCACGCGCGAGCTCGGCTCCCGCGGCATCACCGCCAACGTCGTCGCACCCGGCTTCATCCAGACGGACATGACGGCGGCGCTGCCCGAGGAGCTCCAGGCCGAGTTCAAGAAGCAGATCCCCGCGGCTCGGTACGGCACGGTCGACGACGTCGCGGACGCCACGCTGTTCCTCGCCGGCGACGGCGCCGGGTACATCTCGGGTGCGGTCATCCCGGTCGACGGCGGTCTCGGGATGGGCCACTAGGCGGGCGCACCGCCGCCGAGTCTCGCCTCGGCGGACACATTCGCGGCGAGGTGGCCGCGGAACTGTCCGCAGGGCCGAGTCTCGGCGTGGTCGTCCGCGGGCCGGTCGGCCCGCGCGTCAGCCGCGCAGGCCGAGCGTGGCGAGCACGCTCGACAGGTCACGGTCGACGACCGCGACGTCAGCATGTTCCCGGACGAGCGGCTTCGCGTCGAACGCGACCGACAGCCCCGCGACGCGCATCATCTCGAGGTCGTTCGCGCCGTCGCCGATCGCGACGGTGCGGACGACCGGAACGTCGTCGGCCGCGGCCCACTCGCGGAGCGCCACGGCCTTGGCGTGCGCGTCCACGACGTCGCCGAGGACGCGCCCGGTGAGGACGTCGGCCACCACCTCGAGCCGGTTCGCCCGGCAGTGGTCGAGGCCGAGCCGCTCGGCGAACGGGTCGAGGACCTCGTGGAACCCACCCGACACCACGCCCACGGTCCCGCCGGCGGCGTGCACGCCGCGGACCAGCTCATCGGCGCCCCGCGTCACGCGGACCGCCTGCTGTGCGCCCCGGAAGACGTCGACCTGGAGGCCCGCAAGGGTCGCGACACGCTCCCGGAGGCTCTCGGCGAAGTCGATCTCGCCGCGCATGGCGCGCTCCGTGATCGCCTGGACCCGTGACCGGGTCCCCGCCGTGTCGGCCAGGAGTTCGATGACCTCGTCCTCGAGGAGCGTGGAATCGGCATCGAGGACGACGAGGAAGCGTGGCACGCACCAACGGTACCGACTCAGGAGGCGCGGCTGACGTTCATGACGTCAGCCG
>NZ_JAUZED010000158.1 GCF_030705415.1 Curtobacterium sp. A7_M15 | reverse complement strand
GGGCGCCGCCGGCCGAGCCGGCGCCGCAGCCGGCCCCGCCGCGGCCGCGCGTCAGCCGACGTACCGGTACGACGCGCCGTCGTCCGTCCGCGCGACCACCCCGAGGTCCACGGCGTCCCGCCGCACGATCGCGACGTCCTCGGCGAACATGGCGATGCCCGCGTTGAGGACGGCCTCGGGGACGGAGCGGCCCGGCCCCAGCCGGTCGAACACGATCTCGACGATCCGGACCGACAGCGGGTGACGCTCGGCGTCCCCGGCCGGCATCCGGGCGATGCGCGGGAACTCCAGGAGCGCCGCCGGACCCTGCAGCACCTGGAGGTCCCGAGCCGTCCGCCCGAGCAACGGGGTGTCCGGTCCCGCGTCGCCGAGCCAGTCGAACGCGGCGACCGCGAGCCTGGTCCGCTCGTCGAGCTCGCCGTCGCCGGTGACCGCGGCACGCAGGGTCGGGCTCGCCAGGACGGCGACCGCCTGCCGTGCCCGTCCGACCGCGTCGTGCACGGCCATCAGTCGCGCCCCGCCATCAGAAGTACGTGATGCCGTGCGGCGTCCGCGGGGGCGTGAGCATCGCCCGGAGGAGTGCCGGCGCCGCCGGGTCCGCCGCGCCGAGGAGCCCTGCTGCCGCGAGCGTCGTCGGCGAGACCGACCCGATGAGCAACGCACCGAGGTCCGCCACGTCGAGCTGGAGGTCGGAGCCGGCCGCGTCGGCGTCGTCGGCGGTCTTCGTGACGGTGCCCCGCGCCTCCTGGACGTCCAACCGGTACGTGCCGGAGGCGAACCCGAGCGCGTCGGTCACCGCGAGTGTCAGCGAGCCGTCGACGGCGTAGGGCCGCGATGCGAGCACACGCTCGACGTCGAGGACGCGCAGCCAGACGTGGTCCTCCTCGTGGTCGACGTCGTACGCGCGGTTGTCCCCGAGCGCGGCGACGATCGGGTCGTCGAGCCGTGACCGGTTGTACTTGACGACGTCGTTCAGGTCGATCGAGAGCAGGAACTCCCAGAGCGACAGGTACGCGGCATCGGTGGCGTAGACCAGGTCGACGACCTCGAGCGTGGTGTCGCCGTCGCGGCTCTCCTTGACGCGCCAGGTCACGTAGCCGTCGAGCTCGTCGGAGCCGTCGGGGCGGTGCACGGCTGCGCGGACGTCCTTCGCCTTCTCGCCGTCGCCGGTGCGGAGCCCGAACACGATGGGCCAGGTGCCGGCGTTGCGAACCATGGAGCCCGGCGTCCGCGCGTTGAACCGGTCGAACACGGCGCGGCCCGGGCCACCGGCGAGCCACTCGGGCGTGACGACGCTGACGACACCGGTCGTCGGTGCGAGGAGCGGGAGCGCACGGTCGCGGCGGACCCGGACGGCCCGTTCGCGGATCGCGCTGCCGAAGCCGAAGCGGCGGTAGATGGTGCCCTCGGAGGCGGTCAGCGACGCCACGGCGTAGCCCTCGGCGACACCGCGTGCGAGTGCGTGCGTCATCATCGCGCGGAGGATCCCGCGACGTCGTTCGGTCGGCCGGACGGTCACGGCGGAGATCGCCTGGGTGTCGATGGACGATCCGTCGCCCCAGCTCAGCTCCTTGCCGAACCAGGCGAAGGTGCCCGCCGGCCAGGTCTCGTCGACGGACCCCGGCGCGGGGTGACGGACGTACGCGCCGAGCCACGTCTCGTCGTCCTCGATGAAGTGCGCGACCATCCGCGCGGCGGCCTCGTCACCCGGGTGGGGTTCGTGGAACCCGAGTCCGACGGCCTGCATCCAGGCCTCGGTGTCTGCGTTCGGTGCCCCCTGCTCGTCCGTCGCGGGCGCGAAGGTGCGCAGCTCGTAGCGGTCGTCGAATGCCTCGTTGCTCACGTCCCCGACCCTACCGGGGTCCGGTGACGGTCCGACAGACGCGATGGGCGGGCCGGGAGGCGCGGGTCGACGACGCCACGCGCCGCCACGGGGGTGTGGGTCACGTCGGCACGCGTCGGCTCACCTCGCAGTGCGCCTCGATGCCGATCGCGGTGGGTTCGCCCGGAGGTGCGCGCCGATCCGGCCGAGGATCCGGTCGAGCTCGGCGGCGTCGTCGTCCGTGATCGGCGCGAACAGCAGGCCGTGCACGGTGGCGATGTGCCCGGGGAACACCGCCGCCAGGACCTCGCGGCCGGCATCGGTCAGCGACACCACGGTGCTGCGCTCGTCGTCGGGCGACGGGCCGCGTGTGACGAGTCCGCGCTGCTCGAGCAACTGCGCCTGGTAGGTCAGGCCGCTGCGGCTGTAGACGACGCCGTCGGCGAGGTCCGTCATCCGCAGGTGCCCGTCGGGGGAGTCCCCGAGCCGCGCGAGCAGCTGGAACTGCACGTACGACAGTCCGCCGACGTCCTTGAGCTGCTGCTCGACCGAGGGGCGCAGGAGCGCGCTGACCTCGGTGAAGGAGAGGTAGGCGCGGAGCTGGGTCGGGGTCAGGGACGAGGGTGTTTCGGACATGGGTCGATCCTACCTGTTGCTTCGAGTTCGAAGCAGTGCTACGGTCTCACCAAGCGCTTCGAATTCGAAGCAATTCACGGAGGAGTCCATCATGAAGGCAGTGCAGTTCCACGAGGTCGGCGGTCCCGAGGTCCTCACCTACGGCGACGTCGACCGGCCCACCCCCGGCACGGGCGAGGTCCTCGTCCGCGTCGCGGCGTCGGCGTACAACGCGGCGGACAACGGCATGCGCGCCGGTTTCCTGCCGATCCCGGTCGTCCTGCCCCACGTGCCCGGGTACGACGTCTCCGGCACGGTCGAGTCCCTCGGCGACGGCGTCACGGACCTCGCGGTGGGCGACGCGGTGGTCGGGTTCCTGCCGATGGAGCGCGACGGGGGCGCGGCGGAGTACGTCGTCGCCCCGGCTGACGCGCTCGTCCCCGCGCCGACGAGCATCCCGCTGGCGGACGCGGCTGCCCTGCCGTCGGTGGCACTCACGGCCTGGCAGGCGCTCTTCGACGAGGGGCGGCTCGAGGCCGGGCAGCGCGTGCTCATCGTCGGCGCGGGCGGTGTGGTCGGGAAGTACGCGATCCAGCTGGCGAAGCGCGCCGGTGTCGAGGTGATCGCCACGGCGAGTCCGCGCAGTGCCGAGGCCGTCCGGGCCGCCGGAGCGGACCAGGTGGTCGACCACACGGCGACCGACGTGCTGCGGGCGGTCGACGGGCAGGTGGACGTGCTGCTCAACCTCGCCCCGATCGAGCCCGAGCAGTTCGCCTCGTACGTCGCGGCGGTCCGTGACGGCGGTGCCGTCGTGAGCACGACGGCGTTCATGGCGACCCCGGGCGACGAGTCCCGCGGGGTCCGTGCGGCGACCGTGTTCGTCCTCCGGAACCGCGAGCGGCTGGCCGAGCTCGTGCGGCTCGTCGACGCCGGGCAGCTCACGGTCGAGGTCACGCGGCGCATCCCGCTGACCGAGCTGCAGGCGCTGCACGCCGAGGGCGCCGAGGGACGGATCGCGGGCAAGGTCGTCGTCCTCGTCTGAGCGACCGTCCGGGCGACCGTCTGAGCGACCGTCCGGGCGACCGTCCGGGCGACCGTCTGAGCGACCGTCCGGGCGACCGTCTGGGCGATCGACCGAGGGACCGGTGACCCGGTGGGTGGATCGCGACCCCCACCGGGCCGGACCCGTCAGGGGGAGCCGCGCCGCGCCTCCTGGGCCACCACCTCGTCGAGGTCGGCCAGCTTCCGCATCTGCTGCAGCGGCCGGGCCATCCGGTGGTTGTGCCGCAGCGCGGGCTCGGTCCGCGCGAGGAACGCCCAGTAGCCCGCGGTGAACGGGCACGCGTCATCGCCGGTGCGCTTCGTCGGGTCGTACCGGCAGCCGCCGCAGTGGTCCGACATCCGGTCGATGTACCGACCTCCGGAGGCGTACGGCTTCGTCGCGACCAACCCGCCGTCCGCGTGCTGGGACATCCCGATGATGTTCGCCGGCATCACCCAGTCGGTCCCGTCGACGAACACGTCGGTGAACCACTCGGTCAGGTGGACGGGGTCGTACCCGCGCTGCAGCGCCCAGTTGCCGAGGACCATCAGTCGCTGGATGTGGTGCAGCCACCCGTGGTCGTGGAGCCCCTCGATCGCGGTGCTGAGGCAGGCGGCCTCGACCCGGGATGCGTCGAGCTCCCGCCACCACCCGGGCAGCGGTTCGTGCGCGCCGAGGGCGTTCTCGGACGCCCCGTACTCGTCGCCGAACCACCAGTAGAGGTGCCAGACGTAGTCACGCCAGCCGGCGATCTGCCGCACGAAGCCCTCGACGCTCGACAGGGGAGCACCACCGGAGCGGTGCGCCTCGAGCGCGGCGGCGACCACGTCGAGCGGGTCGAGGACGCCGAGGTTCATCGGGACGCTGAGCAGCGAGTGCGCCATCGTCCAGTCGTTCGTGAGGGTGGCGTCCTCGAACGGGCCGAAGTCGCCCAGCCGGACGGCGACGAAGTCCTCGAGGGCAGCTCGGGCCTCGTCGGCGGTCACCGCGAACCGCCGCCGGTCGTCCGCTCCGACGAACCGCACCACGCCGTCTCGCTCCCACCGGTCGAGGTCGTGCCGGACCTCGTCGTCGACGTCGTCCTCGGTGGGCCACCACGGCTCCGGCAGCCCGAGCGTCGTCGCCCCGCGCGGCGGCGGCTCACGGTTCTGGTCGTCGAGACTGAAGCGGCCGCCGACCGGACGGTCGCCGTCCATCAGCCACCCGGTGCGACGGCGGACGCGCTCGTAGTGGTCCTCCATGCGGAACCGGCCGGACCCCTGCGCCGCCCACTCGGCGAACTCCCGCTCGTCGGTGACGAAGCCCCGGCTCGGCAGGACCGTGGTGCCGTGGCCCCAGTGCCGGACCTGGGCGCGCAGGGTGCGGGACGGCGGGTCGACCACCTCGAGGTCGTCACGTCCGACGAGGGCCTCGCGCAGGGTGTCCACCCGGACGTGCTCCGCGCGGTCGCCGAGTTCGCGGGCGCGGTGCCGGAGCGCGCTCAGCCAGAGGTGCGCCTTGGCGCGGTGGACCGGGCGGGCGGCGAGGAACTCGCGAGCCTCGACGACGAGCGCGGGACCGCCGTCGTCGAACAGCGGGCCGTACTGTCCCGGCAGGACCAGGCGGCGGCGAGCGGGCTCGGCGGGTCGGTGCGGCATGCGCCCGACCGTACGCGGGCTGCGCCGGGCCGAGCTGTCTGTGTAGGGTGAGCGACATGCAGTGCCGCTGAACCGCTTCCGACACCCACCAGTGCGCCCCTCGGCGCCGTCGAAAGGTTCACCATGTCCTCAGCACTGCCCCTGCACGGCAAGACCGCCCTCGTCACCGGCGTCTCACGACGCCGTGGCATCGGGTTCGCCGTCGCCTCGAAGCTCGCGTCGCTCGGCGCCAGCGTCGTCGTCCACCACCACCGTCCGCACGACCTCGACCTGCCGTGGGGCGGCGACGACCTCGACGCGGTCCGTGACGGCATCCGCGGCCGTCTGACCGACGGCGCGCTGTTCGCGGACCTCCCCGGCGACCTGGCGGACGCGTCCACCGTCCCCGGCATCGTCGCCGAGGCCGCCGCACTGACCGGGACCCTCGACGTCCTCGTGTGCAACCACGCCAAGAGCGGCGACGACGGCAGCATCCTCGACATGACCCCCGAGCGGCTCAGCGCCTTCTGGGAGGTCAACACCCGCGCGACGATGCTCCTCACCGCGGAGTTCGCGAAGCTCCGAGCCCCGCAGCCGGACGTGCCGCGGCGCCCCGGTGACCGGATCGAGGGGAACGGTCCGTACCCGGGCCCGCAGGGGCACGTGTTCTGGATGACCTCGGGTCAGATCCACGGGGCCATCCGCGGCGAGGTCGCCTACGCGGCGAGCAAGGCCGCGCTGGCGGGGGTCACGGCGACGGTCGCCCAGGAGCTCCTCGAGCTCGGGATCGTCCTCAACACGATCAACCCCGGGCCGGTGAACACCGGGTACATGGACCCGGAGACGACGGACCGGTCGCTCGACGACCTCGACGCGTGGGTCGCGAGCACGCCCTTCGGTCGCCTCGGCAGGCCGGAGGACCCCGCCGAACTGATCGGGTGGCTGGCGACGTCCGCCGGGAGCTGGGTCGTCGGGCAGGTGCTCACGTCGGACGGCGGCTTCAGTCTCTGACGTGGCCACTGGCGGACGGGAGGCGCGGTGCCGGCCCGCACCGCG
>NZ_JAUZED010000157.1 GCF_030705415.1 Curtobacterium sp. A7_M15 | reverse complement strand
GGGCCCGCCGCCCGCGCACGGGCGCCGGCGGCTACGCGTCGAACGTGTGGAACCAGGCGGTCCCGCCCGGGTGCTGCACCGTGATCATCTCGTCGAGGTCGCGGTACGGCCCGTCCTGGTTGTGGCTCGCCGACTTGATGCGGACCGTGCCGTCCGGCTCGGTGAACACCTCGGACACGATCGTGGTGTGGTCCGGCGAGTCGTTGTCGTTCCAGTCGTAGAAGACGATGTCGCCGACCTTGACCTTGTCGCGTTCGTCGAGGGACCGACGGGTGAGCCCGAACTCCGCGGCGTTCGCGGTCAGCCACGGGTCCATCGTCGGGCAGTAGGTCCACGTCGCCGAGTGTGCCGCCCCGGCATCACGGTTGTACCAGTCGTCGCGCTGCTGCCACCCGCGGGCGATCAGGGTCTGGGACACGTAGTTCGCGCAGTCGCCGCCGATCGGGTTCATGGTGCCGTACTCGGCGAGGTTGTAGTCCTTCCAGTGCGCCATCGCGTACTCGAGCTGCCGGTCGACGTCCGTCAACGCGGCGTAGGCGAGGGTGCTCGTCGCGACGGCCTCGGACGCCGCCGGGACGGGCGCGGTGGTCGGCGTGGGCGTGGCCGTCGCAGAGTCCTGCGTCGCCCCGGTCTGGCCGTCGTTCGCGGCGCTGCCGTTGCCGTCCGAGGACTGGTTGGCGGACGGCGACGGCTCGATCGCGGTCGTGAAGAGCGCGACGTCCGCCGACCCCGCGGAGTACATCGCCTGGTGCGGAGCCGTGAAGGTCACCTTCGTCGCGGTGGCCGTGACGTCGCGCGCGGCGATCCCACCGACCGTGACACCCTTGACCCCGGCCAGACCGGAGCCGGCGACGGTGATCGTCACACCCCCGGCGAGCGGGACCTGCGCCGGGGTGAGCGACTTCGCGACCGGCTTCGCGGTGGGCGTCGACGAGCCGGAGCCCGTCCCGCCGTCGGAGCCGCTGCCCTTGTCCTTCCCCGCACCACCGTCCCCCGATGAGCACGCGGCGACGGCGAGCCCGATGCCGGTCACGCCGGCGAGGGACAGCAGGGAGCGGCGCGTCATGGAAGCAGTCATGGTGCTTCCCAGGGTAGGCGACGACACGGCATGATCTCTGGCAGGAACCACCCTCGAGAGGATCAGGACACACATGCCCGAGAGCCACGACTTCTTCGTCGCAGCCGCCCCCGACCACGTCCGAGCACTCGTGCGCGGCGCACTCGTCCGCGAGGGCTACACCGTCGAGGACGGTGAGCAGGGCGCCCTCCGCGCGACCAGGGGCAGCATGGGCCTCACCCTGCTCATCGGCGGCCTGGCGAACGACCGGACGTTCCACACCCGCCTCGACGTGCAGATCATGGTCACTTCGGACGGTCGGACGGTCGCGCGGCTCCTGCGCGGCGCCGGGAAGTCGGCGCTCAAGGGCGGCGCGCTCGGGATCTCACGCGGCAACCGTGCCTTCGAGCAGGCCGCGAACGCCATCCACAGCGAGCTCGCCCAGGCCGGGATCCTGACGGAGAGCGTCCCCGGCTGACCCGGACGCACCCCCGGAACGACGAAGGCCACCCGATCGGGTGGCCTTCTGTCTCGGAGTGGAGCTAAGGGGATTCGAACCCCTGACCTTCTCATTGCGAACGAGACGCGCTACCAACTGCGCCATAGCCCCGAGAACGCGTCCACACTAGCACCAGCCTCGGCCCGATCCGAAATCGAGCGATCAGACGGCGCGGCGGCGACGCATGATCGCGTCGAGGTCCGCCTGCTCGTACGCGTCGTCGCCCAGGACGCCCATGCCGGCCCACTTGCTCGGCGCTGCCGGCGGAGCAGCGGGAGCAGCGGCCTCCGGAGCAGGAGCGGCCTGCGCAGCGGGCGAACCCGCCGCTGCCGGTGCGCGCAAGCCCAGCCGCTCGGCGAGCCGCCCCTGGTCGTGCGCGGACAGCGACGCGACCGCCTCCTCGACGTCCGGGCGCATCGGCGACACCCGTGCGAGCGACGGGTCGGCCTCCGCCGCACGGATCGCGGCTGCTTCGGCCTCGGCCTCCGCCTTCGCCGCGGCGACCCGCTCCTTCAGCCGCGCGGCGAGCTCGGCCGAGGACTCCGGCGAGGCCGCCGGGATCGTCGGCCGTTCCACGTACAGCGGCTTCGGCACGCTGCTCGGCGTCCAGCTCCGGTCGCGCGCCGGCTGGGTGGGCTGCTCGGTGGACAGCGGCGGCGCCGGGTCCGTCCACTCCGGTGCGGGCCTGGAGGCGCGGCTCGACTCCGGCACGACCGCCGCGGTCCGCGCCTTCCGCGCCTTCGCGACCTGGTGCAGCTGGGCGAGGACCGCTGCGGCCCCACCCGCGGCGACGAGGCCGGCGACACCGACGAGCCAGGCGGCGGGGGCCACGACGAACACCACGACGGCGACGACGAGGCCGAGCGTGCCGAGCAGGGTCGCGCCGAGTCGGGACCGACGCATGCGCATCGCGGTGAGTGCGGGGACCGCCGAGGCCCGCTCGAGCACGGGTGCCTGCTCGGCGAGTCGACGGGTGATCTCGCGCTGCCGTGCGGCCTCGTGGGCGCGGACGATCGCGGTGCGCTTCGCCTCTTCCGACTTCGCGACGCGCTGTGCCTCGGCGAGGGACTTCGCGTTCATCTCGACGCGGACCTCGTCCGGCAGCTCGGCGGTCTGCGCGAGGATGCGGAGGGTCTGCTGCAACCGGATCGCGTTCCGCTCGGTGGCGAGGTACTGGCGACGGGCCGCCCAGGACGGCATGAGGTAGACGAGCCAGAGCACGGCCGCGATGAGCAGGACGATGCCGCCGCCCCAGGAGCCGATACCTGCCATGGGGACACGGTAGGGGCGGGCGTTCCCCCGTCCGGTGATTGCCGGACGCGTGTTGCGCGTGTCGTGACGAAATCGTCGGGGGCGAGCCGCGCCTCCTGGGTCGCCCCGCAGCCGTCGGACGGACCGGACCCGGGCGTCAGACGCGGGGCGTGGTGTGCAGCGGCATCGCGGCCTCGTCGCGAGCCGCGAGCGGGACCGAGCCGACGCCGGGCGGGACCTGGCCGCGGACCCAGCGTTCGAGGACGCCCTCGCGGACCTCCTCCGCGACGAGGGCGAAGCAGAAGTGGTCCCGCCAGTCGCCGTTGATGTGGATGTACCGGCGGCGGAGCCCCTCGTAGCGGAAGCCGAGCTTCTCGACCACCCGCAGCGACGGGGCGTTCTCGGGACGGATGCAGATCTCGATGCGGTGGATGCCGACGACGCGGAAGCAGTGATCGACCGCCATCGCGACGGCGATCGGTGTCACGTTGTGGCCGGCCGCGTCCTCGACCACCCAGTAGCCGATCGACGCGCTGGCGAGGGAGCCGTACGTGATGCCGGAGACGTTGAGCTGGCCGACGAAGCGGCCGTCGAGCTCCATCGCGAACGGGAGTCCGAGACCCGCGCGGGCGTTGGCCTGGAGCGCGCGGATGCTGCCCCGGACGTCGGTGGAGACGTGACCGGAGGGGTTCGTGGCCTCCCACGTGCGGAGCCACGAGCGGTTCGACGCGAGCGCGACGTCGAGGTCGCGGGTGTCACGGAGCCGGAGGGGCCGGATGGTGACCCGCCCGTGGGACAGGGTCGGGATCGTCGTCATCGCGCTGGTTCCTCCGGGAGCGTCGAACGGGCCCGGGGGTGTTCCCCGGACCCGTTCGGCGACGGGTGTCTATTCGCCCGCGTTGAACTCCTTGAGCCACGACTTGAGATCGGGGCCGAGGTCTTCGCGGTCCGAGGCGAGCTGGACGATCGCCTTGATGTAGTCGAGTTTGTCACCGGTGTCGTACCGGCGTCCACGGAACACGACGCCGTACACGCCGCCGGTCCATTCCTCGGCGTTCGCCATCTTCATGAGCGCGTCGGTCAGCTGGATCTCGCCGCCCTTGCCCGGCTCCTGCTTCTCGAGGACGTCGAACACCTCGGGACGGATGACGTAGCGACCGATGATGGCCAGGTTCGAGGGCGCCTCGCCCTGCGGGGGCTTCTCGACGAGGCCGGTGATCTTCACGACGTCGTCGGTGTCGGTCTCCTCGACCGTGGCGATGCCGTAGAGGTGGGTCTGCGACTCCGGGACCTCGAGCAGCGCGACGACGGTCGCGTTCTTCTCGCCCTGGACCTCGATCATGCGCTTGAGCAGCGGGTCGCGGGCGTCGATGATGTCGTCGCCGAGGAGGACGGCGAACGGCTCGCGGCCGACGTGCATCTTGGCGCGGAGGACGGCGTGGCCGAGGCCCAGCGGGTCACCCTGGCGGACGTAGTGCATGTCGGCGAGGTCCGTGGACTGGTTCACCTTCTGCAGCTTCTCGTGGTCGCCCTTCTTCTTGAGGGTCTCCTCGAGCTCGGACACGTGGTCGAAGTGGTTCTCGAGCGCGTTCTTGTTGCGGCCCGTGATCATCAGCACGTCGGTGAGCCCTGCGCCGACGGCCTCTTCCACCACGTACTGGATGGCCGGCTTGTCGACGACGGGGAGCATCTCCTTCGGCATCGCCTTGGTGGCGGGGAGGAAGCGCGTGCCCAGGCCTGCGGCGGGGATCACGGCTTTCGAAATCTGGAAGCCCATGCCTGGACGGTATCGGATGACCCCTGGACGGGGCATGTCGTCGCTACGGAGGACACGGCTTCTCGCGTTCGGCGGCGGGAAGCCGCAAGAGGGCCGTCGGTAGACTCCTCGGCATGATCGCCGATCTCGGGAACGAGAAGCGCGCCCTGCGAGCCGAGCTCCGGCAGCGGCGGCGCACCCGGACCACGACCGAACGTGAGACCGACACCGCGGCGCTCACCGCGACCCTCCAGCGCTTCGCCGAGGAGCGTCAGGTCGAGTCGATCGCGCTCTACCTCTCCTCGCCGGAGGAGCCGAACGTCCGCCCGTTCCTGAACTGGGCGTTCGAGCGCGGCATCCGGGTGCTCCTGCCGATCACGCGTGAGGACGGCCTGCTCGACTGGGCGGTCGGCGACGGCACGTCCGAGGCCGAGGGGCTGGCGGGCATGCCGGAGGTCGTCGGCGAGGTGCTCTCCCCGCTCGCGATCAACCACGTCGACGCCATCCTCGCCCCCGCCGCTGCGGTCGGCCACGACGGCGTCCGGATGGGCTGGGGCCGCGGCTACTACGACAAGACGCTCGGGTCGATGGCGAACCGCCCGCCCGTCTATGCTGTGATCTTCGACGCGGAGTACCTCGACGAGGTCCCGCGCGAGACCCACGACGAACCCGTCGACGGCATCATCACGCCGTCGCGCATCATCACCTTCCGGAGCTAGGGTGCCCACCTACTCGTACCGCTGCACGGAGTGCGGCAACGCCTTCGACATCAAGCAGTCGTTCTCCGACGCCACGCTCACCGAGTGCCCGGCGTGCGGCGGCGTGCTGCGCAAGGTCTTCTCGCCGGTCGGGGTGACGTTCAACGGGGGCGGCTTCTACCGCACGGACTCCCGGGCAGCGCCGAAGGACTCGTCGTCGTCGGAATCGTCGAGCTCGTCCGGGTCGTCGAGCTCGTCCGCGTCGTCGAGCTCTGCGGCCTCGACGCCTGCCAAGGCCGAGTCGAAGCCCGCCGCGCCCGCCGCTTCCTGACGCGCGCCCGTCCTCCTCGGTAGGTTGGGCGCGTCGCCGACCGGCGGCCGTCCTCGACCCGGAAGGAGGCCCGCGTGAAGGGCTTCAAGGAGTTCCTGCTCCGCGGCAACGTCATCGACCTGGCCGTCGCGGTCGTCATCGGTGCCGCGTTCACCGCCATCGTGACCGCAATCGTCAATGCGCTGATCAACCCGCTCATCGGCGCCGTCTTCAACGCGTCGAGCCTCGACGAGGCGCTCATCGTGCACATCCCGACCGTGTCCGGCGGTGACGCGAAGCTGATGTTCGGTGCGATCATCGGTGCGGCGCTCAACTTCGTGATCGTGGCGGCGGTCGTGTACTTCGCCCTCGTGCTCCCCGTGAACCACCTCAAGAAGGTCGCGTTCGAGCGGGTCAAGAACGACGAGGAGCAGACGCCGCAGGACGTCCCGCCGACCGACGTCGAGGTGCTGCTCGAGATCCGCGACCTGCTCCGCTCGCAGAACGGTGTCGCCCCGAACCCCGGCGGCGGTGCGCACGTGGCACCGTCGACGGCTCCCGAGGGTCCCGGTATCGGCGGCTCGACGAAGCTCTAGCCGCTCCCGCACGACCGAAGCCCGTCCGAACCACGCGATCACGTGGCTCGGGCGGGCTTCGCTTGTGCGAACGCCCGGCTGCGCCGCGGGCGCCG
>NZ_JAUZED010000156.1 GCF_030705415.1 Curtobacterium sp. A7_M15 | reverse complement strand
TCAGGCCGGCGCGGCCGCCGTGGACTCGGCGGTGCGGAGGGTGCAGGGCAGCAGGAAGTGCGGCAGCTCGTCGGACCCGCCGTCGAGCTGGTCGATGAGCGCGTCGGCCGCGCGGGTACCGAGCTCGCGGCCGGGCGCCACCATCGTCGAGAGTCGCGGGTAGTGCTGGTCGGCGTTCGCCTCGGACGAGGCGATGCTGAGCACCGAGACGTCCTCGGGGACCCGCCGCCCCGCGGCGTACAGCCCGACGAGCAGTCCGGCCGCGGAGTCGTCCTTCATCACCAGCACCGCCGTGACGCCCGGGTCGGTGGCGAGCATGTCGCTCGCCGCGGCCCGGCCGCCGTCGCTCCCCGGTCCCGCGGTGACCACCGTGCCCGCGAGGCCGCGCGCGGCGGTCACCTGCCGGAAGGTGGCCTCGGCGCGGAGGTGCGGTGCGTAGCCGGCCATCGGCGTGCCCTCGAGGTCCTCGAGCACGAGCGCGAACCGCCGGTGCCCCAGGCCCTGCAGGTGGTCGATGCTCGACTCGATCGTGGTCTCGAAGTCGATGTCCACGAACGGCAGCCCACTGCTGTCCCGGGTGCGGCCGATGAGCGTGAACGGGACGTCGAGGGCGGTCAGGACGGCGACGCGGGGGTCGTCCATCCGCACCTCCATCAGGATCACGCCGTCGACCAGACCCCCGGAGACCAGGTCGTCGAGGTCGTCGCCCGCGGGGTCGACCGGCCAGAGCACCAGGTGGTACCCGCGCTGGGACGCTCGCTCGGCGGCGCTCATGAAGAACTGCGAGGTGGTGGGGCTGAACCGGTTGCCGGTGGTCGGGAACAGCAGCGCGATGATCCGGGTCCGACGGCTCGCGAGGGCCCGTGCCACGACGTTGCCGCGGAACTTCAGCTCGCGCATGGCCGCCTGCACGCGCGCGGTCGTCGCCGGGGTGACGTACTTCGTGCCGTTCACGACGAAGGACACGGTGGCGATCGACACCCCCGCCCGATCGGCGACCTGCTGCATCGTGGCCATGCCGCTCAGCCTACCGGCCAGGGTTCGAAAAAAGCGCTTTACAGGTGAAGCGCTTTTCTGTTAGCTTCTCGCCCCAAGGAACACAGCGACGATGACGTCAGCGGATTCGTGGTTGCGCGCCTGCCCGAAGCATCCGTCAAGAGAAGAGCTCTGCAATGAAGCAAAGATTCCCCTCCCCGTCGCGCCGGAGCCGTGCCCTCATCGGCGCCGTCGCCGCGCTCGCCACGATCCCCCTGGTCCTCGCCGGGTGCTCCGGATCCGGATCGGCCTCGTCCGGCGGGAGCAAGGCCCTGTCGATCGAGGACTACTACGACGCGACCTACAACCCCGTGTACAAGCAGTGCGCGAAGGAGGTCGGCGCGACGGTCACCATCACGCACGTCCCGGGTGCAGGACTGATCTCGAAGGTGCTGCAGCAGGCATCGTCGCGGACCCTGCCCGACGTGCTCATGCTCGACAACCCCGACGTGCAGCAGATCGCGTCCTCGGGGGCGCTCTCCGACCTCAGCGACTACGGCCTCAGCGCCGAGGGCGACGTCCCCGGCGTCAAGGCGGCGAGCACCTACAAGGGCAAGCTCTACGGCCTGCAGTCGAACACGAACTCGATCGCGCTGTACTACAACAAGAAGCTGCTCTCGGACGCCGGAGTCCAGCCGCCCAAGACGTGGGACGAGCTGCAGGCCGCGGCGAAGAAGCTCACGAGCGGGTCCACGTACGGCTTCGCGATGAGCAACATCAACACCTACGAGGGGACCTGGCAGTTCCTGCCCTTCTTCTGGTCGAACGGCGGTGACGAGAAGGACATCGCGACGCCCCAGGCCGCGCAGGCCCTGCAGTTCGTCGAGGACCTGCAGAACGACGGCTCGCTCTCGAAGAGCTCGGTCAGCTGGGACCAGGCGGACGTGAACAGCCAGTTCCTCGCCGGCAAGGCCGCGATGATGATCAACGGCCCGTGGCAGCTCCCCGCGCTGAACGCGAAGAAGGGTCTCGAGTTCGACAGCGTCCCGATCCCGACCCGCACCGGCGCCGAGACCGTCGCACCGCTCGGCGGCGAGGCGTTCACCGTCCCGCAGACCGGCGACAAGGACAAGATGCAGCTCGCCGGCAAGTTCGTCGGTTGTCTCCACACGCAGAAGACACAGAAGGCGCTCGCCGAGATCAGCGGCAACGTGCCGACGAACCTCGAGGCCGGTGCCGCATGGGCGTCCGACCACCCGCAGGTGGCGTCGTTCGTCACGACCGTGAAGACCGCCCGAGCCCGCACCGGTGAACTCGGACCCGACTGGCCCAAGGCCGCGACGAAGATCTACACCGCCGTCCAGCTCGCCCTGACGGGCAAGGCCGACCCCGAGGCAGCGCTCCAGCAGGCGCAGTCCCAGAACCAGTAGTGCGCGAGGGAGCCGGCCACCCGGCCGGCTCCCTCCTCCCGCTGACGAGAGGATCGGTCCCCACATGAGCGCCACCACGCAGACCCCACCACGGACCACCGCGTCCGTCCCCCCACCACGCCCCGGCCAGCGCCGCGCCCGCATGCGGAGCGGTATGACCCGTTGGCTGTTCGTCATCCCGGCCGCGCTGTTCGTGGCCGTGTTCTTCGGCTACCCGGTCGTGAAGAACGTCATCATGTCCTTCCAGGACTACACGACCGCCACCTTCTTCACGGGCGAGGCCCCGTGGGTCGGGATCGGCAACTACATCCAGGTGTTCCAGAGCTCGGTCTTCGCGACGAGCGTCGTGAACACGGCACTCTTCACCGCGGGCTCGATCGTCCTGCAGTTCGTGATCGGTCTCGCGCTCGCGCTGTTCTTCCGGCGGCACTTCCCGCTGTCCGGCTTCCTGCGCGGACTCCTCCTGCTGCCGTGGCTGCTGCCGCTGATCGCGTCGAGCGCGGTCTGGAAGTGGCTCCTCGACCAGGACAGCGGTGCCCTCAACCAGCTCCTCGGGCTCGTCGGCATCGCGCCGGTGCCGTGGCTGGTCAGCCCGAGCCTGGCGCTCATCGCGGTCATCGGCGTGAACGTCTGGCTCGGCATCCCGTTCAACACGACGATCCTCTACAGCGGGCTGCAGTCCGTGCCGCCGGAGCTGTACGAGGCCGGCGCACTCGACGGGGCCACGGGCTTCAAGGCCTTCTGGTACATCACCTGGCCGAGCATCCGGAGCGTGGTGAGCGTCGTCATCGTGCTCGGGGTGGTCTACACGCTGAAGGTCGTCGACATCATCCTCGGCCTCACCGGCGGCGGGCCGGCGAACTCGACGCAGACCCTCGCCACGAACGCCTACCACCAGTCGTTCGTCAACTTCCAGTTCGGCATCGGAGCCGCCGTGAGCAACGTGCTCATCGTCGTCTCGTTCGTCTTCGCGATGGTCTACATCGCGATCTCCAGGAAGGCGGTCGACGAATGAGCGTCGGACTCGCGAACCAGACCGTCACCGCTACCCGCACGATCACCACGAAGCGCGCCGCGCGGGTCCGGGGGCCGAAGCGCACCGTCAAGGGCATCCCCCTGACGATCCTGGGCTGCCTGTTCCTCGCGGTCATGGTCTTCCCCGTGTACTGGATGGTGAACACCAGCCTGCAGAGCACGTCCGGCGCCGCCACCGCGACCTGGTTCCCGTTCTCCCCCACCTTCCGGGGGTACGAGACGGCGCTCGCCCAGCAGGGACAGAACTTCCTGTCGAGCATGATCATCGGCCTCGGCACCGTCGTGCTGACCCTGGCCATCGCGACACCGGCCGCCTACGGGCTGGCACGGTTCAAGATGCGCGGCACCCGGGTGTTCCTGCTCGTGCTGCTCATCACGCAGATGATCCCGGCGATCGTCATCGCGAACGCGCTCTACACGCTGTTCAACAACGTGGGGCTGCTGAACAGCTACATCGGACTGATCCTGGCCGACAGCGCCGTCCAGGTGCCGTTCGCCGTGCTGCTCATGCGCGCGTTCATGGAGTCGATCCCGCCGAGCCTGGTCGAGGCCGCGCTCGTCGACGGCGCGAACGACTTCCGGGCGTTCGTCTCGATCGTCCTGCCCATCAGCCGGAACGCCATCGTCACGGCGGCGCTCTTCACGTTCCTCGGCGCCTGGGGCGACTTCCTCATCGCGTTGACCCTGACGTCGACGACCGCGGTCCGACCGATCACGCTCGGCATCTACAACTACATCGGTTCGAACGTCACCGACTGGGGGCCCGTCATGGCGACGTCCGTCCTCGCGTCGCTGCCGGCAGCCGTGCTGCTCATCGTCGCCCAGCGGTACATCTCCGCCGGCGCACTCGGCGGCGCGGTCAAGTGACGACGGCCGACCCGACGGCGGCCGACCCGACGACAGCCGACACGACCGGCGACACCCCCGAACTCCAGCCAGAAAGGCACGCCATGACCACCACCCCGCTGCGCATCACCGTCTGGGGCGAGAACGTCCACGAGCAGGTCGAGCAGCACGTCGCCGAACGGTACCCCGACGGCATGCACGGCGCCATCGCCGACGGCATCCGCGAGAACCTGCCGGAGGCCGTCGTCCGCACCGCGACGATGCAGGAACCCGAGCACGGCCTCACCGACGAAGTCCTCGCCGAGACCGACGTCCTCACCTGGTGGGGGCACGCCGCACACCAGGACGTGGACGACGCGGTGGTCGACCGCGTGCACAAGCACGTCCTGTCCGGCATGGGCCTCGTCGTGCTGCACTCCGGCCACTGGTCGAAGATCTTCGGGAAGCTGATGGGCACGACGTGCACCCTCCGGTGGCGCAGCGAGCACGACCAGGAGCTCGTCTGGACCGTGAACCCGCAGCACCCCATCACCCGCGGCGTCCCGAACCCGATCGTCATCCCCGAGCAGGAGATGTACGGCGAGTACTTCGACGTCCCGACCCCCGACGAGCTCGTGTTCATCTCCGGGTTCACCGGCGGCGAGGTGTTCCGGAGCGGCATGACGTACCGCCGCGGCCTGGGGAAGATCTTCTACTTCTCCCCCGGCGACCAGGACTTCCCCGTCTACCACCACAAGGACGTCCGACGCGTGATCGCGAACGCCGCCGAGTGGGCGCGGCCGGAGCGCGAGCGGGAGATCCCGACGCTGCGCCGGTACGACCTGGGCGAGTACTTCGACGGCCAGCACTACCGCGGTCCGTTCGACGACGAGCCGGAGCAGACCGCAGCAGAGCACGCACCGGTGGACCAGCCGGCACCGGAGCACGAAGGGGCACAGGCATGACCCTCCGCGTCGTGCAGGTCGGCGCCGGCGGCATGGGCCGCGCCTGGCTCGCCACCGTCGCGGCCGACCCGGACGTCGAACTGGTCGGCATCGTCGACCTCGACCTCGACGCCGCCCGGGCCGGGGCCGCGGTCGCCGGCGACCCGACGATCCCCGTCGGCACCGACCTCACCGGCCTCGCCACCGAGACCGGTGCCGAGGCCGTCCTCGACATCACGGTCCCGGTCGCGCACCACCCGGTCACGATCGAGGCCCTGCGCGCCGGACTCCCCGTCCTGGGCGAGAAGCCAGCGGCGCAGACGGTCGCCGAGGCGCTGTCACTCGCGGCCGCCGCCGAGGCCACCGGGAAGCTGTTCATGGTGTCCCAGTCCCGGCGGTACAACGACCACCTCGTCGCCTTCCGGCAGCACGTCCGCGGGCTCGGGGGCGTCGGCGGGCTGAGCACGCGCTTCGCGAAGGCCCCGCACTTCGGCGGCTTCCGCGAGGAGATGGACGACGTCCTCCTGCTCGACATGGCGATCCACGCGTTCGACTCCGCGCGCTACGTGCTCGAGCGGGACCCGGTGTCCGTGTACTGCGAGTCGTGGAACCCGTCGTGGTCCTGGTACCGGGGCGACGCCGCGGCGGCCGCGGTCTTCACGTTCGAGGACGACGTCCGCTACGTGTACGACGGATCGTGGTGCGCGCCGGGTGCCGAGACGTCGTGGAACGGCGACTGGCGCGCGTCCGGACCGGCCGGCACGGCGCTGTGGGACGGCGACCACGATCCGTGGAGCGACCTCGACGGCACGCCGGGAGCCCCGGAGACGGCGCCGAGCGTCGGCAACGAGATCGCCGGGGCCCTCGCGTCCTTCGTGCGAGCGGTCCGCTCCGGCGAGCGCCCCGACGGCGAGGTGCACGGCAACGTGATGAGCCTCACCATGGTGGACGCCGCGATCGCGTCCGCCCGCAGCGGACGCCGGATCGTCATCGACGAGGTCCTCGAACAGGCGCACGCCACCGCGCTCGAGGTCGAGCGCGACGACGCCGTCCGCGAGCGGCTCGCGTCGTGGGGATCGGTGCGCGGCGCGCTCGCGACGGGGTCGCCGGACACGGCCGCGCTCGGCTGAACGACGCGGGCGGTCCAGGAGGC
>NZ_JAUZED010000155.1 GCF_030705415.1 Curtobacterium sp. A7_M15 | reverse complement strand
CTGGTCGGCCGCGGAGGCGACGGTCGGGGGCGGCGTCACGGGCTGCGCACCGCCCGCGGCGGCACGCTCCCGCTCGCGCGCCTGGCGCCGCGACAGGGGCGGCTGCGCGTCGGACGAACTCATGCAACGCTCCGATACAGATGGTGCTTGGAGATGTACTGGACGACACCGTCGGGGACCAAGTACCACACGGGGAAACCACGTCTCACCCGGTCGCGGCAGTCGGTCGACGATATTGCCAGCGCGGGAACTTCGAGCAAGCTTACGTCTCGTTCGGGCAGACCCGTGATGCTCAAGGCGTGTCCCGGACGTGTCACGGCGACGAAGTGCGCGAGGTCCCACAGGCCATCATGGTCTTTCCAGTCGACAATCTGCTGGACGGCGTCTGCGCCCGAGATGAAGACCAGCTGCGCATCGGGTCGCTGCTCGTGCAGGTCCTTCAGCGTGTCGACCGTGTAGGTCGGGCCCGGGCGGTCGATGTCGACGCGACTCACGGTGAACATCGGGTTCGACGCGGTGGCGACCACGGTCATGAGGTAGCGGTGTTCGGCGTCGGTCACGTCGGACTTCATGTACGGCTGTCCGGTGGGGACGAAGACGACTTCGTCGAGGTCGAACGCGCGCGCCACCTCGGACGCTGCCACGAGGTGGCCGTTGTGGATCGGGTCGAACGTGCCACCCATCACGCCGATGCGAGGCCGCCCCGTGCTCTCGAGCATGCCGGTCGCGGGTCAGTGCTCGGTGCGACCGAACTCGTCGACACCCGTCTCGTGGGTGCGGGTCGCCTCGAACTTGTGCGAGTGGCGGTAGGCGACGTCGCGGAAGCTCCAGGTCACGAACCCGAGGAACGCGAAGAAGAGGGCACCGACGAGCGGGAACACGTACGCGGGGACCCCCGAGGCGTGCTCAGCGGCTTCTGCGAGGAAGGTCATGGATCCGATGCTCCGTTCGGTCGGGGGAAGTCGCCGTTCAGTCTAGCCGCGGATCTGTCCCTGCCCGCGCACGATCCACTTGGTGCTCGTCAGTTCGGGCAGCCCCATCGGCCCGCGAGCGTGCAGTTTCTGCGTGGAGATGCCCACCTCGGCACCGAACCCGAACTCCCCGCCGTCGGTGAACCGCGTCGAGGCGTTCGCCATCACGACGGCCGAGTCCACCTCGGCCAGGAAGCGCTCCGCCGTGTCGATGTCGTTCGTGACGATCGACTCGGTGTGGTGCGTCGACCACCGTGCGATGTGTGCCATCGCGGCATCGACGTCGGGCACCACCCGGATGGAGAGGTCGAGGTCCATCGACTCGGTCCCCCAGTCGTCGTCCGTCGCGCGGAGGACACCGGGCACGAGCACCCGCGTGGCGTCGTCACCGCGGAGGGTCACCCCTGCGGCACGCAGCCGGTCGGCCAGCACGGGCAGGAGGCGATCGGCCGCACGCTCGTGCACGAGGAGTGTCTCGAGCGCGTTGCACACGCTCGGCCGCTGCACCTTGCTGTTCAGCACGATGTCGATCGACCGGTCCAGCGGAGCCGACTCGTCGAGGAAGACGTGCACCACCCCGGCTCCGGTCTCGATCACGGGCACGAGCGACTCGGTCACGACCGTCTGGATCAGCGACGCACTGCCCCGCGGGATGAGCACGTCGACGAGCCCGCGTGCCCGCATCAGGTCGGTCGCGCCGGCACGCCCGAACTCGTCGATCGTCTGCACGAGTTCGGGCGGCAACCCGGCCGAGGCGACGGCGTCCTGGATCCGGGCGACGAGCACCGCGTTGGTCCGCTGCGCGGCCGAGCCGCCCCGGAGCACCACCGCGTTGCCGCTCTTCAGCGCGAGGCTGGCGATGTCCACCGTCACGTTCGGCCGTGCTTCGTAGATCGCACCGACGACGCCGAACGGCACCCGCACCTGCGAGAGCTGCAGCCCGTTCGGCAACCGCGAGCCACGGACGTGCTGCCCGACCGGGTCGGTGAGACCGACGACGTGCTCGACAGCGGCGGCCAGGGCGTCGATGCGGACCGGATCGAGCCGCAGTCGGTCGAGCAGCCCTGACGAGAGCCCGCTGTCCTCACCCGCGAGCAGGTCTTCGTGGTTCGCCGCGACGATCTCGTCCGTCGCCTGTCGCACACCCGCGGCGATCGCGAGGAGCGCCGCGTCCTTCACCGCGGTCGTGGCCGTGGCGAGGACCGACGCCGCGTCGCGCGCGGCGACGAGCTTGTCGGTCAGGGTCGGGGCGGATGCGGTCAGCGACATGGCTCGATTCTAGGCGCGGGGGTCTGCCGCATGACGGCCGTCCGGTCTGCTTGTGGAGAGCCCTGGAGGCGCGGCTCCTGTGGAGGAGTCAACATGCGCCCGCAGCGCACGCACCGCTCGGTCCGACCTCGCGTGACCGGGGACGACAGGCCGCAGGCGTCCCGCCGAGGTCGCGGAAAGCGCCGCTGGCAAACGACGAGCTCGGTAGATCGTGACCCCTCGGCGGACGTGAGCTGCGCGGCGGCGCCGCACCGCGCCTCCCGAGCCGACCGGACCGAACCGACCGAACCGACCGGTTCGAACCGAGCCCCGTCAGCCCCGCCCGGCCGCTTCGAACCAGGTCCCGACCTGCTCCCCCGCCAGCGCCCGCTCCACGAGTGCCGTCGCCGTCACGAGCACCGACGTACCGGCCTCGGCTGCGAGCCGAGCGGCCGCGACCTTGGTCCCCGCTCCCCCGGTCCCCACGCCCGCGGCGCCGATCGACCCGAACGTGACCCCGGCGAGCTCGTCACCGAACGGCACGTGCGTGATCGGTTCGGCGCCGGGCTGCTCCGGGGGCCGCGTGTAGAGCGACTCCACGTCGGACAGCAGCACGAGCGCATCGGCCCCGAGCAGCCGGGCCACGAGGGCCGCGAGCCGGTCGTTGTCGCCGAAGCGGATCTCGTGCGTGGCCACGGTGTCGTTCTCGTTCACGATCGGCAGCACGCGCAGCGCGAGGAGCCGGTCGACGGCCCGCTGCGCGTTGACCCGGTGCGTGGGGTTCTGCAGGTCCCCCGCCGTCAGGAGGATCTGTGCCGCGACGACCGCGTGCCGATCGAGTTCCTTCTGGTACCGGAACATCAGGACGTTCTGGCCGGTCGCCGCTGCGGCCTGCTGGGTCGCGAGGTCGTCGGGGCGGCCCTCGAGCCCGAGGAACGGGAAGCCGGTGGCGATGGCGCCGGAGGACACGAGGACGACCTCGGTCCCCCGGGCGTGCGCCGCCGCGATGGCGTCCACGAGCCGGGCGATCTGCCCGGTGTTGTCACCACTCACCGAGGACGACCCGACCTTGACCACGATCCGCCTGGCACGCGGGATGTCCTCGCGCCGGGTGACGGGTCCGAGGTCGGTGCGTGCGGTCGTGTCGGTCATGCCGTGGTCAGTCCCTGTCGTCCCGGTCGTCGTCGGCGATGTCGTCGGCATCGTCGTCGGCCCACAGCCCGGCGACGCGCTCCTGCTCGAGCTCCGCACGCGCGGCAGCCTTGGCGTCCATGCGCTCGAAGTACTCCTCGCGCCGCTCGTTGCGGGTCGGACGCGAGGTCGCCCCGATCCGCGAGTCGGTGCCGCGCGCACTCGTGATGAGCTCCGCGGTCGAGGTGAGCGTCGGCTCCCAGTCGAAGACCGTGCCGCCGTCGCCGCCGATGACGACGGTGGAGCCGGCGACGGCCCCGGCCTTGAACAGGCCGTCCTCGACGCCGAGCTTCGCGAGCCGGTCGGCCAGGTAGCCGATCGCCTCTTCGTTGGTGAAGTCGGTCTGCTGGACCCAGCGCTCGGGCTTCGCGCCGCGGATGCGGTAGAAGCGGTGCTCCTCACCGCCCTCCGCACGAATCGTGAACGGCGTCTCGTCGACGGCCTTCGGCCGCAGGACGATGCGCTCGGCCACCGGCTCGGCGGCACGGGAGGCGCGGGCCTGCTCCACGACGTCGGCCAGCGCGAACGTCAGCTCGCGCAGACCCTTGCGGGATGCGGTCGAGATCGGGAAGACGCGGTAGCCGCGGCCCTCGAGCTCCTCGCGGACGAACTCGGCGAGCTCGGCGGCCTCGGGCACGTCGACCTTGTTGAGCGCGATCATCTGCGGGCGCTCGAGCAGCGGCACCTGGCCCTCGGGCACCGGGTAGCGCTCGAGCTCACCGAGGATGACGTCGAGGTCGCTGATCGGGTCGCGACCCGGGTCGAGCGTTGCGCAGTCGATGACGTGCAGCAGGGCCTCGCACCGCTCGACGTGACGGAGGAACTCGAGGCCGAGTCCCTTGCCCTCGGACGCGCCCTCGATGAGGCCGGGGACGTCGGCGACGGTGAAGCGGGTGGAGCCGGACTCGACGACACCAAGGTTCGGCGTGAGGGTCGTGAACGGGTAGTCGGCGATCTTCGGCTTCGCGGCGGAGATCGCGGCGATGAGCGAGGACTTGCCGGCGCTCGGGAACCCGACGAGGGCGACGTCGGCGATGGTCTTCAGCTCGAGGCTGACGTCGCCCGCCCAGCCCTCGGTGCCGAGGAGCGCGAAACCGGGGGCCTTGCGCTTCGTGGTGGAGAGCGCGGCGTTGCCGAGACCGCCCTGCCCGCCGGGAGCGATGACGACGCGCATGCCCGGCTCGGTGAGGTCGGCGATGACCTCGCCCCGGTCGTCGTACACGACGGTGCCGATGGGCAGCGGGAGCTCGAGGGTCTCACCGCTGACGCCGCTCCGCATGTCGCCCATCCCGGGCTGCCCGTTCTTGGACGAACGGTGCGGTGAACGGTGGTACCCGAGCAGGGTCGTCACCTGGGGGTCGGCGACGAGGACGATGTCGCCACCGTCACCGCCGTTGCCCCCGTCCGGGCCGGCGAGCGGCTTGAACTTCTCACGGCGGACCGACACGCAGCCGTTGCCGCCGTTCCCCGCGGTGAGGTGCAGGGTCACGCGGTCGACGAACGTCGCCATGGGTCCACTCCTTGGTGTTGCAGAAAAGAGAACGGGAGGGGCGGGCACGTGGCCCGCCCCTCCCGCAGAGTCAGATCGTCGAACTGCTTACGCGTTGACGATGTTGACGACCTTGCGGCCGCCCTTGGTGCCGAACTCGACCGCACCGGCCGAGAGGGCGAACAGCGTGTCGTCGCCACCGCGGCCGACGTTGGCGCCCGGGTGGAAGTGGGTGCCGCGCTGGCGGATGATGATCTCGCCAGCGTTGACGACCTCGCCGCCGAAGCGCTTCACGCCGAGGCGCTGTGCGTTCGAGTCACGGCCGTTGCGAGTGGAGCTCGCACCCTTCTTGTGTGCCATCTTCTACTCCTGCCTTACGCGATCGAGGTGATCTTGACGCGGGTCAGTTCAGCGCGGAAACCCTGGCGCTTCTTGTACCCGGTCTTGTTCTTGAACTTCTGGATGACGACCTTCGGACCGCGAAGGTCGTTCAGCACCTCGGCGGTGACCGTCACGTTGGCGAGCTCGGAAGCGGCCGACGTGATCTTGTCACCGTCCACGAGGAGCACCGGAGCGAGGTCGATGTTGCCCTTGTCGTCAGCCTTGGCACGGTCGATCGTGATGATCGTCCCGACCTCGACCTTCTCCTGACGGCCGCCGGCGCGCACTACTGCGTAAACCACGTGGAAATCCTTACGTAACTCTGCTTGAGGGAAGTCTCGGGTGCCCACTTCTGCACGAGCGGTTCCCGGAGGTCCGGGCCCGATCGGCGACGCAGGCAGAACGGCCCGCTGACACCAGGGATCGAGAATACTCGATGCCCCCAGGTCCGGTCAAACGGCGACACACGTACGATTGCCGTGTGACCGTGATGATCGACCCGCCGACGTGGCCCGCACACGACACTCTGTGGTCGCACCTCGTCAGTGACACATCCTACGACGAGCTGCACGAGTTCGCCGGACGCGTCGGCATCCCGCGCCGTGCCTTCGATCACGACCACTACGACGTGCCGCTGTCGCGCTACGACGAGCTCGTCGCCGCCGGGGCCACGGCGGTCACCGGGCGCGAGCTCGTGCTGCGGCTGATCGGCAGCGGGCTGCGGGTCGCGCAGCGGGACAAGCACACGTTCTGAGGGGCGGCGGGCGCCGTGCCGGTGCCGGTGCCGGTGCGCGTGGGCCGACCCCGAACGACATCGTCGACGTCGCACGACATCGGCGATGTCGCACCACCGCGTCCGCAACTGACCGCGCACGCACACTGCGACACGGTCGACGTCGCACGACATCGACGATGTCGCACGACGTCCTCGCGGGAGAACGCCGTCAACGCACGCGGTCCTCGCGGGCGCACGCCGTCAACGCACGCGCAGATCACCACACGCACGCGACCGCCCAAGCCCCACACGCGGGCGCTGAGGACTCAGCGTGGCGCTGGCCCACCCCACGGGTCCGACGGGGCCTGCGGCGGCGCGAACGGCGGCACCTGGGCCCCCTGCGGACCCGGCTGCCCCGGTTGCCAGCCCTGACCAGGCTGCCCGGGCTGCCCGGGCTGCCCGGGCCGTCCCTGCGGTCCC
>NZ_JAUZED010000154.1 GCF_030705415.1 Curtobacterium sp. A7_M15 | reverse complement strand
CGCGGGCGCGCGCTCAGCGCGCCGCGGCCTCCAGGCCGTGCGCCGCCGCGACGGCGGCGTTCACGACCTGCCCCGCGTGCACGTTCACCCCGAGCGCCAGGGCCGGGTCGGCAGCGGTCGCGGCCTCCCACCCCTGGTTCGCGATCGCCACGGCGTAGGGCAGCGTCGCGTTCGTCAGCGAGATCGTCGAGGTGCGCGGCACCGCCCCGGGCATGTTCGCCACGCAGTAGAAGACGGTGTCGTGCACGGCGAACGTCGGGTCGTCGTGCGTGGTCGGGTGCGAGCCCTCGAAGCAGCCGCCCTGGTCGATCGCGATGTCGACGAGCACCGACCCGGGCTGCATGTCCGTGACCATGGCGTCGGTCACGAGCTTCGGCGCGGAGGCCCCGGGGATGAGCACGGACCCGATCACGAGGTCGGCCTCGCGCAGGGCCGAGGCGATCGCGTGCGCCGAGGACCGCAGCGTCGTGATCCGTCCGTCGAACCGGGCGTCCAGTGCACGCAGCCGCGGCAGGCTGATGTCGAACACGGTGACCTCGGCCCCGAGGCCGAGCGCCATCGTCGCCGCGTGCTCGCCCGCGACGCCGCCGCCGATGACGACCACGCGGCCCTTCGGGGTGCCGGGCACGCCGCCGAGCAGGAGCCCGCGCCCGCCGTTCGGCCGCATCAGGTGGTCCGCGCCGACCTGCGCCGACAGCCGCCCGGCGATCTCCGACATCGGCGACAGCAGGGGCAGCGAGCGATCGGGCAGCTGCACCGTCTCGTACGCGATCGCCGTCGCGCCGGACTCGACGAGCGCGTCGGTCAGTGGTCGGTCCGCGGCGAGGTGCAGGTACGTGAACAGGACCTGCCCGGGCCGGATCGAGGCGTACTCGGCGGCGACCGGCTCCTTCACCTTGAGGATCATCTCGGCGCGGGACCACACCTCGGCCGCCGTCGGGACGATGGTCGCGCCGGCAGCGGCGTACTCGGCGTCCGGGAAGGACGATCCGTCGCCGGCGCCCGACTGCACGAGGACCTCGTGTCCGTGCAGCGCCAGCTCGGCGACACCTGCCGGTGTCGCGGCGACGCGGAACTCGTTGTTCTTGATCTCGGTGGGGACGCCGATCAGCATCACTGACTCCTTCGTGGGCGGTGCACGTTCGACACCCACGATGCGCCGCCGTTCGTTACAGGTCTGTTTCAGCCGAACTTCTGAGCAGTTGGACGCGTTTTCGTTCGACCGGATTCGGCGTCAGAACACCTTGCCCGGGTTCAGGATCCCGGCGGGGTCGAACACGCGTCGGATCCCCCGCTGCAGCTCGAGCACGTCGTCGCCGAGCTCGTCGCCGATCCACCGTCGCTTGAGGACCCCGACGCCGTGCTCCCCCGTCAGCGTCCCGCCGAGCTCGATCGCCGCGCGGAACATCGCGTCGGCCGCGTCCCAGACGTGCTGCGGCACCTCGTCGCCCTCGAACACGAAGTTCGGGTGCAGGTTGCCGTCACCGGCGTGCGCGACCGTGGGGATCGCGATGCCGTACCGCGTCCCGATGGCCTCGACGCGCGCGAACATCTCGGCGAGTCGACTGCGCGGTACCGCGACGTCCTCGATGAGGACCCGGCCACACGCCTCCATCGCCGGGTGGAAGGACCGGCGGATCGTCAGCAGGCGGTCGCGTTCCGCCGCCGACCCGGCCAGGTGCACGGTGCCGCCCTCGGCCTGGAGGCGCGGCACCGCTCCCAGCGCAGCCTCGGTCGCACCCGGTCCGTCGTACTCCACGAGGAGGAACACCCCGCCCGCCGCGGTGCTCCCCACCGTCTCGGTGATCACCTGCGGCCCGAGGTGGGCCGCGATCCCCTCGAGCGCTGCGGCGTCGAGCAGCTCCACCGTCGACGGACGCTCCGCCCCGGCGACCACGGAGGCCGCGGCGCGGGCAGCGGCCTCGACGGTCGGGTAGACGGCGCCGAGGGTGGCCGGCTCACCCGCCGGGATCGGCACGAGTCGGACGGTCGCACCGACGATCACCCCGAGCGTGCCCTCGGACCCGACGATCAGCGCCGTGAGGTCGAGACCGGTGACGCCCTTCACGGTGCGGTGTCCGGTGGAGACGAGCCGACCGTCCGCGAGCACGACGTCGAGGCCCAGCACCGCCTCTCGCGTGACGCCGTACTTCACGCACCGCAACCCACCGGCGTTGGTGGCGACGTTGCCGCCGACGCTCGCGATGGCCGCACTCGCCGGGTCCGGCGCGAACCGCAGGCCGTGCTCGGCGACGGCCGCGTTCAGGTCGCCGTTCAGCACTCCGGGTTCGACGACCGCGTACTCGTCGTCGACCGACACCTCGACGATCCGGTCCATCCGCGCGACGCTGAGCACGACGGTGCCCGCGGTGCCGTTCGCGCCGCCGGCCAGCCCGGTGCCGGCGCCGCGCGGGACGACCGGGACACCGAGCGCCGAGCAGGTGCGGAGCGCGGCCTGCACATGCTCGACCGTGCGGGCCTCGACGACCGCGACCGGTCCGCCGGGTGCGACCCAGCCGGACTTGTCCGTCCGGGCCGCGTCGAGCACGTCGCGCTCGGTCCGGACGATCACGCCGTCCGGGTCGGAGAGCGCAGAGCGGAGGGCGGTGACGACGGTGTCCATCCCGCCACGCTACCGAGCGCGGAGGGACTCGCTCGGCAGTTCCCCGAACCGTGACCGGTACGTCGCCGAGAAGCGCCCGAGGTGCCCGAAGCCCCAGGACCTGGCGATGTCGGCCACCGAGGTGTCGTCGCGGTCACCGCGCAGCAGGTCGGCACGGGCACCGTCGAGCCGGACGCTGCGGAGCAGGTCGCCCGGCGTCTGGTCGAGGTGCCGACGGAGGGACTGCTGCAGTCCGCGCGGGCTCAGTCCCGCCGCTGCGGCGATCTCCGGCGTCCCGATCGCCTCGCGCGCGTGCTCGTGCACGTACTCGAGCGCACGGCGGACGCGCTCGTGCTCGGGCCCGCTGCCGGTGACCGTCGTACGCCAGCGACTCCGCTCGGGGAAGGCCGCGATCGCAGCGGACGCGAACGCCTCGGCGATGTCACGCTGGGCGACCGCGGTGAGCTCGTGCCCGACGTCCAACCAGGTCGACGAGTACGCCCGCACGACCGACTGCCACACGCGTGAACCCTCGGCCGTCGAGCGGCGCATCGACTCGAACGCGAAGTCGTCCTCGCCGACGATCGACCGGACGAAGGCCGCGTCGAGGTGCACGAGGTTGAGGCCGATGTCACGGTGGTGCAGTTCGTACGTGTCGGCGAACGGCAGGACGACCGGCACGCCCGGTTCCAGCTCGTACGACGTGCCGCCGTGGGTGATCGTGCTCGACCCGCTGCGCATCCAGGCGATGAGGAACGCGTCGTCGACCCGGCTGTCGCTCCGCAGGTCGACCAGGAACCGTGAGGAACGCAGCGAGAGCCGCTCGTCACCCACGCCGGCGAAGTCCCAGCGGGTCTCGCGGTGGGTACGGCGGACCGTAGGAGACCGGAAGTCGTAGTCGCCCGTGAAGAAGGCGAGGGCCTGGTCGACGTCGCTCCCCGCGATCCGTCGTGAGTACCGGGTGTCCGTCGTGGCAACCATGCTCGAGAACCTAGGGGACACCACCGACGTTCACGGCTGCAGGATCGCCTGCCCGACGCTCTCGTCGAGGATGAGGTCGGTGATCAGCCCGGCGGCGAGGGCGCCCTTCAACGACGCGGCCTTCGAGCGTCCGGCCACGACGCACACCCGGCGCGGGGCACGCTTGATCGTGTCGAGGTCCGGTGCCCCGGCACGGGCGTTCACCCCGATGTCCTTCCACGACCCGTCGGCGCGGTAGAACACGGTCGAGACGTCCCCGACGACCTCGGCCTTCGTCAGTTCGTCACGGTCGGACGGATCGAGGTACCCGCCGGAGTACACGTGCGAGGGCACCGGGGCCTGGGGCGCTCCGACGCCGAAGACGACGAGGTCCATGCGCTCGTGGAGGTCGAGCACACGGCGGATCGAACGCTCCCGGAAGAGCGCCTGCTTCGTGGCCGGGTCGTCGAAGAACGCCGGGACCGGGAACTGCTGCACGAACGCGCCGTACGCCTCGCCGAACCGCCGGAGGATCTCGGACGCGTAGACGATGCCCGTCGTCCGGGTGTTCGCGGCGCCGTTGATCTGCACGACCGTCGAGCCGTGGGTGGTCTTCGGCACGAGGTACCGGCTCACCGCGCTCACGGTGGAACCCCACGAGATCCCGATCACCATGTTCGACTCGACGTACTGCGTCAGGATGCGCGCGGCGGACAGGGCGACGCGTTCGAGCCGGTCGACGTCGCTCGTGTGGTCCGGCACCGGCACGACGTGCGCGTGCACCCCGAACCTCGACCGGATCGACCGGCTGAGGGCCGCGGCCTGGTCGAGGGGCGAGCGGATCTGGATGTCCACCAGCCCGGTGTCCCGCGCGTACTTCAACAACCGGGAGACGGACGACCGCGAGGTACCGAGCTCGTCGGCGATCGCGTCCATGGTCAGGTCCTGCAGGTAGTACAGGTGTGCGGCGCGCAGCGCCTGCTGCGTGCGCATGGGCTGCGCTGCATCACTCATGGGAACCGAGCATGCACGGACGTGCACGGCCTCTGCAACCCCTGTCGCGCCTCCAGGGCCTCCACCGGCCCGTCCGGACACGTGTGCTGCACGTTCGTGCACGCAAGTTGCCCACCCTCTCACCGAGGCGCACGATCGATGGCGAACCACTACGGAACCCACGAAGGAAGCGACGCAGCAATGTCGAAGAAGACGCAGCCCCGGAACACGGTGAACGCGCTCACGGAGCGCCCGAACGCACAGGTCCTCGTGGTCGGTGGCGGCATCAACGGCATCGCCACCTTCCGCGACCTCGCCCTGCAGGGCGTCGACGTGGCCCTCGTCGAGCGAGGCGACTACGCCAGTGGCGCCTCCGCCGCGTCGAGCCACATGATCCACGGCGGCATCCGCTACCTCGAGAACGGCGAGTTCCGTCTCGTCCGCGAGAGCGTGCAGGAGCGCAACGGCCTCATCCGCATCGCCCCGCACTACGTCAAGCCGCTGCAGACCACGATGCCGATCTTCTCGACGTTCTCGGGCATCATGAACGCCCCGCTGCGGATGCTCACGCACAAGCAGCGCTCGACGAAGGAGCGCGGCGCCGCGCTCATCAAGATCGGCATGACGATCTACGACTCCTTCTCGCGCGACGGCGGGTCGGTCCCGAAGCACCGCTTCCTGACGAAGAAGGCCGCGCTCGAGGACATGCCGGCGCTCAACAAGGACCTGAAGTACACGGGCACCTACTACGACGCGAGCGTGCACGAGCCGGAGCGTCTGGCGCTCGACGTGCTCAAGGACGGGCTGGCCGCGGGTTCGGGCGAGGGTTCGGCGTCGACCGCCCGCGCGGTCAACTACGTCGAGGCCGTCGGTACCCGCGACGGCGGCGTCCTGCTCCGCGACCGCGAGACCGGCGCCGAGTTCACGTTCACCGCCGAGGTCGTCGTGAACGCCTCCGGCCCCTGGACCGACCTCACGAACCAGGCGTTCGGCGGCGAGACGACGTTCATGGGCGGCACGAAGGGCTCCCACATCGTCGTCGACAACCCCGAGCTGCTCGAGGCGACGAAGGGCCGCGAGCTCTTCTTCGAGAACAACGACGGTCGCATCGTCCTCATCTACCCGCTCAAGGGCCGGGTGCTCATCGGCACCACGGACATCGACGCCGACCCGTCGAAGCCCGTCACCACCACCGACGAGGAGATCGACTACTTCTTCGGCCTGGTGAAGCACGTCTTCCCCCAGATCGCACTGACCCGCGACCACATCGTCTACAGCTACTCCGGCATCCGCCCGCTCCCCCGTCACGAGGACACCGCCCCCGGCTTCGTCTCGCGTGACTACCGGATCGTGGACACGGCGATCGCCGGGCTGCCGGAGACGACCGTGCTGTCGCTCGTCGGCGGCAAGTGGACCACGTTCCGCGCTCTCGCCGCGCACCTCTCCACCGACGTCACGACGAAGCTCGGCGTCGCCCGGAAGGTCGACACGACCGGCATGGCGATCGGCGGCGGCAAGGACTTCCCGACCACGGACGCCCAGCGCGCGCTCTGGATCAAGTCGCACCGCGACGGTCTCGACGCATCCGTCGTCGAGGGGCTGCTCGAGCGCTACGGCACCCGCGCGGCCGAGGTCGTCGACGTCCTGGTCGACGGGCCGGTCGAGCCCCTCGAGTCGGACCCGGCGCTGACCCGCGCCGAGGTGGCGTACTTCGCCGAGCACGAGCAGGCCGTGCACCTGGTCGACGTGGTACTGCGCCGGACGAACCTCGCGTTCGTCGGCGGGGTCACGATCGACCTGCTCGACGAGCTGGCGGACGTGCTCGCCGGGACGCTCGGCTGGACGCCCGAGGAGCGTGCTGACGAGGTCCAGCACACGCTCGACGTCCTGCGCGAGGCGCACCGGGTGATCGTGCCGCTGACGTCCGCGTCGCAGCTCGCCTGACGAGACATCCACACGACGGGAGGCGCGGTGCCAGCTGGCACCG
>NZ_JAUZED010000153.1 GCF_030705415.1 Curtobacterium sp. A7_M15 | reverse complement strand
CGGTGCCAGCTGGCACCGCGCCTCCCGTCGTTCGTCGGTGTGTGTCCGGACGCCTCAGGCCGACAGGAGCTGCGCCCCTGCGACCAGCTCCTGCGCGATCGCGCGCAGCGCGGCGTCGGGCGACGCCCGTTCTCCGTCCACGATGGAGCCCCACTGCACGCCGCGGGCCGCGAGGACGGCTCCGCGGGCTGCGCACTCGGCGTCGTCCGTGGCGTAGCCGTGCTCGACGCACCACGCGGCGATCGCGTCGACCTGTTCGCGGTGGAAGGTCCGCTCACGGTCGCGGCCGTCGAGCGACTCGACCGACCCGAGCTCGAAGGTGAGGCGGGCAGCGAGGGAGCGCTCCGGATCGTCGAGTCCACCGAACACCGTGACGAGGTACTCGGTCAGCCCGGTGTGGTCGGTACCGGGGTCGAGCGCGACGTCGGACAGGGACTCTGCCAAGTGGTCCACGACGGCGTCGATCAGGGCTTCGCGCGTGCCGAAGTGGTACACGATCGGGTAGGCACTCGTCCCGAGGACCCGGCCGAGGCTGCGGACGGAGACGTCCTCGAGCTTGGTGTCCTGCAGATGCTCGGCCACCTTGGCGATGATCGCCGGCTTGAGGGTCGGGTCGGGCTTGCGGGGCATGGCGTCTCCAACGAGCGTGGTGGTCTGAACGCGACCGTTGACATACGATCACACAACATATTACGCATCGAGACCGGGAGGGCGCCGGGAATGTGTCCAGCACCTGCGTTCCTGGCCGAAAAGCGGAGCTTTACTCGTTTCCGCGTATGATGGAGGCGATGTCCATGCCTCCAGAGCGCCCTGCGGCCCCGTCGCGCCCCGAGGCGCCCCGGGCTGGACGGGCGGTCGCTGGACGCCGTCGCGGGGCGGGGAAGCGCTTCCTCGTCGTCGGGGACGTCCTGGACGGCACGCTCGTGCAGACCACCGCAGCGAGCATGGGGTCGCACGATCCGGCGGCGGTGATCCGCCACCGACCGGTCGGTGCGGCGGGCAACACCGCCACGTGGCTTGGCTGGCTCGGCGCCGAGGTGGACCTGGTGGGGCGGGTCGGCGTGGACGACGTCTACCGGCACGAGCGCTCGCTCGCCGACGCCGGGGTCCGGGCGCACATCCGGTACGACGCCCGCACCGCCACCGGTGCCGTCGTGTCCGTGCGGAACCGCAACGGCCGCACCGCGATGTCCGATCCCGCGGCGAGCGGCGCGCTGTCGGCGGAGGACCTGCCGGTCGAGCTCGTCGCGCATGCCGACATCGTGCACCTGACCGGGTCGGCGATGCTCGGGGGCGGCGGTCCGGAGCGCATCGCTGCACTCGTCGGCCGGGCGCGGTCCGGTTCCGCACGGGTCTCCCTCGACCCCTCCTCTGCGGCCGTGGTGCGGGCGATCGGTGCGGCGGAGTTCCTCGAGGCGCTGTCCGGCCTCGACGTCCTCTTCCCGAGCGAGGACGAGGCACTCGCACTGACCGGAGCGCCCACCGTCGCCGAAGCGATCGAGTCGCTCGCCGACCGGGTGCCGCTCGTCGTGGTGACCTTGGGGACCGAGGGCGTCCTCGTCGGGCGCCGCGGTCGGAGTCCGCAGCGGGTGCCGATCACGCCCGCGACGGTGGTGGACACGCTCGGTGCCGGGGACGCGTTCGCTGCGGGGTTCCTCCGCGCGTGGGCGACCGACCCGGTACGGGTCGGGGCGGCTGCTCGCGAGGGGACGCGGGTCGCCGCGCGGGCGCTCGGCTTCGTGGGTGGACGGCCGCCGGTCTGACGTCAGGCGTCAGCGCTCGCTGGGCTCGGCCCGCACCACCAGGGTCTGCACGAGTCCCGCTGCGAGCGGAGCCAGCCGGATCTCGACGCACAGCCGACCGGCCGTCCCCGGTACCCACCAGCGCAGGTGGGAGGGAGCGGAGGACTCGCGCGCGACCGGCTCCGCGTCGAGGTCGGCGCCGACGGCTGCGACCGCGTCCGCGATGGCCCGTCGTCGCCGCTCGTACGGCACGTCCATCGCCACGTTCGGCGTGCAGATCGCATCGGCCAGGCCGTCGTCCCAGTGGGCCAGGAGGCGCGTCACCGCCGCCTGCGCCGCCCACGTCGCATCGGTGGTCGGCCCGGTGCCGGGTGCACGGCCCGTCGGCGACCCGCCGGCGGTCGCGGGGCCGGTCGAGACGGTCGCGCGAGCGGCCAGCACGAGGTCGAGTGCACGGTCCGCCGCCGTCGAGACCTTCGCCTGCGTGGCGTTCTCGAACGCGACGACGCCGAGGCCGTCCCGGACCGACCACCGCATGTGCGCCGAGAAGCCGGGGTACCCGCCGGAGTGGGAGACGATCTCGTCGAACGCCGGGTCCTGCTCGACGAAGAGTCCGAAGCCGTACGCGGTCGCCCGGCTCGAGGTCGGCACCACTGCCGGCGGCACGACCCGCGTGGCCTGCTGCATGAGGCGCCGGTCGGCAGGGGACAGCGGTCCGGGTTCCGGTGCGTCGGTGAAGGCCGAGGCGAGGTGGCGGCCCCAGCGGGCGAGGTCGGCGACCGTCGAGAAGAGGCCGCCGATCGACGAGAACGCGCCCGGGCCCGACAGGGGCAGCGGCTCCCAGTCACCGGCACCCGCGCCGTCACCGGCAGGGCGCACGCCCGTGACGACGTGGCCTCGGGCGTCGTCCGCACGGAACACGGTGTCGCGCAGCCCGAGCGGGTCGAGGACGAGCTCGGCGGCCACCTCGGGGAAGGGGCGCCCGGCGACCACGGCGATCGCCCGGCCGATCAGGGCGTAGCCGGTGTTCGAGTAGGCGAACCGGGTGCCGGGGACCGAGTCGAACAGGAGCCCGGCGCGCAGGACGTCGTCGAACTCGGCGTCCGAGATCGATTCCTGACGGTCGGCCCACGGGTCGTCGGTGGGGAAGCCGCCGGCCATCGTCAGGAGCATGCGGAGCGTCGGGACGGGGGAGTCGGCGGTGGGGAGCGCCACGTGCGCGAACGCGGGCGCGAAGTCCGTGATCGGGTCGTCGAGCCGCACGCGGTCCGCTGCGACGAGGGCGAGCAGGGTCGCCGCGGTCACGCTCTTCGTGCACGAGGCGATCCGGTAGACGGTGTCGGCATCCGGTGCGACGCCGTCCCCGCGGTCCCCGTGGCCGCCCGAGGCGACGAGACCGGTGCGGTCGAACACGCCCCAGACGCTGCTCGGCGCCACGCCCCGTTCGACGCGCTCGCGGAACACGGCATCGACGTCGGCGATCACCTGCGGGTCGATGCCGCTCACGACCGGCGCATCCGGTCGTACGCGTCGAGCGCTCGCTGTCGGGTCTCCTTGAGGTCGAGCATCGGCTCGGGACGGTCCTCGTCGGCGGGGACCCAGCGGTGCACGTACTCGCGGTGCGGGTCGAACCGTTCGAGCTGGCGGTCGGGGTTGAACACCCGGAAGTACGGCGCCGCGTCGAACCCGGATCCGGCGACCCACTGCCAGTTCGCTGTGTTGTTGGCGGAGTCGGCGTCGACGAGCGTGTCCCAGAACCACTGCTCACCCACGCGCCAGTCGACGAGCATGTTCTTCACGAGGAAACTCGCCGTCGCGAGCCGCACCCGGTTGTGCATGGCGCCGGACTGCCAGAGCTCCCGCATGCCCGCGTCGACGAGGTCGAACCCGGTCGTCCCCGTTCGCCACCGCTCGATCTCGGCGTCGGGGGCGTCCCGCCACGGGAAGGCGTCGAACTCACGTCGGACGTTCACCGTGGCGATGTCCTCGCAGTGGAAGTACTCGTTCCAGTTGAACTCGCGCCAGGCCAGCTGCCGGAGGAACGCCGACGCGTTCTTCCGCTGCTCGGGCTCGAGCCGTCCGTGCAGGCGGTGCCAGACCTGGTACGGGCTGACCTCGCCCCACCGCAGGTGCGGGGAGAGGTCGCTCGTGGCGGCCTGGGCGGGCTCGTCACGCTGGTCGTAGTCCTCGAGCGCGTGGCTCACGAAGTGTTCGAGTCGGCGGTGCGCGCCCTGCTCGCCCGGTTCCCAGGCGTCGCGGAGACCGCCGGCCCAGTCGGGGTGGGTCGGCAGCAGGCCCCACTTGTCGAGGTCGTCGCTCGCGACCCGTGCCGCGGCGGGGAGGTCGCGGGGCTTGGGCAGTGGGTGGCGCGGCTCGGGCATCGCCTGGACCGCACGCCAGAACGGCGTGAACACCTTGTACGGCTCGCCCTGCCCGGTGAGGACCGTCCAGGGCTCCCAGAGCAGGTTCGCGGCGAAGCTGTGTGCTTCGGTGCCACCGTCGGTGAGCGTCGACTTGATGTCGGCGTCGAGGTCGCGCTCGGCACGGCCGTACCGACGGTTCCAGAACACCGCGTCCGCACCGCTGTCGGAGACGAGGGCATCGACGGCGTCGGCGGCGGGCCCGCGGCGGAGGACCAGCCGGGACCCGCGCTCACGGAGCTCGCCGTCGAGCGCGGCGAGGGAGTGGTGCAGCCACCATCGTGCCGCCGCCCCGATCGGCCGGATGCCGGGAGACTGCTCGTCGAGGACGTACGCGACGGTGACGTCGCCGCCGTGGTCGATGGCAGCACGGAGGGCCGGGTTGTCCGCGAGACGGAGATCGTCGCGGAGCCAGACCAGGGCGCCGGTCACACCGCTGCCGCGTCGACGCCGGAGGTCGTCCGGGTCGTCCCACGTCGGCCGGTCGCGGCAGCCGCCGCGGTCCGGAGCTTCGTGCAGAGCTCGGTGAGGGTCCGCAGCTCGGCGTCGTCGAGCCCGGCGCCGACCTGGTCGGCGATCGTCTGTGCGTGCTGGACGGCGACGGCCCGGTAGACGTCGAAGCCGTGCGGCGTGAGGGCCACGATGACACCGCGGGCATCGGTGGGGTCCGGCTGCTTCTCGACGATGCCGCGTGCGGTGAGTCGGTCGACCAGGCGGCTGACGCTCGGCTGCGTGAGGAGCAGATGGCCGGTCAACTCGCGCATCCGGCACCGGCGCCCGGGCTGCGTGGAGAGGTTGAAGCAGACGTCGTACTCGTTGAACGAGATCTCGCCGCCCGGGAAGTCGGCGTTGAGCGCACGCATCACGGTCACCTGGGCGCGGAAGAGCGCTTCCCAGGCCGCTACGGCGGTCGCCTTCTCGCTGCGGCGTGGCTCGTTCACGGTCGCGCTCCCTCTGCTCGTACGGTCATGCCACACTACCGACGGCCTGGGACACGGGGTGCTGCCGACCCGCAGCCGTGTCCCCCGGGACGCAACGAGGGCCGGTCGTCACGGGGACGACCGGCCCTCTCCCTTGCACCAAGAGTTTCCTGCAATCACATTCCACAGGCGGTGCCACAGCAAACACCGTCTGCACGCACGACTGTATAACGAACGGGTAACGGAGCGCTACCGGACGCGGCGGCCGTTCACTGCGAGTTCGCCAAGAACGACCGGTCGAGGATCAGAAGAGGTCCGGCGAGGGCGTCGAGGCGTACCGCACGGCGACGTCCGCGTGGCGGTCGAACCGGTAGCCGACCCCGCGTACGGTACGGACGATCTCCTCGAACGCGCCGAGCTTCGAGCGGAGCCGACTCACGTGGACGTCGATGGTGCGCTCGTTCGGGGTCTCGTCCTCGCCGTCCGACCAGAGTCCCTCGATGATGGCGGAGCGATCGACGGTCTGCCCCTCGCGCAGGACGAGGAACTGCAGGAGCTCGAACTCCTTGTAGGTCAGGGGAGCGGCTTCGCCGTCGAGCGTGACGCGCTTCCGGGAGATGTCGATGACGACCCCGGTCTCCTCCGGCTCGGGCTTCTCAGCCTGCTTGCGGGCGGCCACGGCCGAGCGGTCCTGCAGCGCCAGGCGGACGACGTCCACGTCACGTCCGCCGGAACCCTCGGCGGCGACGGCCACGGCGGCGTAGGTCTCCGATGCCGGGACGAGCTGTGCGGTGAGGGCCTTGAGCTGCTCCACGACCGCGGCGAGGGTCGTGCCGGCCGCAGCTGCCTTCGCCTCGTCGATGCCGACGTAGAGGGCGAAGCCCCGCGCCTCGGTGCCCTCGGGCAGGGCGCGGTTGCGCTGCGGAGCGACGACCGGGCTGGTCGGCACGCCGGCGGTCGCCGCGGGGGTGACCGGCTCGCGGCGCGGGCGGATCGGGGTCACGGTGCCGAGGTCGGTCGGCGCGGGTGCGGCGGTGCGGAGGGCGGTACGGGGCTGAGCGATGGTGAGCGACATGGCGGTTCTCCGGGCGGTGTGGCTGCGGTGTCGAGGTGTGCCGCGGCCGTGTCGAATGCGTCGGTCCGGGGACGGCGAGTGCCGTGGTGCCCTGCGGTCCTGCTGCGGACCGGGGCCGTCCCGGGGGTACGGGGGACTGACCTCGTGACGTGGTGCGCGTCGTCGACGTGGTCGTCACCCGGGGATCACGCTCGCGCGACGGGGGTGGTGTCGCGGGGGATCCGGCTGGAACGGGTGCCGGTCAGGCACACATTCGACAACGCATGACGGCCGTGGCCGGCATCATCATGCCGGCAGTCCCCTGGGCCTCGGAGAGGACGCGGGTGGACACGGTTGCAGTCATGGGACGAGTATCGGTGGGATACCAACGTCGTGTCAACCGTCCGCGCGGACGGTGGGGTGGAGCGGATGTTCGTTCCTTCCCATCACGCCCGCGATGCATCGTGAGAACGGGCGTACCTGGTCGGAAGGAACGACCAGG
>NZ_JAUZED010000152.1 GCF_030705415.1 Curtobacterium sp. A7_M15 | reverse complement strand
CCCGCCGCGAGCCAGCGGTCGAGCGCCGCCGAGTACGCGTCCGCCGCCGCGCCACCGGCGTCGGGCTCGCCGAGCGCAGCGGCTGCGGCGTCCATGGTCGCGGTGGCCTCGGCGCAGCCGGTCCGCCGGGCGATGTACGCGGCGACGGTCTCACCGTCGAGGCGCTCGTGCTCCTGCGGCAGCCACCCGACGAACGCGTCGGTCGGCGCGAGCGACACGGTACCGGCGAGGGGTTCGTCGACCCCGGCGAGGAGTCGGAGCAGGGTCGACTTGCCGGCGCCGTTCACCCCCACGACACCGATGACGTCCCCCGGAGCGACGGTGAGGTCGAGGGAGTCGAAGAGCGTGCGTGCGGCGTACCCGCCGGAGAGTCCCTTGGCGACGAGCGTGGCGGTCATGCCCCAATCGTCCCATCCCCGCGGGCGCCGGACGGACCGCGGCCGCCAGACCGACCGCCCCCGACGGCCCGCGTCAGTCGAGCGTGATCGTCCGGCCGAAACGACGGGTGACCGGCGGGGCGGCCACGACGGCGGCGAGGGCGTTCGCCGCGCCCTCGGGAGTGCCGCGCCAGGCGACGTAGGCGTCGTGGTCCGCGGGCGTCGTCCACCGCTCGACGACGACCACGCGGGACGGGTCGGTGTCGTCGACGAGGACCTCGAGGGACTCGTTGCCGGTGAAGGCGGCGGTCTGGGCGAGGGTCTCGCGGATCGCGGCCTCGACGGTCTCCGGGGAGACATCGCTCCGGAGCTGGACCTCGAGCAGGACGGTCATCGACATGGTGCACCCTTCTTCGTCGTTGCCTCCCACAACAACGGCCGAGGGTGCAGTGTTCCGGACTCGGCACCCGTCGGTGCGGCGGGGTGGAACCGATCCGGGCGTCCCGGACACTGCAGGGTATGGACAGCGGGGACTGGGCGATGGCGCTCGAGGGTGACGGCGAGGCGTTCGGGCGGGTGTTCGACCGGCACCGCCACCGGGTGCAGCGGCACTGCATGCGGCTCGTACCGGTCGACGCGGACGCGGCGGACTCGGTCGCGATCGTGTTCCTCGAGGCCTGGCGGAACCGGTCACGGGTGCGGCTCGTCGACGGGTCGCTGTTGCCGTGGCTGCTCGTCACGGCGACGAACGTCGCCCGCAACCAGACACGTGCGGCCCGGCGCTACCGGGCTGCCCTCGACCGGCTGCCGCCACCGGAACCCGTCCCCGACCACGCGGACCGGGACGACGAGGGCGATGCCTTCCGGGCGCTCCGGCAGCTCGGACACCGCGACCAGGAGATCATCACGCTGTCGGTCCTCGAGGGCTACAGCGAACGGGAGATCGCCACCGCGCTCGGCATCGCGCCGGGCACGGTGAAGTCGCGCCTCTCCCGCGCTCGGACCCGGCTCGCCGCGGCACTGACCGCGAGCGGACCCACGACCCGGCCGGCCGTCGAACGGAACGGAGCACGATCATGAGCACCTCCACGAACAGGGACACCGACGACCGCGACCGGGCGTTGCGGGCGTTGCTCGTCGACACGGTCGAGCGCACACCCCGGCGACCACGTCGGTGGCGGGCGACGACCATCGCGGGAGCGGTGGTCTGCGTGCTCGGCGGCGCTGCCGCCGGCGGTGCGATCACCGCGGCGGCGAGTCCGGACCCGGCCGCCGTCGAGGCGCAGAGCCGTGCGGCGACGGTCGTGGGCGGGGTGGGTCCGTCGTACCTGCGGGTCGTCGGCACCCCGGTCGGGCGGATCGGCTCCTCGGACGAGACGATCTCGGTCGGGCCCGCACCGGCCCGTGCCGACACGTTCACATGGGTGGCCACGTGTCGCACCGGGCGTGGCGAGGTCACCGAGCGGCGCCCCGGCGCCGCCGCGTCGACGGTGTCGTGCACCGCCGGGTCGACCGTGTCGGGCACGTACCCCTCGTCGGAGGTGGCCGGGCACCGGATCCGGCTCGCCGTGGCCGGGGACCTCGGCTGGACCCTGTCGTACGGGTGGCTGCGGACCCCGCCGCTGCCCGGCGCGAGCGCAGCGCAGGACCAGGCGACCGAGGACGGCGTCGTGACCCGGAGCGAGTACCTCGCGGCCTTCGACCGCCTGCAGGGGTGCATGACGGCACGGGGGGAGTCGCTCGGCCGGATCCCGAGGTCGTCGCTGTTCGTGGCGCCGACGGCCCACGACGCGTACGTCTTCGACTGGTGCAGCGCATCGGAGTGGTCCGCGGTCGACACCCTCTGGCAGGACGAACACCCGGCCCCGGCGTCGGACGACGGATCGTGGGGATCGCAGCCGTACGACCCCGCCTCCGATCCGCGGTACGCCGGCTGAGTCAGTCGAGGACGCGGAACCGGACCGCGTCGCCCGGTCGGAGCTGGGCGGCGCGGTCCACCGACGCGGGCGTGAGCACCGCGACGACGGGGTAGCCGCCCGTGACGGGGTGGTCGGCGAGGAACAGGACGGGGTGCCCCTCCGGCGGGACCTGCAGGGACCCGGTCTCGACGCCCTCGCTCGGCAGTTCGCGGGTCACGGAGCGGACGAGCGGCCGCTGAGCGGTGGTCCGCACGCCGACGCGGTCGCTGTCGGGGCTGACGTGGTGCACCTGGTCGGCCAGGACCGTCCGCCAGTCCGGCCCGAACCAGTCGTCACGGGGTCCCGCGGTGACGTCGAGGACGACGACCCCGCCCGGTGGCCTCCAGGAGGGCGGCGCGACGGCGTCGACGAGCGGCCAGGACCCGGCAGCGTCCCCGATCGGCAGGGCGTCGCCGACCGTCACGGGCGGCGGCCCGAGACGGGCGAAGGAGTCCCACGAGCGGCTGCCGAGCACGGGCTCGACGGCGAGGCCTCCGCGGACCGCGAGGTACGTGCGCAGCCCGGACGTGGCGGCCCCCACCCGGAGTACGTCGCCAGGTGCGAGGGCGACGATCTCGAAGCAGGCGGCGCCGCGCACCCGGCCGTCCGCCGACTCGACCGTCACCGGGCAGGGCGCGCCGGTCAGGGACGCGACCACGTGCGCGTCCGAGCGGAGCGTGACGGAGCCGAGCAGCGCCTCCAGGACCGCCGCGTCGGGACGGTTGCCGACCAGCCGGTTGGCCAACGCGGCTGCCCCGCGGTCCGCCGCACCCGCGGCGCCGAGACCCGTGTCGCTGAAGCCGGGCCGGCCGAGGTCCTGCGTCGACGTGCCGGGGCCGACCTGCAGGACGGTGAGCGCGGTCATGCGCGTCCGGCGTCGACGAACCGGATCCGGGTGCCGGCCGGCGCGAGCGCGGGCGGGTCGCGGTCCAGCGACCACATGGAGACGTCGGTCCGGCCGATGAGCTGCCAGCCGCCGGGGGAGACGCGTGGGTACACGGCGCTGAACTCGCCGGCGAGGGCGACGCTGCCGGCGGGCACCGACGTGCGGGCGGTGCTGCGCCGGGGCAGGTCGAGCGCGGGGGCGGTGCCGATGAGGTAGCTGAAGCCCGGCGCGAAGCCGCAGAAGGCGCTCGTCCAGGTCTGGCCGGTGTGCCAGGCGACAAGCTGCTCCGCCGTGGTGCCGACCAGGGCGGCCACGGTGGCGAGGTCCTCGCCGTCGTACGTGACGGGGATCGTGGTCACCTCGTCGACGTCGGCTCGGGTGGGTCTGACGGGTTCGACGGCCTGGAGGCGCGGTGCGAGTCGCGTGGGATCGGTGCGTCCCGGGTCGAAGCGGACGAGGAGCGTGCGGGCGCCGGAGACGAGTTCGGTCACGCCCGGTACAGGTGCCGCCACGAGTCCGGCGCGGAACGCGGCGGCCTCGGCGAGGGTGCCGAACGTCACGAGCAGGGCCTGCGAGCCGGCGCGACGCACGTCGAGGGGCGGGGCGATCACGGGGCCGGGGCTCACGGGGCCGGCGATCACGGGGCTGGCGTTCACGGGGCCGGTGCTCACGGCGCCGGTGCGAACGGGGCGACCGCGACCCCGTTGCGGTCGAGCAGGGCTCGGATCGCGCGGGCCATCGCGACGGCGTCGGGCGAGTCGCCGTGCACGCACACCGAGTCGGCACGGACCAGGACGACCGAGCCGTCCACCGCGGTCACGGTGCCCTCGGTGACCATCCGGAGCACGCGGTCCGCGACCGCTGCGGGGTCGTGCAGGACGGCGCCCGGGCGGCTGCGCGGGACGAGGGAGCCGTCGGGTTCGTACGCCCGGTCGGCGAACACCTCGGCGACGGCCCGGAGCCCGTGGGCGCGTGCCGCACGCAGGAGCTCGGAGTCCGGCAAGGCGAGCACCGCGAGCGTCGGGTCCACGGCGGCGACCGCGCGGACGACGACCTCGGCCTGCACCGGGTCGGCGCAGGCGGTGTTGTAGAGGGCGCCGTGGGGCTTGACGTACGTCACCCGGGTGCCGGCGACCCTGGCCGTGGCGAGCAGTGCACCGAGCTGGTGGACGACGTCGGCGGTGAGGGCCTCGGGCGTGACCTCGACCGCACGGCGCCCGAACCCGACGAGGTCGCGGTAGGCCACGTGCGCCCCCACCGCGACGCCCCGCTCGGCGGCGAGCCGACAGGTGTCGAGCATGATCTCGGGATCGCCGGCGTGGAACCCGCAGGCGACGTTCGCCGAGGAGACCAGGTCGAGCATCGCGCGATCGTCACCCATCGTCCAGGCGCCGAAGCCCTCGCCGAGGTCGCTGTTGAGGTCGATCGTCGTCACGGTGCCAACCTACCGGCGGGCCCCGTCACGGACGGTGGACCACGACCGGGCAGGACGCGTGCTGTGCGCACTCCTGGGTGACCGAACCGACGAGCAGCCCACGGAACCCTCCGAGGCCCCGGTTCCCGAGCACGAGGAGTGCGGCGTCCCGGCTGGCGTCGAGCAGGACCCCGGCGGGGCGGCCCTCGACGAGCTCGGAGGTGACCTCGACGTCGTCGTCGATGAGGTCCTCGGCGGCGTCGAGCGCCGAGGAGGCCGTCGACAGCGCGTCCTGCTCGGGGCTCCAGTGGTCGAACGGCGGTTCCTCGCGGTTGAGCGCCTCCGGCCACTGCCACGTCGTGATCGTGCGCACCCGCAGTCCGAGGCCGCGCGCCAGCGTGACCGCGAAGCGGAGGGCGTGCCCGGACTCCGGCGAGCCGTCGACGCCCACGACGACGGTGCCCCGACCGGCCGACGCCGTCGCCGCGCCCCGATCGACGAGGACGGGGCACGACGCGTGCTGGATGCATGCAGCGCTCACCGAACCGAGGAGCAGCCCGCGGAACCCACCGCGGCCCCGGCTCCCGACGACGAGCAGCCCGGCGTCCTGCGACGCGTCGACGAGCGCCTCGGTCGCTCCGCCCTCGACCGTGCGCGTGGTGACGTCCACGGTGACCGGACCGTGCCGTTCCAGGACCTCGGCGGCGTGCTGCCGGATCTCCTCGGCGTCGTGCAGGGGCGACCAGGAGTTCGCGACGGGCAGCGTGCTCCAGGTGATCGGCCAGCGCCACGACGTGACGACCTCGACCGGCACGCCGAGCCGCTCGCCGAGCGTGAGGGTGCGATCGAGTGCGGCGGTCGCCGGCTCCGATCCGTCGAATCCGACGACGATCCGTCCGAGGTCCGTGGTGGTCATGTGCGTGTCCGTCCTGTGCTCGTCGTGCCCGGTGGTGTGGTCGTGTGGTCGTGTGCGTTCTTCGGGGGTCAGCCGTTCCGCGCGGCGCGGAGCGTGACGGCGGTGTCGCGCGACTCGCCGTCCCGCAGGAACGTCAGCCGGAGGGAGTCGCCGACGTCGCGGGTCGCCTCGAGGAACGCGACCGTGTCGGGGTGGAGCCGGTCGACGCCCCGGACCCCGGTGATGACGTCGCCCGCACGCAGCCCCGCGTCCTCGGCGGCGCCGCCCTCGGTCACCGCGGTCAGCTGGAGCCCGACGGCGACCGAGCCGTCCTCGTGGTGCAGGGCGACGGGCAGCGTCCGGACGCCGAGCGACGGGTGCGCGACGCTGCCACCGGTCCGCAGCGTCTCGGCCACCGGCCGCGCGACGGCCGCCGGGACCGCGAAGCCGATCCCGACGCTGCCGCTGCTCGGACCGCCGGCGCTCGGCACCGTGGCGATCGCCGTGTTGATGCCGACCAGCCGGCCGGCGCAGTCCACGAGGGCGCCGCCGGAGTTGCCGGGGTTGATCGAGGCGTCGGTCTGGATCGCGCCGGTGAGCACGGTGCTGCCGTCGCCGTCCCCGGTCGGCACCGGGACGGACCGCCCGAGCGCGCTGACGACCCCAGTGGTCACGGTCCCGGAGAGACCGAGCGGGGCGCCCAACGCCACGACCGGCTCACCGACGACGAGCGCGTCCGACGACCCCCACGCCAGTGCGGGCAGGCGTCGGTCCGTCTCGGCACGGAGCACGGCGAGGTCGGTCCGCGGGTCACGGCCGACGACCGTGGCGTCGAGCTCGGTCCCGTCGTCCAGCCGGACCGTGAGCGGACCCGTCGCTCCGGAGGCGATCACGTGGTCGTTCGTCAGGACGGTGCCGTCCGCGCCGATGACCTCACCGCTGCCGGAACCGCCGCTGCCGTCGACCCCGACCTCGATCGTGACGACGCTGGGCAGCACGGCCCGAGCGACGTCGGAGGCCGTGCACGCGGCCGGCGCCGTGCCCGACCCGACCCGGCCGGCCGCTCCGGACTCGCTGCGACCGCTCCCGGCCGCGGCGACCCAACCCGCGAGGACGCC
>NZ_JAUZED010000151.1 GCF_030705415.1 Curtobacterium sp. A7_M15 | reverse complement strand
CGGCAGCGCAGCCCGCCAGCGCCGCTCCGGACGCAGCGGTACCGGCAGCGCAGCCTGCCCCGACCGCGACAGCCCCGACCGCGACCGCCCCGGCGGCGGAACCCGCGGCGACGAACGCGACCCCGGCGGCACCGCAGGCCGGATCGGCGGAGGCGAGCAGCGCCTCCAGGCCCGTCACCGGCTCGCTCGCGACCGTCCTCCGTCCCGTCACCGGGACCGTCGAGACGCTCACCGACGCACGCCCCGTGACCACCGTGGTGCACACGCTCGACCAGGTGGTCGGCGGCGTCCCGGTGGTCGGCGCGATCGTCGGGGACGACACGCTCGGCACCGTCACCGATCCGGTGAGCGGCGTCGTGGACGACACCCTCGGTGGAGTGGGCACGGTCGTCGGATCGCTTCCGGACGTGCTCACCGGCCTGCCTCCGACGGCCGGTGACGTCCTGCCAGGAGGCACGGTCCCCGTCATCGACGTCCCCTCGGCCCCGGTGGTCGGCACGTCCACAGCCCCGACCACGTCGTCCCCGTCGCTCACGTCGACGGGTACATCCCGTGCCGCGGCGCAGGCCGACGGAACCTCGCCGAGCGGTGCCCAGCGACCCGAGTCCGTCGCCTCCGTGCGCGCCCCGGCGTTCGCGGTCAGCACGAGCGACGCCTCCGCGCCGGGCGTGCAGGACGCGACGTTCGGCGGGCGGGCGTTCCTCGTCCCCGACGGCCACGGCGCCACGTTCGGCGGGCTCGCGGACGGGGCCGGCACCGGTGCCCTCGGCGGCGGCGCTTCCGGCTCCGCCGGGTCGGCTGCGGCCGTCGGGATCGTCGGTTCCGACACCCAGGTCTCCCTCGCCGCGGGGTCACGCGGCACCATCGCTGACGACGCCGTTCCCGGGTCGGTCGTCGGCGAGCACGACGTCGCCCCTGACTGAGATCGGTGCGCCTGTCCGGCACGGCAGGCACGCACCACCGGCCGCCATCGCGGTCGGCCACATCTCATCTCGATCAGGGAGCAACGATCATGAACAAGTACGTCTCGAGAGGGCTCTGGTTCGCCCTCTTCGTCGGCGGTCTGACGCTCGGGGGTGCTGCTGCGGCGAACGCGGCGACGACCTCCGGAGCGGACGGGATCGCCTCGGGCACGCAGGTGGCGCCGTCGATCGACGCGCCGGTGTCGGCGACCGGCAACGCCCTCGGGGTCCTCGGCGACGCGGTGTCGTCGGCCACCCGTCCGACGGCCACGGCTGCGGCCGCGCCGTCGTCCTCCGCTCCGGCTGCATCGCCGTCCACGTCGGGTGCTGACGGCACCGCCTCGGGGACGCAGGTCGTGCCCGACGTCGCGGCGCCCGTGCAGGTCTCGGGCAACGCGATCGCGGTCGGCGGCGACGCTGCTGCGACGTCCGCACCGGCATCGGCACCGGTCCCTGCCGCAGCACCGGCTGCTGCCCCGACGACCTCAGGTTCGGACGGCATCGCCTCCGGGACGCAGGTCGCCGGTGCGGTGACTGCGCCGGTCGCGGCCACGGGCAACGCGGTGGCGGTCGGTGGCGACGCGGTGTCGACCGCGCCGAGCACGCCGACATCCGCTGCGTCCACGCCTGCGGCACCGGCTGCTGCCCCGACGACCTCGGGGTCGGACGGTACGGCCTCGGGCACGCAGGTCGCACCGGTGGTGTCGGTGCCGGTGACGGTGTCGGGGAACGGCATCGGGCTGCTCGGTGACGGCACCTCGACCGGTGCGACCGCTCCGGCGACCGGGGCGACCACCCCGGCCGCGGGTGGGTCGACCTCGGGTTCGGACGGTACGGCCTCGGGCACGCAGGTGTCTCCGGTGGTGTCGGTGCCGGTGACGATCGGTGGGAACGGCATCGGCCTCGTCGGTGACGGCACCTCGACCGGTGCGACCGCTCCGGCGACCGGGACCGGGACGACCACCCCGGCCGCGGGTGGGTCGACCTCGGGTTCGGACGGTACGGCCTCGGGCACGCAGGTGTCACCGGTGGTGTCGGTGCCGGTGACGATCGGTGGGAACGGCATCGGCCTCGTCGGTGACGGCACCTCGACCGGTGCGACCGCTCCGGCGACCGGGACCGGGACGACCACCCCGGCCGCGGGTGGGACGACCTCCGGTGACGGGGGACTGCTGTCGGGCAGCCAGGTCACACCCGTGATCAGCCTCCCCGTCACCATCGGCGGCAACGGGATCGGCATCGTCGGCGACGGCACCAGCTCGACCACCACGCCCGGTGGCGGCACCACTCCCGGTGACGGCACCGACCCCGGCGACGGCACCACCCCGGGCGACGGCACCACCCCGGGCGACGGGACCGACCCGGGTGACGGCACCACCCCCGGTGGCGGCACCGACCCCGGCACCGGGAACAACGCTGGCGACGGCACCACGCCCGTCACGGTGACCACCCCGACCACCGGGGCCGACCTCGCCGTGGCGACCAGCGCCTCCCGGCCCGTTGCGGTCGTCGCGACGACCGCCGGCGCTTCGACGGTCGTCCAGGCCGCCGTCCGCGCGGCGGTCGCGTCGAGCAGCCAGCCGGCCCTCGCCTACACGGGAGCGTCCTCGCCGGTCGTCCCCGCCGGCATCGCCCTCCTGCTGCTCCTCGCGGGAGCGGGGACCCTGGTGCTGCGCAAGCGGCACTGACCCTCGACGGGTTCGAGGGGCACCGCGACGCGGTGCCCCTCGCACCCGTGCCCGCGATCGTCTGGATGAGAACCGGAAGTTCCCTGGAAGCCGTCCATGCTGAACCTGTGCGGAGCAGAAGCGCCTCCGAGGCCGCCCGGCAGCAGCACAGCGCCACGATGAGAGCGTGCTCCACGACCTCCTGCGCATCCCCATCACGGGCTCCACCGTCCTCGTACCGGTCGACGTGCTCGCCGCCCTCCTCGTCGTGTGGGCGCTGCTCGCCCGGCCGCGGTCGCTCGGCCGGGTGCTCGTCCGGATCGCTGCCCTCGGGGTCGGCGCAGTGGCCGGGCTGGCGCTCGTCTGGTGGTTCGGCGACGTCCAGGACGCGTTCGGAGTTGCGTTCACCTCGGTGACGCGGATGTGGGTCGCGCTGGCGTGCGCCGGCATCCTGCTGCTGGTCGTGTTGCTCGTGCAGGGCGGCTGGACCGGTCGGGTGGTCGCCGTGGCCGCCGCCGCGAGCCTGCTGCTCGCCGCGGGCCTCGGCATCAACGTCGACTTCGGCTTCTACAAGAACGTCGAACAGGCCATCGCCACGAACCCGTACAAGACCCGGACGCTCGCGGAACGGAACCCGACGGTCGAGCGGCTGGTCGACCTCCACGACTGGCACGCTCCGGCCGACATGCCGAAGCGGGGCGAGACGTTCAGCGTGTCGATCCCCGGCAGGATCTCGCACTTCCACGCCCGGAAGGCCGTGGTGTGGGTCCCGCCAGCGGCGCAGGTGAGGAACGCGCCGGCGCTGCCCGTGCTCATCGCGCTCTCCGGGCAACCCGGTGAGCCGGCCGACCTCTTCCAGACCGGCGACATGGGCCAGTACCTTGACCGGTATGCAGCAGCGCACGACGGCCTCGCCCCGATCGTCGTCGCCCCGGACCAGCTCGGCGCCCCGAACCGTAACCCGATGTGCGTCGACTCCCGGCGACTCGGGCGCAGCGAGACCTACGTGATGACGGACACCGTCGACTGGATCAGGAGGCACCTCGCGGTCGCAGCGGCACCGTCGGCCTGGGGCGTGGTCGGGTTCTCCGAGGGCGCCACCTGCGCGATGCAGTTCTCGTCCGCCCACCCCGACGTCTTCGGGTCCGCGCTGGCGATCTCGAGCGAGATCGCGCCGAAGAACGGCAGCCTGCAGCACACGATCGCCGTGGGCTTCGGCGGGTCGCGGTCCGCCTACGAGGCAGCCACGCCGGTGGTCGAGATGCGCACGCACGGCCGGTACGCGGACCACCTCGTCGTGTTCGGCGTCGGCGGGGACGACGCGCCGTACAAGGCGTCGACGGCAACGCTCCGAGCGGCGGCCGAGCGGGAGGGCATCGCCACACAGCTCGTCGTCTCACCGGGGTCGGCGCACGACTGGAACACCGTGCGGTACGTCCTGGCACACGGCCTCCCCGCGGTGCTGGAGCACCTCGGGCTCCCCGAGAGCGGGCCGCTGTGAGCAGCACCGCGCAGTCGGGCGGCACCCCGTCCGGCGGAGCCCCGTCGGGCGGCACCCCGTCCGCCGGCCCCGTTCGCGCGCTGGCCACGGCCCGCCGGCTCGTCGTCGGCCACCCCGTCACCACTGCCGTCGTCGTGCTCGTCCTGGCCACCTCGACGCTCGCGTTCGTCCTCCGGCTGCAGCACGGCGCGCACGCGACGGTGTTCGGTCCGTTCCGGGTCTTCGCGGCGTCGACCGGCGTGCTCGCCCTGCTGCTGACCCTCGCCGGGGTGGTCGTGCTCGTCGGGGCGTCGGAGCGGCTCATGGGGTCGTGGCGCACGGCACTGGCGTTCGTGGTCACGACGATCGTCGGCACGGGCATCGCCGCGTTCGCCGTGCTCGTCGACCTCGACGGTCGGGGAGCGGTGCCGATGGTGCTCGGGCGGGCGACGAGCTTCGACCCCTGGACCGCGATCGTCGGGACGATCGTCACCGCGAGCGCCTTCGCCGGGACGCTGTGGCGGCGGCGGATCCGGGTGAACGCCCTCGCGGTGGTCGCGGCCCTCCTGCTCTACGCCGGGCACGTCTCGGACCTGTCCGCCGTCCTCGCCGCGGCCGCCGGGTGGCTGCTCGGCGAACTCCTGCGCCGCACGCCGAAGCGACAGGGCTGGGTCCGCAGCTCGCACCGTGAGACCCGGGCGCTGCTCGGCACCGCCGTGCTGGTGTCCGCCGTGGGCCCGGTCATCGCGCTGGTCTCCCGCGCACGGGTGGGCCTGCTCGCACCGATCGCCGCGGTCGTCGGCGCCGGCCCGGTCACGCCCGTGCGCGGCTGCCGTGCCGACGCGGTCGCGGGGGAGTGCCTCCGCGGACTCCTGTCCTTCCGTGCGACCGACCCGTGGACGCTCGTCCTCGCGGTCGCGCCCCTGCTCGCGCTCGTCGTCGGCGGACTCGGACTCTTCCGGGGCAGTCGCTTCGCGGTGTGGCTCGTGGTGGTCGTCGACACGGTGACGGCCGCTGCCGCAGCGGTCACGTACGGCCTCGTCCCGGGGCGCGTCGTCGCGCTGCACGGCCTCGAGGACCAGTTCGTCGCCGACGTCTCCATCGTCGCGTCGATCGTCGTCCCGCTCGGGACGGCGGTCGTCCTGGTGGTGCTGCGGCGTTCCTTCACGGTCCTCACCAGCCGGCGTCGCGTGGTGACGTTCGCGGTGACCGTCGGTGCGGCTGCGGTCGGGATCATCGTCGTGGTGCTGGTCGTCGCGGCGTCCTCGGCGCACCACGTCGAGGACCCGCTGCGGCTGGCACTCGCCGCCCTCGGGCCGCTCGCACCGGTCAGCTTCTGGGACCGGCTCCCGTCGCTGGACCACGCCCTCAGGTTCGTGCTCGGACTGAGCGGACCGGTGCTCTGGCTGGTCGTCGCGATCGCCGCGGTCCGACCGACCGGGGCGGTCGAGCCCGACACGGACGCCGACGTCGCGCACGCCGACCGGGAGCGCGCCCGCGCCCTGCTCGTCGCCGGCGGCGGAGACGGGTTCGGTTGGATGACGACGTGGCGGGGCAACGCCTACTGGTTCGCCGAGGACGGTCGCGCCGGCATCGCCTTCCGCCGCAACGGCCGCGTCGCGGTGACGGTCGGCGGCCCCTTCGGTTGGCCGGACGCCCGCACGGCGGCCATGCCCGCATTCGCCCGGTGGTGCGACGACAACGGGTGGACGGCGGTCTTCTACGGCATCGGCGTGGAGACCGCCGGCGTGCTCACGGCGCAGGGCTGGTCGACGCTCCCCGTGGCCGAGGACGCCGACTTCGACCCCCGCACGTGGACGACGAGCGGGAAGAAGAAGCAGGACGTCCGGACGTCGGTGAACAAGGCGTCCCGGGAGGGCCTCACCGCGACCTGGTCCAGCTGGCAGCAGCTGCCCGCGTCGACGACCAGGCAGATCGAGGCGATCTCGGAGGAGTGGGTCGCCGAGCGCGAGCTGCCGGAGATGGGCTTCACCCTCGGCGGGATCGACGAGATGCGCGACCCCGCGGTGCGCACCCTCGTCGCGCAGGATCCCGAGGGCACCGTCCTCGCGGTCACGAGCTGGTTGCCGGGGTACCGGGACGGCCGGGTCGTCGCCTGGACGCTCGACGTCATGCGACGCACGCCGGCCGCGCCCAACGGCGTGATGGAGTTCCTCGTCGCGAGCGCTGCGGACCGGATGCGCGAGGACGGCGTCGAGCGGCTCAGCCTGTCGGCGGCTCCGCTCGCCCAGGCCGCCGAGGGCACGCAGGCGAACGACGGCGTGCAGAGCCTGCTCGACCTGGTCGGCGGCGTGCTCGAGCCCGTGTACGGCTTCCGGTCGCTGCTGCGGTTCAAGCAGAAGTTCGGCCCCGAACTGCACCCGCTCGTGCTCGCCTACCCGGACCCGGTCGCGCTGCCGGCGATCGGGATCGCGGTGGTGCGCGCGTACCTGCCGGACCTGTCGCTCCGGCAGGCGGTCGCGCTGGCGCGAGGGCGCGGCTGAGCGAGGGACCGTCGGGAGGCGCGGTGCGGGTCCGGCGTGCGGCCCACCTTCCGCTCGGGTGGTCCCGGGAGGCGCGGTGCCGGCCCGGCGTGCGGCGCACGCCCGAGGCGGGCTC
>NZ_JAUZED010000150.1 GCF_030705415.1 Curtobacterium sp. A7_M15 | reverse complement strand
CGCCGCGGCGCGCGGACGGCGCGGATGTGCGGGACGGCCGGCGCCGCGCCGCGCGTACCCGCGCGGGAATGCGGCTGCGGCAGGCCCGGTTGCGACCAGCATGAACGACTCTGTGAAGGTCGATGTCTGGTCGGACATCGCCTGCCCCTGGTGCTACATCGGCAAGCGGAAGTTCGAGGCCGGTGTCGCCGCCTTCGCCTCGACCCCGAACGGCGCCCCGGTCGAGGTCGAGTACCACTCCTTCGAGCTCAGCCCCGACACCCCCGTGGACTTCGAGGGCACCGAGGCCGAGTTCCTCTCCGGCCACAAGGGCATGCCCGTCGAGCAGGCGCAGCAGATGCTCGATCAGGTCTCCGGCATCGCGGCGAGCGTCGGGCTCGACTACGACTTCGAGTCGATGCACCACACCAACACGGTGAAGGCGCACCAGGTGATCCACCTCGCCAAGGAGCAGGGCAAGCAGCTCGAGATGGTCGAGCGCCTCTTCGCCGCCTACTTCGAGCGCGGCGAGCACGTCGGGCAGGACGAGTCGCTGGCGTCCCTCGCGGCCGAGATCGGTCTCGATCCCGACGAGGTCCGCGCCACCCTCCGCGACGACTCGCAGCTCGCTGCCGTCCGCGCCGATCAGGCCCAGGCCGCGGCGTACGGCATCAACGGCGTCCCGTTCTTCGTCATCGACGGGAAGTACGGCGTCTCCGGGGCGCAGGACCCGGCCGCGTTCGAGCAGGTGCTGACGCAGGTGGTCGCCCTCCGCGGGACGACCCCGTCGGACGTCGCCGAGGCCGAGCAGCGGGCCGCAGAGGACGCGGCAGCAGACGCGGAGACGACCCGATGACGGACGTCCGCGTCGAGAGCCCGGCCGAGCCGCGCCTCCAGTCCGACGGCCAGGAGGCGCGCCCCGCCCTGCTCACGCTGGTCACGCCCGGCGGTGCGCCGGTCTGTGAGGGCGACAGCTGCTTCGTGCCCGGTGCCGAGGGGGACTGGACCGAGGTTCCCGACTGAGCGGGACCCGCGATGCGGGTCTCGCACCCGCGCCCCGTTGCGGGTGTCGCGCCCCGGCTCTCGCGGGCGCGATGCCCGTGACGGGGCGCGATCGTGACCCCGGGCGGCGCCGCCGGACCGTTCGGCCGCTAGCGGACCGGTTCCTCGTCGGTGATGTCGGCGACCGTCGCACCGTACGCGGAGACGAGGTCGTCAGCGTCGACGAAGGCGCTCGCGCCGTGCCGACCGGCGCCGAGGGCGACCCGGCGTCCGACGATCCGTTCGTCCGCGTAGACGGGCAGGTCGCCCGTCGCGCCGATGGGTGTGATGGTGCCGCGTTCGTAGCCCGATGCCTCGAGCGCGGTGGCGGCGTCGGGCATCGAGAGCTTGTTGACGCCCACGACGGCGCGGAGCTTCTTCCACGCGATGGCGCGGCCACCGGGCACGAGGGCGAGCAGGAAGCCGCCGTCGTGCCGCTTCACGACGAGGGTCTTCACGATGTCGCCGGGCTCGATGCCGAGCAGCGCGGCCGCTCCCTGCAGGGAGTCCGCTGCCGGGCGTTCGACCACGTCGACCCGGAGTCCGCGGGCCCGCGCGTCGTCGTCGAACCTTGTGATGGCGTCGGTCGTCATGTGGAGAACGCTACCGGCGTGCACCGACGTGGGAGAATGGGAGACGTATGACGATCACTGACGCACCCGGGACGGCGACCCGTCCGGCGAAGCCCCTGCGCATCGGCCCCATCGAGGTCGACGTGCCGGTCGTGCTCGCGCCGATGGCGGGCATCACGAACATGGCGTACCGCCGGCTCTGCCGTGAGTACGGTGCCGGCTTGTACGTGTGCGAGATGATCACGTCGCGCGCGCTCGTCGAACGCACGCCCGTGTCGATGCAGCTCATCCAGCACCACGAGTCCGAGACGCCGCGGTCCATCCAGCTGTACGGCGTCGAGCCGAACACCGTGGCCGAGGCGGCGACGATCCTCGTGGGAGAGGACCGCGCCGACCACATCGACCTCAACTTCGGGTGTCCGGTGCCCAAGGTCACGCGGAAGGGCGGGGGAGCGGCCCTCCCCTGGAAGCTCGACCTCTTCAAGGAGCTCGTCACGAAGACCGTGCGTGCCGCCGGGGACGTCCCGGTCACCGTGAAGATGCGCAAGGGCATCGACGGCGACCACCTCACGTACCTCGACGCAGCCCGCATCGCGCGGGACGCCGGTGTCGCAGCGGTCTCCCTGCACGCCCGCACCGCGAACGAGCACTACTCGGGCCACGCGGACTGGTCGGCGATCGCGACCCTGAAGGAGACCATCACCGACATCCCCGTGCTGGGCAACGGTGACATCTGGTCCGCAGCCGACGCGTTGCGCATGGTCGATGAGACCGGCGCGGACGGTGTGGTCGTCGGGCGCGGGTGCCTCGGCCGGCCGTGGTTGTTCGGCGACCTCGCGGCGGCGTTCCGCGGTGAGGGGCTCCGGTACATGCCGACCCTCGGCGAGGTCGCGGTCGCGTTCAAGCGGCACGCCGAACTGCTCGTCGAGTTCTTCGGCTCCGAGGAACACGGCTGCCGGGACATCCGGAAGCACGTCGCCTGGTACTTCAAGGGGTACCCGATCGGCGGCGAGGTCCGGTCCGGGCTCGCGATGGCGTCCAGCCTGCAGGAGATCGACGACCTGCTCGGGCAGCTCGACCACGACGCGCCCTACCCGGGTGCCGACGCCGAGGGCCCCCGCGGCCGTGCCGGTCACCCGAAGCGCACCGCTCTGCCCGACCGCTGGCTCGAGTCGCGCGACGTCGACAGCGAGTTCCGCAAGGTCCTCGCCGCCGCCGAGCTGCACCACAGCGGCGGATGAGCGCCACCGCCTCTTACGGGCCGGCCGACGCCGAGCGCTGGCTGCCCGAGACCCACGGCAACCGTCGGTCGGACTTCGCCCGCGACCGTGCCCGGCTCCTGCACTCGAGCGCGCTCCGGCGGCTCGCCGCGAAGACCCAGGTGCTCAGCCCGACGACGGGGCTCGACTTCGCCCGCAACCGCCTGACGCACTCGCTCGAGGTCGCGCAGGTCGGCCGCGAGCTCGCCGACTCGCTCGGCCTCGACCCCGACGTCGTCGACACCGCCTGCCTGGCGCACGACATCGGGCACCCGCCGTTCGGCCACAACGGTGAGACGGCCGTGAACGCCTGGGCGTCGGACATCGGCGGCTTCGAGGGGAACGCGCAGACGCTGCGTCTGCTGACCCGTCTCGAACCGAAGGTGTACGGCACCGGGCCCGACGACGACCGTCCGTACGGCCTGAACCTCACGCGCGCCTCGCTCGACGCGAGCTGCAAGTACCCGTGGCCGGCCGCGCAGGGCGTGTCCGAGGCGTCCTCCGGCCGCACCAAGTTCGGCTTCTACGACGACGACCACGACGCGTTCGAGTGGCTCCGCGCCGGTGCTCCGCGTCGGCAGCGCTGCATCGAAGCGCAGGTGATGGACCTGTCCGACGACATCGCGTACTCGGTGCACGACTTCGAGGACGCCGTCGTCGCGGGCTTCATCGACGTCGCCGCCCTCGGGGACCGTGTCGGCGAGAACGACATCGTGTCGGCGATGCACGCGTGGGTCGGCTCGGACCTCAGCCGCGACGAACTGCTCGAGGCGTTCGACCGGCTCCGCTCGCTGCCGCTCTGGATGACGTCCTACGACGGGTCGCGACGGGACCTCGCACGGCTGAAGAACCTCACCTCGCAGCTGATCGGTCGGTTCGCGCGGACGGCGACCGCGGCGACGCGGGAGTCCTACGCGTCGGGCTCCCTCGTGCGCTTCGCGGCGTCGGTCGTGACCCCGCCGGAGATCATCGGCGAGATCGCGGTGCTCAAGGGGATCGTCGCGGCGTTCGTGATGACGCAGGGGAACCGGCAGCCCGTGTACGAGGACCAGCGCCGCATCCTGACCGAGCTGCTCGACACGCTGGCGGCGAGCGGGAGCGCGGACCTCGAGCCGGGCTTCGCGGCGGACTGGCGTGCTGCGGCGGACGATGCCGGGCGGCTCCGGGCCGTGGTCGACCAGGTGGCGAGCCTCACCGACCAGGGTGCGCTGGCGTGGCACAAGCGGCTCGTGGTCGGGGACCGCGAGAGCGTGCACATCCCGGTCTGACGGAGTGCTGTCGCGGCGTGGGCGGGCCCCGCCGCTGGTGCCGCGGCGGACCCGCACCGTGCTCGGGACGCGCCGACCACCGGGCGTCGGCTCCGAGGCGGGGTCGAGCCGCGCCTCCGGGCCTCCTCCACAGGTCCCCGCGACGGTCGGCCGACGTCGGTCGCACGAACTAGGATCGAGGGGTGGCTGGGAGGATCGCGCGGAACGACATCGACGAGGTCCGCTCGCGTGTCAACATCGCCGACGTCGTCGGCGACTACGTGACCCTGAAGTCCGCCGGGGTGGGGTCGCTGAAGGGCCTCTGCCCCTTCCACGACGAACGGTCGCCGTCGTTCCACGTCCGACCCCAGGTCGGGCGGTACCACTGCTTCGGCTGCGGCGAGGACGGCGACGTCTTCGACTTCGTCATCAAGCAGGACCACACGACCTTCCAGGAAGCCGTCGAGCGGATGGCGGCGAAGATCGGCTTCACGCTCCACTACGAAGAGGGCGACGGGCCCCGCACCGACTACAACGCTCGCGCACGGCTCATCGCCGCGAACGAGGCGGCGCAGCAGTTCTACGTCGCGCAGCTCACCACGGCGGCGGCGGAACCGGCGCGACAGTTCCTCGGTGAGCGCGGCTTCGACCCGGCGGCGGCGCAGCACTTCGGCGTCGGCTTCGCCCCGAAGTCCTACGACGCGCTGCGCGACCACCTGCGTGGCCGCGGGTTCACGCTCGACGAGATCGTCTCGGCCGGCCTCGTCAGCCAGGGCGACCGGTCGCCGTACGACCGGTTCCGGGGACGGCTGATGTGGCCGATCCGCGACGTCACCGGGGCGACGATCGGCTTCGGTGCGCGGCGGCTGCTCGAGGACGACAAGGGTCCGAAGTACCTCAACACGCCCGAGACCCCGATCTACCACAAGAGCCAGGTGCTCTACGGGCTCGACCTCGCCCGGCGCGACATCTCGAAGCAGAAGCAGGTCGTCATCGTCGAGGGGTACACCGACGTCATGGCGTGCCACCTCGCCGGCATCACGACCGCCGTCGCGACCTGTGGCACGTCGTTCGGCGTCGACCACATCAAGGTGCTCCGGCCGATGCTCGGCGACTCCGCCGGCCGTGACCTCTCCCAGCTCGGCAACATCGTCTTCACGTTCGACCCGGACGAGGCCGGGCAGCGTGCTGCGTCGCGGGCGTTCGCTGAAGAGAGCCGCTTCGCCTCGCAGACCTACGTCGCGGTGGCGCCGGGTGGACTCGACCCCTGCGACCTCAGGCTGGCGCGGGGTGACGCCGCGGTCACGCGCCTCATCGAGACGAAGCGCCCGATGTTCGAGTTCATCATCCGTCGGCGACTCGCCGCGCACGACATCGAGACGGCCGAGGGGCGCGTCGCGGGGCTCCGCGACGCCGCACCAGTGGTCGCGGGCATCCGGGACCGGACCCTCGCGACGGCGTACACGCGCGAGACCGCCAAGTGGCTCGGTCTGGACATCCCCGAGGTGCGTCGCGCGGTCGACAGCGCCCGGCAGCGCGCGGGTTCGTCGACGACGGACCACCGTCCAGGAGGCACGGCGCCAGCCCCGCACGCCGGCTCCGGTACCGAGGCGGTCGCCGCTCCGGACGAGCCCGTGGCCGGGCTCCGGCTCCTGCCGAACGACCCGATCACGCGGATGGAGCGCGACGCCGTGATGGCGATGGTGCAGCAGCCCGGGCACGTCGGGGCGCCGCTCCTCGGGTTGGCTGCGGCCGCGACCTTCTCGGCGCCGATGCTGTCCGTCGTGCGGGACGCCGTCGTGGCGAACGTCGACGCGATCGGCGCGGGGGACTGGCTCGAGCGGTTGCTGCAGGACGTGCCGGGGCCGTTCCGCGGGCTCGTGCAGGAGCTCGCGCTCGCACCGATCCCGGCCCGCACCGACGAGGACCTGGCGCTCTACGCGCGGAGCATCGTCGTGGCGCTGGTCGAGCGGGACCTGCTCGCGCGCAAGGCGTCGCTGCTCGGGCAGCTGCAGCGGGCGGACCCGAACGAGCAGGCCGATCGGCGTGCGGAGATCCAGCGGCAGCTCGTGGACATCGACGCGCAGCGGATGCGGTTGCGGGCGGACGCCGAGGCGGCGGCGAGCTCGTAGGGGGTCGGACGTCGAGTGGCGGGGGCGCTCGTGGCCGTGCGCCCGGGGTTGCCGGCCGCGGCGCTCGTGTGCGCGGGATTGCCGGAGTCGCCGGTCGAGGTCGCACGACGCGCCGCGTGTGCGCGGTCGAGGTCGCACGAACGGCCGGTCGGCAACGATCGAAGTGGCAGTTCGTGCGACCTGAGGCCAGGCACGCGCACAACGGAACGCTCTGCGCGGTGGACGTGACGAGAGTGCCCGCGTGAGGTGCACGGCGGGCGGGTGCCGCGCCTCCAGGGCCGCGGTGTCCGCTGAGGTCGCACGACACGCCGAGTGCGTGCTGCCGAGGTCGAAGGAACGGCCGGTCGGGGGCGCGCGGCGCGGCACTTCGTGCGACCCGGACGCGAGCGGCCGGGCGTGTCGCGCCCGCTCATCCCGGCTGCCGGCCCGAGCGGGCGGAACACGCCACGTGACGGGCACCGAGCGGGCAGGATCTGCCGGTCGTCCGGCGCGAGCGGTGCGTAT
>NZ_JAUZED010000015.1 GCF_030705415.1 Curtobacterium sp. A7_M15 | reverse complement strand
CCGCGCCTCCCGTCCGTCCGCTCGTCTACTCCTTGTTGAGCTTGTCCTGCACCGCTCCCGCGGTCTTCTCGACGATGTTCGGCAGCTCGGTCGTGCCGTAGAACCGCGAGTCCGGGTGAGTGGGCGGCGGCATCGGCGACGACGTGGTCGGTCCGTCGTGGTACGAGTACTCACCCTTGCCGTCGAAGGACGGCCCGCTCGCCCAGGGACCGTTGCCGGCCTCGGCGCCGTCGGAGAAGTTGAGGTACTGGTAGGCGACCTCGTTCGCCTGCTTCGCCTCCGGGAACTTGTTCGGGACCGGGAAGTCCTCGATGCCCTTCTCGCGGAGTTCCGCGGCCGCGGACGCCCACATGTTCTGGTGCATCGTGTCGCGCGCGATGAGGAAGCCGAGCAGGTCCCGCACGCCGTGGTCGTCGGTCATGTGGTAAAGCCGTGCCGCCTGGACGCGCCCCTGCATCTCGGCGTTCTCGTTCGCGGTGAAGTCGGCGAGCAGGTTGCCGCTCGCGGTGATGTAGGAGCCCTGCCAGGGGTTGCCGTTGCTGTCCACCGGACGGGCTCCGGCACCCGCGACGATGGCGTGCTGCACGTCGGTGCCGCCCACGATCGCGGCGACCGTCGGGTCGTCCTGCACGGCGTCCTCGGTGATGCCGAGCGGGGACTTCTCGAGCAGCTGGGCGATCATCGTCGCGAGCATCTCGACGTGGCCCATCTCCTCCGCACCGATGCCGAACACCAGGTCGCGGTACTTGCCGGGCATGTGCATGTTCCACGCCTGGAACTGGTACTGCAGCGCCACCGAGATCTCGCCGTACTGACCGCCGAGCACCTCCTGCAGCTTGCGGGCGTACACGGCGTCGGGCTTGTCCGGCGTCGACTTGAACTGGAGCTCTTGCTTGTGGAAGTACAACTCGTTCTCCTGTTTCGGTTCTGCGGTCAGAGGATCGGGGTGCCGCCGGTGACGGCCACGCGGGCCCCGGAGACGTAGCTGCCGTCGTCGCTGGCGAGCAGCACGTACACGGGGGCGAGCTCGGCGGGCTGCCCCGGACGGCCGAGCGGCGACTGCTTGCCGAACTGCTCGACCTCCTCCGGGGGCATGGTCGAGGGGATCAGCGGCGTCCAGATCGGCCCGGGAGCAACGCTGTTCACGCGGATGCCCCGCTCGCCGAGCAGCTGCGCGAGTGCGGCGGACAGGTTCGCGACGCCGGCCTTGGTGACGTCGTAGGGCGCCAGGTTCGGCTTCGGGTTGTCCGAGTTCACCGAGCTCGACCCGATGATCGACGATCCGGCGCCGAGGTGCGGGAGCGCCGCCTTCACGAGGTGGAAGTAGGCGCTGAGGTTCGTCGCGAGGGTGTGGTCCCACTCCTCGTCGCTGATCTCCTCGAGCGTCTCGTGGGTCATCTGGTACGCGGCGTTGTTCACGAGCACGTCGATGCCGCCGAGTTCGTCCACCGCGGTCGCGATGACGTCCCGGCAGTACGCGGGGTCGCTCAGGTCGCCGGGGAACAGGACCGCCTTGCGGCCCGCCTCCTCGACCCAGCGCCGGGTGTCCTGCGCGTCGTCCTCCTCGTCCGGGAGGTAGCTGATGAGGAGGTCGGCGCCCTCACGCGCGAAGGCGATGGCCACCGCCTTGCCGATGCCGCTGTCCCCGCCGGTGATGACGGCGCGTTTGCCGGTGAGCTTGCCCGATCCGCGGTACGAGTCCTCGCCGTGGTCGGCCTGCGGGGTGAGTTCGCGGTCGCTGCCCGGCGGGTGCTGCTGGTCGGTCATGTGCCCTCCTGATCCGGTCGTGCGGGTGTCGTGGCCGATGGTCGGCGTCGGTCGCTGGGCGGCCGTCCGGAGTGGACCGATCACGCGGTCGGCCTGGCCGGATCGCGCGGGCGTAGCGTGACGGTGTGGACCTCGAACTCAAGAACCGTGTCGCGCTCGTCGTCGGAGGGAAGGGGTACATCGGCGCTGCGGTCGCCGATCGTCTCCGGGCCGAGGGGGCGACCGTCGTCGTGGCCTCCCGGAGCGCCGACGACTCCTCGGACAGCGTCGCGATCGACACCGCCGACCAGGCCTCCGTCGACGCCGGCATCGCGCGGGTGCTCGACCAGCACGGCCGCATCGACGCCCTCGTCGTCACCGCGGCCCCGAGCGCCGGCACCCTCGACCCCGCCAAGAAGTCCGACCCCGAGCAGGTGCTCACCGCGATCGACGGCAAGGCGCTCGGGTTCCTCCGTGTCGCGAACGCGGTGCTGCCGACGCAGCGCGCCGCCGGCTTCGGACGCGTCGTCGTGATCAGCGGGCAGAACGCCTACCTGTCGGGCAACATCACCGCGTCCCTCCGGAACACCGCGGTGAGCGTCATCGCGAAGAACCTCGCCGACGAGGCCGCCGGCTCCGGCGTCACCGTGAACGTCGTCAACCCGGGTCTGGTGACGGACACCCCGAGCGCCGAGGTCCGCCCCGGCGGCCCGGGCGACTCCAGTCCGCAGCAGATCGCGGACCTCGTCGCGTTCCTCACGTCACCGCTGTCGGTCGTGTCCGGTGAGTCGATCGCGATCGCCCACCGGGTACTGGGACAGATCACCGTCTGACCCACGGGTGCGGCCGACGGATCCGTACCACCTGCGGGCCGGGAGGCGCGGTGCGGGCCCGACCCGCGCCTCCTGGCCGCCAAGCGGTCACGCTGGCCGCCACCCGGTCACGCTGGCCGCCACCCGGTCACGCTGGCCGCCACCCGGTCACGCTGGCCGCCACCTGGTCGCGTCACGCGGCTGCGGCCACCGGTGCTCGCTTCGCCGCCCGCAGCGCGACCGCCACCGCGATCGCGCCCACCGTCACGACCGCCGCGTCGAAGCCGATCCCCGTCTTCAGCGCACCCAGGCTGGCCAGTCCACCGGCCGCCGTGGCGACTGCCGAGACGAGCGGCGTCCCGAGGGCCATCCCGACCTGCTGCGTCATCGTCGCCAGACCGGTGGCGAGTCCCTGTTCCCGGTCGGGGAGTCCCGACGTCGCAGCGACCATGAACGCGACGATGGCGCACGTGTGCGGGACCGCTCCGAGCAGGACCACCACACCGTAGAGCCAGAGCGACGACCCCGATGCGCCGAGCAGCAGGAGCACTACCGTCGCCAGTGCCTGCCCGGCGAGTCCACCGACGGCCACCGTCCGGGTGCCGAACGCGCTGATGGCGCGCGGCCCGACCGCCCCGCCGATCACCGCGCCGACGCCCATCGCGCCGAGCATGAGCCCGGTCTGGAGCGGGTCGAGACCGAGCACGTGCTGCAGGTACATCGTCGACAGGAAGACGAGACCGGTCTCCATCGCGAAGGTCGTGAAGCCGGCGATGTGCCCCCCGAGGACCGCCGGGCGACGCAGGAGCGCCAACGGGACCAGCGGCGCGGGGTGCTGCCGTTCGGCCAGGCCGAACGAGACGAGGAGCACGATCGCGAGCGCGAGCGAACCGATCGCCAGCGTGTCCGCCAGGCCGTGCTCCCCGAACCGGGTCGCCGCGAACACGAGCGCCACGAGTCCGATGGTGACGAGCGCGGCACCCCGGACGTCGAGTCGGGACCGCTCTCGCTCCGCCGACTCCCGCAGCACGAACACGGCGACCACCACCACCGCAGCTGCAACGGGGACGTTCACGAGGAACGCGGAGCGCCAGGTGAACACGTCGGTCAGGACCCCGCCGAGGACCGCGCCGCTCGTGAACCCCAGCGACATCATCACGCTGTTCAGCCCGAGGGCACGGCGACGCAGCGGCCCTTCCGGGAAGGACACGGTGAGCAGCGAGAGGGCAGCGGGCGTGACCGCCGCCGTCGCGAGGCCCTGCAACACCCGAGCCGTGAGGAGGACCGCGGGTGTCGCGGCGAGACCGCCGAGGAGCGAGGCCGCTCCGAGGACTCCCATGCCGACGAGGAAGACACGTCGACGTCCGACGTGGTCGGCGAGTCGGCCGAACAGCAGGGTGAACCCGGCCGCGCAGAGCGCGAACGCGGTCGCGATCCACTGCACGTCGGCCGGACGGAAGCCGAGGCCGGCGCCGACCTCGGGCAGGGCGACGTTGAGGATGGAGAAGTCGATCGCGAGCATGAACTGCGACGCGAGCAGCAGGAGGAGGACCGTGGTCTGGCGCCCCGTCATCGTGGTGTGCATGGTGACGACCCTGTGATCGGACCGGTGCCGGAGCCAGCCCACCGGTGTGCCTACCACCGACAGGGTCAGGCAGGTCGTGGCGGCGCCGATCGGGACGCCGGATACTGGTGCGATGACGACCGAGCTCGGCGAGTTCCTCCGGAGCCGTCGGGGTGCGCTGCGCCCCGAGGCCGTGGGGGTGGTGTCCTACGGCGCCCGGCGCGTTCCGGGTCTCCGGCGCGAGGAACTGGCGCAGCTCGCCGGCGTCAGCACCGCGTACTACACACGCCTCGAGCAGGCCGACCACGCCGAGACGACGTCCGACCAGGTGATCGAGGCGCTCGCGCGGGCCCTGCAGCTCACCGCGGACGAGGCGAACCACCTCCGCCGGCTCGCACGCCCGTCCTCAGCCCGGGTCGCTGGATCGACCCACGAGCGCGCTCGCGCGTCGATCGTCGCACTCGTCCGGAGCATGAGCGGGCCGGCGATCGTGCTCGACCACAGCAACGACATGCACGCGTGGAACCGGCTCGGCAACCTGCTCCTCGCGCACGAGTTGCCCTTCGCGGCGCCCGACGACCCGGCGACCCGGCCGAACTTCGCCCGCCGCTTCTTCCTCGGCGGGGCCGGGCCGGAGCTCTTCGCGAACGCGGAGGAGATGGCCGACGACGTCGTCGGCTTCCTGCGCTACTCGTCGAGCCTGCACCCCGAGGACGAGCAGCTGCGCGCCCTCGTCGGCGAGCTCACCCAACGCAGTGACGACTTCGCCCGGATCTGGGGGGAGCACCCCGTGGGCGACTGCGGGTACGGGACCCACCACTTCGCGCACCCGCTGGTCGGACGGTTCGACCTCGACTACGAGGTGATGCGACCGGCCGAGTCGAGTCTCCGCGTCCTGATGTACCGGGTGGACCCGGGCAGCCCAGCCGCGGACGCGCTCGAACTCCTCACCCACGCGTGCACCTGACCCGGCCGTGGGGCGGCGTTTCACCCGAGCGGATGAACGCGATCACCCTCGCGCCCGATGCCGGGTGCGCCACGCTCGACGAGGCTCGGAGCATGGAGTCCTCGACGAAGCACACGATCGCCACCCTGCTGGTCTGCGCCGCGATCGTCACGGTCACGGCCACCGCCCTCATCGCGATGTCGCCGGTCCCGTGACCGGCGCACGACGCGCCCGTGCGATGATCGTGCCGTGACGGAACGGCGCACGTTCATCCGGCCGCTCGCCACCCGGTCGATCATCATCGACGTGGTCTGGGCGGTCGTCGCGGCGTTCGTCTTCCTGCTCCCCATCGACCTCGAGCTCGAACACGCGAGCTTCGTCGCGGTCGTCGCCGCAGCCGGCGCGATCGCCCTCCGACGGCTCTCGCCGTCCATGGCCATGCTGATGGTGGTCGTCCTCGGCATCGTCCAGGTCGGCGGCGGCGAACGACCCTCGCTCGTGGACCTCGCCATCTTCGTGGTCATCGGCACCGCGGCGATCGTCGGCAGCCGCGCCGAGGTGATCGTCTCCGGCCTGCTGGCGTTCGTCGCCGGGATCGGTGCGACGCTCTACCTCGCACTCACCGGCTACCGGTTCCTCGTCCTCATCAACGGCCCACGGGACCAGGCCTTCCTGGCGATGGTCGCGCCGGTGACGGCGCTCCTCGGCGTCTGGGCCGGCGGGGTCGCCGTCCGGGCCTTCCGCTCGCGGGACCGCGAGTCCGAGCGTCGCGCGGACGCCGAGGCCGCGGCGTCCCGAGCCGAGGCCGTCGCCACCGAGGCCGAGGCCACCGCCACCCGTGCCATCGACGTCGCCGAGTCCGAGCGGATCCGTGCGGACATCGCCCGCGACGTGCACGACGTGGTCGGCCACTCCCTCGCGGTCATCATCGCGCAGGCCGACTCCGTCCCGTTCCTCGACGACGAGGCCCGCATCCGCGAGGTGAGCGCCACGATCGCGAGCACCGCCCGGAGCTCCCTCGTCGAGGTCCGCCAGGTGCTCGGGCACATCGACGGCTCGGGCGCCGCGACCGACCCGGGCTCGCTCGAGGAGATCGTGCAGGGCATCCGCGAGGCCGGGGTCGACGTCGACCACGCGGTCCGCGGGGTCCCGGTGGCGATCGGCCCGGAGAGCGGGACGGCGGCTCGTCGGGTGCTGCAGGAGATGCTCACGAACGCACTCCGCCACGGTGCGCCCGGGATGCCGGTCACGGTGCGGGAGACCTGGCGGTCGGCCGACCTGGTGCTCGAGGTCGAGAACCTCGTGCCGAGCGCCGGCGCGGTCGCCGGCAGCCGCCCGGTCACCGGCACCGGCCCGGTCACCGGCACCGGGCCGGTCAGCGGCACCGGCCCGGTCGCGGTTCCGGCAGCGAGCACCCGCGGGTCCGGCCGCGGTCTCGCCGGCATGCAGACCAGACTCACCGCGCTGGGCGGGTCCTTCGACGCCGCCGTCCTCGACGGCGTGTTCGCCGCCCGCGCCCGCATCCCGTTCGACGTCCTCGGGGGGACCATCCGATGAACGATCCGATCCGCATCCTGCTCACCGACGACCAGGCCCTGTTCCGAGCTGGCCTCCGGGTCGTGCTCGACGCCCAGGACGACATGGTCGTCGTCGGCGAGGCCTCCGACGGCGCCGAGGCCCTGGCGCGCATCCCCGAGGTGCGCCCGGACGTGATGCTCCTCGACATGCGGATGTCCGGCATGGACGGGGTCGAGACCGTCCGGCAGCTGTTCTCCGGCGCGGTCGAGGGGCCGCTCCCCCGCGTGGTCGTGCTGACGACGTTCGGCCTCGACCCCGCTGCCGCCACCGCGATCCGTCTCGGCGCGAGCGGGTTCCTGCTGAAGGACACCACGCCGCCGTTCCTGTTCGCCGCCGTGCGGGCGGTGCACGAAGGCAGTTCGGTGATCGCGCCGAACGATCTCTCGCAGCTGTTCGGCGCCGACGTCGAGCGTGCGCCGGCCCCGCAGCCGGAGGCGTTCCAGTCGCTGACGGACCGTGAGCGCATCGTGTTCGGCTGGGCCTCGCGCGGCTTGTCCAACGCGGAGATCGCGGCGAAGGAGTTCGTCACCGAGTCCACGGTCAAGACGCAGATCTCGAGCATCCTCGGCAAGCTCGCGCTCCGGGACCGCGTGCAGCTCGTGGTCTACGCGCACGACCACGGTCTCGCGGGCGCCCGCGACGACTGAGCGGCCGGACCGCTCAGCTGACGTCGAGCGCGAGCACCTCGTCGAGGATCGTGACGATCGCCGCCGGGTCGTGCGCGAACCGCCCGAGGAACAGGCCGCCGATCCGCCCCTCGCCACGGGTGAGCAGACCGGGTCCGGCGCTGCCCCCGTAGATCACGACGGACCCGGCGAGCTCCGGCCGGGTTGCCAGGTGCTCCTCGATCCCGGCGAGCACGTCGACGACGTGCTCGTCGGGTGCCGGTGCCGGGGCGCCGATGGCCCACACCGGCTCGTAGGCGACGACGAGCGGTCCCGCCAACCCGTCCGCGACCGCCGTCGCGACGGCCCGGTCGAGCTGCGCGGTCACCTCGGCGACGGTCTCCGCACGGGAGGCGCGGTGCACCTCCCCGACGCACAGCAGCGGCCGCAGGTGGTTGCGGTACGCGGCGTGCACCTTCCCCGCGACCTCGTCGTCCGTCTCGTGGAACAGGGAGCGCCGCTCCGCGTGGCCGATCTCGACGAGGTCGACGCCGATCTCGCGCAGCTCCGCACCGGTGACCTCACCCGTGTACGGCCCTGCGTCCGCCCACGACAGGTCCTGGGCGCCGAGCAGCACGGCGGCGTCGGCGTCCGTCAGGATCCGGCGGACGGGGACGAGCGCCGGGAACGTCGGCACCACGAAGAGCGACGCGGCGCCGGACGTCACCGCGGGGTGCCGCCGGGCGATCTCCGCGACCTCGGCCGCCCACTCGAGCGTCCGAGCGTGCGAGAAGTACGTCTTGAGCGACACCCCGATGGTGGTCACGGTGCCACGGCCGCCACGATCAGCGCGAACGAGACCGCTCCCGGGTCGGCCGTCCCGACGGCGTGCTCGGCGTGGGTCCGCGCCCGGCCCTTCCTCGGCAGCAGCTCGGCGGTGCCGTCGGCCGCCTCCTGCGCGGCGGACACCGCTGCACGCCAGGCCTCGGCGAGCGGGGCGCCGTCCGCGACGCGCGACCGGAGCGCCTCGTGGAACGGGACGAGCGCGTCCACCATGGTCTTGTCGCCGGGCACCGCGCCGAACGCGAGGACCGCTTCGGTGGCTGCACCCACGGCCTCGGCGACGGTGGTGGCCGACGGGCACTCGTCGTCCCCGAGGACGCGACCCAGTGCCTCCAGGGCTGCACCCCAGATCGCGCCGGAGGTGCCACCGGCCTTGTCGGACCAGGCGTCCCCGGCGATCCGCAGCACGCTGCCCGCGCCGGCTCCGCGGCCGACGGCCTCGGACGCCGCCTCGGCGGCTGCGTGCGATCCCCGCTGCATGCCGATGCCGTGGTCCCCGTCCCCGGCGACCTGGTCGATGCGGCCGAGTTCGTCCGCGTGCTCGTCGACGACCGCTCGGACCGCATCGAAGCCCGCGGCCAGCCGGACGGCCGCGGCCCGGGATCCCTCGCTGGCCGGGCCCACCTCGTCCGTCGCGGCGTCGGCTGCCACGACGGACGGCGCGACGCGTTCCTGCGCGACGGCGCCGCCCTTGCGGTACGCCGGGGTGTCGGCCGGGGCAGCCCAGAGTTCCTCGAGCTCGGCGTCGAGCCAGAACAGGGTCAGTGAGACACCGGCCATGTCGAAGCTCGTGACGAGCTCGCCGACCTCGGGCTCGACGATGACGATGCCCGCGTCGGCGAGCCGGCGCTGCACCGATCGGTAGACGACGAACAGTTCCTCGTACTTGACGCTGCCCAGGCCGTTGAGGATCGGGACGGCGCGCGCTCCGGCGACGGTGACCCCGTCCGGCAGCTCGGCGAGCAGCTTCTCGACGAGCAGGTCCGCCAGTCCGGACGCAGTCGGGACGTCCGCCTCGTCGATGCCGCGTTCGCCGTGGATCCCCATGCCGATCGCCATCCGGCCCTCGGGCACGTCGAACAGTGGTTCCTCGGCGCCGGGCAGGGAGCAGCCGGAGAACGCGACACCGAAGGACCGCGTGCGGTCGTTCGCCCGCTGCGCGATCGCCGTGACCGCGTCGAGGTCGTCGCCCCGTTCGGCAGCGGCGCCGGCGACCTTGAACACGCAGAGGTCCCCCGCGATCCCGCGACGTTCGTGCGCACGGTCGGCGGGAGCGCTCACCACGTCGTCGGTGACCCGTACCGTGCGGACGCGGATGCCGTCGGCCTCGAGCGTGCGTGCGGCGGCGTCGAAGTTGAGGACGTCGCCGGCGTAGTTGCCGTAGCTCAGCAGCACACCACCACCGTGCTCGGAGGCCTTCGCCACCGCGGTGACCTGCTGCGCGCTGGGACTGGCGAACAGGTTGCCCATCGCGGCGCCGGCCGCGAGCCCGTGGCCGACGAGGCCACCGAACGCCGGGTAGTGGCCGGAACCACCGCCGATGACGAGCGCGACCGTGCCGTCCGGGGACGTGGTCGAGCGGGCGACCCCGCCGTGCACCTTCCGTACCCACCGCTCGTTCGCGGCGACGAACCCGTCGGTCGACTCGTCGGCGAAGTCCGCCGGGTCGTTGAACAGGCGGGTCACCGCTCGTCCCCCTGGGTCCGCACGTGGGTGGTGTCGAGCAGTTCGTCCGCCTTCGCACCGCGGAAGAACTTCGTGCAGAAGATCATCACCGCGGCCACGAACGCCAGGACGCCGAGCGACACGATGCCGAACGCTCCGCTGTCGGTCGGGACCACCTCGTTGATCGCCGTCCGCATGATCGGAGCGACGAACCCGCCGAGGTTGCCGAGCGAGTTGATGAGGCCGATGCCCGCGGCCGCCGCCGCTCCCGTGAGGAACGCCGTCGGGTACGCCCAGGTGATCGGTCCCACCGCCAGGAAGCTCGCCACGGCCAGGGTGATGAACAGGATGCCGAGGACCGGCTGCCCGTTCGCGCCCGCCCACGCCGAGCCGAGGATCGACAGGCCCGTCGTGACGTAGAACATCGTGCCCCAACGCCGACGACGACCGACGGTGTCCGCCCTGGAGCCGACGAGGTAGCAGGCGACGAGACCGACGAGCCACGGGATCGCGGCGACGAGCCCGACCTGCCAGCCGACGTCCTGCCCGAGCAGCGACGAGACCTGCTGCGGCAGGTAGAACGTCGTGCCGTAGACGGCGACCTGCAGGCAGAAGTAGATGATCGTGAAGTACCAGACGCGGCCGCTGGCCATCGCCTTCCAGATGCCCTTCGGGCCGTCCTCGTTCCTGGCGTGGTCCTCGCGGGCCATCGCCGCCGTGAGCGATGCCTTCTGGCCGTCGTCGAGCCACTTCGCCTGCTGCGGACTGTTCGTCAGGAAGAACAGGGCCGCGACGCCGGCGAGCACCGCGAGGATGCCCTCACCGAAGAACATCACCTGCCACCCGTGGAACGGGGTGACCTGGTCGCCGACGCTGATCAGGCCGCCGGAGAGCGGTGCGCCGATCATCTGCGAGAAGGGCTGCGCGAGGTAGAAGATCGCGAACATCCGCACGCGGACCTTGTTCGGGAACCACTCGGACAGGTACATGATGACGCCGGGGAACAGGCCGGCCTCGGTCACACCGAGCAGGAACCGCAGGATGATGAACATCGTGTCGTTCGTCGTGAAGGCGAACAGTGCGGCGACGATGCCCCACGTGACGGCGATGCGGGCCAGCCAGAAGCGGGCGCCGAACCGCTTGAGGAGCAGGTTGGACGGGATCTCGAAGATCGCGTAGCCGATGAAGAAGATGCCGGCGCCGAGCGCGAAGGCGGCGTCGGAGATGTTCCGGTCGACGCTCAGCGCCTCTTCGGCGAACCCGACGTTGGTGCGGTCGAGGAACGCCACGAAGTACAGGATGACGAGCATCGGCATGAGGTGCTTCGTCGCCTTGCCGATCGCCGACTTCAGTGCGGGATCGTGGGTGGACCCCAGGGCGGGGCTGGTTGCGGACACGGTCGCTCCTTCGCGATCGGGTGGTCTGACTGGAGGCACGACTCACGACGAGCACACCGGCTCGCTCTGGTCGTGGGGCCGGGTCGGGCCCGGTGGGCGCTCGCGCGCTCAGTGCATGTAGAGGCCGCCGTCGACGTTGAGGGTCTGGCCGGTGACGAAGCCGGCGTCCTCGCTGATGAGGTAGGCGATCGCGGCGGCGATGTCCCGCGGGGTGCCGATCCGGGGCAGCACCCCGTCGGCGGCCATCGCGGTCTTGCGTTCCTCGGAGAGCGTGCCGCCCATGATGTCGGTGTCGATCGGACCGGGTGAGATCGCGTTGACGGTGATCCCCTGGTGCCCGAGCTCGCGGGCCATGCCCCGGGTGAGCCCGACGACCCCCGCCTTCGCGACCGAGTACGGCGTCTTGCTGAACGTCCCGCCACCCCGCTGGGCGGACACCGACGACAGGTGCACGATCCGGCCGTAGCCGTTGCGGACCATCGACTGCGCCGCTCGCAGGCTCGCGAAGTGCACCCCGTCGAGGTTGATCGACAGCACACGGTGCCACTCACCCTCGGGCAGGTCGAGGTAGGCGTGTGCCGACGAGACCCCGGCGAGGTTCACGAGGGCGGCGATGGGCGGCAGCGCGGCCTCGACCCTGTCGAACGCGGCGCGCACCGCGGTCTCGTCCGCGACGTCCGCGCCCGCTCCGACGGCCTGGACGCCGTGCTGGTCGCGGATCTCGGCGGCGACCTGCTCGCTCGCGTCCTGGTCGAGGTCGATGATGCCGATGTTCCACCCCTGCTCGGCGAGGTGGTGGGCGGTGGCCCGACCGATCCCGCGCGGGGAGGCGGCTCCGGTCAGGACGGCGGTCTGCTCGTCGTTGCGCATCGTCGTGTCCTCAGTGGATCGGGGCCGGGCCGAGCTCGTCGAGGAGCTTCTGCATGGCGACGTAGGCCTTGTTGCGGTAGGCGACGAGCTCCGGGGTGCGGTCGGCGGGCACGTCGAGGTACCCGGCGCCGGACTTCGTGCCGAGCTCGCCGGCGTCGACGTGCTGCTGCAGGGACGGCGGGGTGGCGAAGCGCTCGGGCCACCGGGTCTGCAGCGACTCGAAGCAGAACGCGTACACGTCGAGGCCGGCCATGTCGGCGATCGCGAACGGACCGAAGAACGGCAGCCGGAACCCGAAGGTCGTCCGCACGATCGTGTCGATGTCGTCGGGAGTGGCGATGCCCTCGTCGGCGATCTTCGTCGCCTCCTCGAACAGGGCGTACTGCAGTCGGTTGAGCACGAACCCGGTCGAGTCCTTCACCCGAGCCGACTGCTTGCCGGTCGCGGCGACCACGGTCTCGCCGACCGCGATCGCGTGCTCGTTCGTCGTCGGGTGCGGGATGAGCTCCACGCCCGGGATGAAGGGCGCGGGGTTCGAGAAGTGCACGCCGAGGAAGCGCTCCGGACCGACGACCGCTTCGGCCAGCGACTCGATGAGGATCGTCGAGGTGTTCGAGCCGATGATCGCGTCGGGGCGGGCGGCCTCGCTGATGCGGCGGAGCGTCGCGTGCTTGATCTCGAGCTTCTCCGGGACGGCCTCCTCGATGAAGTCGGCCGTCGCGACCGCCTCCTCGATGGACGCGGCGGCGCTGAGGTGGGCGTCCACGCGCGACACGGCGTCCGCGGGGAAGAGCCCGTCCGCCACGAACTGCTCCGTCTCGGCGATGAGCCGGTCCCGGTTGGACGCGGCGATCTCGGCCGAGACGTCGGCGATCCGGACTGTGTGACCGGCGAGGGCGAGGACCTGGGCGATCCCCCCGCCCATGTAGCCGGATCCGACGACGGCGATGTCGAGGGTGCTCATCGGGTGACTCCTTGCTTCGTCGCCCCGACCACCGAGGTGGCGAGGACGGAACGGATGTACTGCTGGTTGGTGGCGCAGACGCCGAGGCTGTCCCCGCCGTACTGCTCGGTCATGACGATCCCGCGGAACCCGTCGGCGACGGCGTCGCGGAGGACGTGCCGGTAGTTGATGAGTCCGGCCTCCATGGTGCTCGGCGCGCTCGTCGCCCAGCTGCCGTCGCCGGCCTCGTCGCGCGTGTAGTTCTTCACGTGCAGGTAGTTCGTGTACGGCAGGGTCTTGGCGAACAGCTCCTTCCAGTCCTCGACCGGACGGTGCAGACGGATGAGGTTCGCGACGTCGGCGTTCAGCCCGACGTTGTCGAGGCCGATCTCCTCGACCAGGCGCACGGCGCTGTCCGCCGTGCCGAGGTACGTGTCCTCGTACAGCTCCAGTGCCATCGGCAGTCCGACGCTCGCGGCGTGCTCGCCGAGCTCGCGCAGACGGGACACCGCGGCGGCACGCACCTCGGGGTCGTCCGGGTCCTTCGGTCCCTGTGCGGTCCAGAACCAGAGCGCCTTCCGCTGGGCCTCGTTGAACGGCTGGTGCAGCCCCGTCGAGAACACCTGCATGCCCCACTCGGCCGCCGCGTCGATGGTGCGGTGGGCGTAGGCGAGGTTGTCCTCCTCGTGCCCGGGCTGCACGACGCTCTTGCGCTGGAGGTGCACCGACGGGATCCCCACGCCGTGTGCCTTCGCGATCGCGAACAGCTCGTCCCGGCGGGACCGTTCGAGGTCGGCGGGCCGGATGTGGCTGTCGGCGAGCTCGGCGAGCGAGAAGCCGACGGCCTCGATCTGGGCGAACACGTCGTCCCAGACGGCCGGGTCCGCGTCGTGGAAGGCGACGCCGTCGCGCGTCACCGGAGGGAACCCGTGCAGACACGTCGCGATCGGCCAGGTGTCCGCCGTCCAGCTGCTGGAGTCCCAGTCTTGGTCGACCCAGTCCTGCGGTGTGCTCACGGGATGCTCCTTCGCATGTGGGGGTTCGTCGGTGAACCTCTTTCCTATAGGAAAGATACTCCGCTTCTGCAGATTCGCAACCGCGCCGGCCAAACCCCCCGTCCGGGGGCTCCGAAGGAGACGGGCACGCGGGGATCAGGACGCCCGTCCCGTTGACCCGAACCTCGGGACGGGCGTCCGCGCGTCGGGGACGTCAGACGGAGTGCGACGCGTCCGCTCGCGACCGCAGCCGGACGGCGTCGATGTGGTGCCGCATCGCCGCGACCGCCGACGCGGGGTCCTCGGCCAGTGCGTCGAGGACGGCACGGTGCTCCTGGACGGCACGGTCGGTGTCGTCTCCACCACCCTCGACGATCTGCCGCATCCGGTGGACACGGGTGGTGATGATCTCGGACATCTCCTCGAGGAACGGGTTCCGGGTCGCGTCGAAGACGACCTGGTGGAACTGCCAGTCGGCCCGGAAGAACCGCGCCATCAGCTCCTCGGACGCCGTACCCGCACCGGTCGCGGCGATCTCCTCGGCAACGGCCGCCTGCTCGGCGAGCGCCGTCGCCAGTCGTGTCCGCAGTGCGGCGACGTCACCGCGTGCAGCGAGCTCGACGGCCCCCGACTCCACGATGAGTCGAGCGTCGAACAGGGCCTCGAGCTGGTCACCGGCGAGCGGCGGGGACACCCGGTACCCCTTGTTGGCCTCGCGCGTGACGAGGCCGGTGCGTTCGAGCTGGACGAGCGCCTCACGCACGGGGGTCGGCGAGACCCCCAGGGACCGGGCGAGTCCGTCGATCGACAGGCGCATGCCCGGCTCGACGTCGTGCCCCATCAGGACCTCGAGCACCCGGTCGTAGACGCGGTCGCGCAGCCCGAGCTGGGTGATGCGCTCGGTCCCGAAGCCCGGCATCGTGGTCGCCATGCATCGATCCTAGAGAATCCAGGATGACCGATGACGGCCGCCGGGGTCAGTACAGCGCGTCGATGCCGATGAGGTCGCCGAGGCCGAGGGTGCGCTGACCGGTCTCGCACGTCGTCGACGCCGGCTTCATCACGAGGCCGCTGGTCGACGCGGTGTGTCCCAGGCCGTAGGCGTGCCCCCACTCGTGCGTGGCCACGCCGCGCAGGTCGAAGCGCTTGCCGGAGCAGGTCGATGCGGCGGACCAGTCGACCGACGTCGAGTACCGCTGGTCCGTCTCCACCGCCACTCCGGACCGCGACCAGACACAGGTGACCGCGAGGGTCCCCGACCGCAGCGAGCCCCACCCGACCATGTTCGAGCCGTCGGACGCGCCGCAGCCCCCGGTCGCCGTGACCCCCATGGCCTGCTTGCGGCTGCCGAGGTACGAGTCGTCCGCCGTCGACCGGACGGTCCGGCCGCACGCCGAGGTCGTCCCGGTCCAGGCATCGGAGCCCGCACCGATGGCCGCTGCGCCGGAGACCTTCTGGTTGTTCGGGTTGTAACTCCACTCGACGGTGTCTGCCCAGCGGAAGCCGAGCTTCGAGTACGCCGTCGCCGAGCAGCTGGACACCTTGCTCGTGGCTGCCGACGACGAAGCCGCACCGCCGGCGGCACGCAGCCCCGAGCCGCCGGGCAGCGTCCGGTGCGCGAGGGCGGCGCGCTCCTGCCGGATGGCTGCCGGCGCACCGGACCACTCCTCGTGCGCGAGCACCGCGATGCCCGAGCGGCCGGTGTTGGTCACCGACACGTCCCCCTCGTCGACGCCGCCCGCAGCACCGACCGACATCGCGGACACCGTCGTCCCGACCGGCGGCACCCGGAACTGCCGGCCGTCGGGCAGCACCACGGTGCCGGACGAGACGACGCAACCCGTCGCGAGCGCCGACACCGGTATCCGATCTCCGCGGCAGGACGGCGCCGCGTCGGCGCGCTCGATGCCGATCGACGTGGTGACGACCGCGGCGAGCGCGACCCCGAACACGACCGCTCCTGCGGTCACCGTGGACATCCGCACGTTCCCTGAGCCTCCTGGTCCCCTGTCCCGGCAGCCCCCTGCCGGAGCAGTCAGTGTGCGGACCCCCCGAGGGGACGGTCAACCCCCCGAACTGGCCGCGCATGACCTGAGCGACGCTCTTCTATTCTCGGTACCGGCGATCCGCCGCACACGAATCCAGAACGGAACCACCACGATGGCACGACCCGAACGCGCCCCCGGACGACCGAGGCAGCTCGTCCTGCCCCTGGCTGCCCTGGCCGTCACCGCCGCCACCCTGCTCGCCGCCACCCCGGCGACCGCAGCTCCGGCGACCGCAGCTCCGGCGGCCAGCCCGACCGCGCCGTCCACGACCGCGACGGCGACCACCACGGACAACCCGGCAGCGACGCCCACGACGGCCGCGACCGCCCCGGCAGCGATCACGGCGCCGGCCAACACGACGCCCGCGGGCGCAACGCCGTCCGACGCGCCCGCCGACACGACCGAACCCAGCGCCCCGCCGACGACCCAGGCCCTGCGGTCGTTCACCACGACGGCCCCGACGGTCACCGGCACGCTGAAGGTCGGCGGGTCGCTCACGGTCGCCGCGCCGTCCTGGAAGCCCGCTCCGACGACGGTCGACTACCGCTGGTACCGGGACGGCGTCGCGATCGGCGGCGCGTACAAGACCCGCTACACCCCGACCGTGTCCGACCGCGGTCACAAGCTCACCGTCTCGATCACCGGATCGCGGTCCGGGTACGAGACGACCACGCGCAACAAGTACGTCGGGATCGTCGCCCGCGGTGACGCTCCGCGCGCGACGAAGAACCCGGCGGTCGTCGGCATCACGCGGAGCGGGAGCGTCCTGACGACGTCGCAGGGCTCCTGGAACACCTCCGGCCTGACGTACCGGTACGAGTGGTCCCGCAACGGCACGGTCGTCCCGAGCATGACCGGTCGGACCTACCGTCTGGGCTACTACGACGTCGGCGCGAAGATCTCCTCGCGGGTGATCGTGTCGAAGAACGGCTACACCGACGGAGCCGCTCGCAGCGCGGCCACGGCGGCGATCTCGAAGGCCGCGGTCGCGTTCTCCGGCGACGGCACGTACCGCGTCGGCACCCAGGTGAAGGCCGGCACGTACTACTCGACGACGAAGACGAGCCAGCTCTGCTACTGGGCACGCCTGAGCAGCGCGCAGGGCCGCTTCGAGGACATCCGGGCGAACGACCTCGGCTCGGGCCAGCGACTCATGACGATCTCCAGCTCCGACAAGTACGTGGAGCTCGACGACTGCGGTGCTTGGTACCCGGTCGGTTCGGCCGGCCCGAAGCTCGCGAACATCTCCTCGGACGGCGTCTACGTCGTCGGCCCGCAGATCAGCGCGGGCACCACGTGGCGGACGTCGGCTCCGGCGGGCTGCTACTGGGCGACGTACTCGGCAGCGGACGGAGACATCGACTCGATCATCGCGAACGACTACCGCGACTCGCGGGCGACCGTCACGGTGACGATCCCGAAGAACGCCGTGGGCTTCGAGTCCAGCGGTTGCGGCACCTGGAAGAAGGTCGGCTGACCGACGCGCACCGCGCCGGACGGGAGGCACGTGGCGGGCCCTCACCGCGCCTCCCGTCCGACACCGCGACAGCGGTCAGGGCACCGCGACAGCGGTCAGGGCACCCGCAGGAACCGCGGCGCACCACGGTCCCGCAACCGGAAGCCGAGGTGCCGGTACAGCGAGATCGCCCCGGTGTTGCCGGCGGCCGCGTGCATGAGCGGCGTCTCGCCCCGCGCCCGGATGCCGTACGCGACGTCGAGCACCAGGCGCCGTCCGAGCCCCTGACCGCGGAAGCCCTCGTCCGTGCACACCGCACTGATCTCGGTCCAGCCCGGCGGGTGCAGGCGCTCACCGGCCATCGCGATGAGGCGGCCCTCGCGACGGATGCCGACGTACCGTCCGAGCTCGATCGTGCGGGGCAGGAAGGGCCCCGGCTTCGTGCGAGCGATGAGCTCGAGGATCTCGGGCACGTCGTCCGGGGTGAGTTCGACGGCCTCGGGGTCGGGAGCCCCCTCGATGGCCTCGCCGGTGAGCTGGACTCCCCCGGAGCCCTCGACGGCCGGCCAGCCGGGCGGTGCGACGGCCGACGCGCCGACGCCGAACACCGCTCCCGGGCCGAGGAGCGCTCGGACGTCCTCCCAGTCGGCGGCCGTCGGTCGCTCCGGGATCCCGGTCCAGACCGACACGTCGGGCAGGTAGCGGGCGACGTCACCCCGCCGGTCGGCGAACCGGGCGTGCTCGCCGTTCAGGGACGCGAGCGCCGGGTTGTCGAGCAGTCGGGTGGGCGTGCCGTCGTCGGCGATCGTGAGGTCGAGCGTCCGCAACGCCGCACCACGGGGGTCGCCGCCGCGGAAGCCGAGGTCCTCGAGTCGACGGCGATCCCCGTCCGCCCAGCCGTGGGTGTCCGCGACGACGGCGGCCGCGTAGGTGTTGCGCGCGTGGTCGACGACGGACGTCGCGTCCGCCGCGGCGGTGAGCAGGACGTCGCCGGGGCGGAGCAGGTCGGACGTCGGGGCATCGGTCGTCATGGGTCCATCCTGCGACGCCTCGGGCGCCGGTCGTGCATCGTTGCACCGCGTGACGCGGCGAGCGCCCCTCCCACGTCGCGCGCCGCCGAGCGCGCGGCGTTACGCCAGATGCTCCGTCACGAACGCCACCATCCGCCGCACGAGCTCCGCACGCGAGGCAGCGCGGCGGTACTCGTGCCCCTCGCCCGCGAGCTCGAGGTACTCCACGTCGTGCGACCTCGCCGTCAGCGCCTCGACGACCTGGTGCGCCTCACCGATCGGGACGTTCGTGTCGAGCTCGCCGTGCACGACGAGCAGCGGCGCGGTGACGTCGTCGATCGCCCGCATCGGCGACAGCGAGTCGAGCAGCGCGGCGTCGTCGACGGGGTGCCCGTACTTCGTCGCGGCCGCTGCGGCGATCCACGGCTCGGTGTCCCGGTAGAACGTCGCGAAGTCGCTCATGCCGCAGACGGCGACGCCGGCAGCGAAGACGTCCGGCGTGAACGCCAGGGACGCGAGCGTCGCGTACCCGCCGTAGGAGCGGCCCTCGACCGCGACCCGGGACCGGTCCGCGTACCCGTTCGACACCAGGAAGCGCGCGCAGTCCACCACGTCGGAGAGTGCGTTCCAGCGCAGCCCGAGGTCGTCGGCGTGCACGAAGTCGCGTCCGTACCCGCTGGACCCGCGGATGTTCGGCGCGAACACGGTGATCCCCGCGGAGGCGAGCGCCTGGTGCTGCGGCGAGAACGTGGGCCGCTCCTGCGACTCCGGTCCGCCGTGCAGGTGGACGAGCGCTCGGCGCGGTTCGGGAGGAACGGCCCCGGCTCCGGGATCGCCGCCGGTCGACGACGCGGCCGGCTCCACCGCCCGGTACAGCCAGCCGGTGATTTCCAGTCCGTCACGCGCCGCGAAGCGCTCGAGCGTCGGCTCGACCAGTGGCACGTCGGGGAGCTCGGGGACGCCGGTCACCCGGCTCCACGTCAGCGCGTTCGTGTCGAGCCGCCAGAGCTCCCGCGGCCGGAGCGGTCCCTCGACGGCGAGGAGCACGCTCCGGCCGTCGCGGCTGAGCACCGGGTCGGTGACGACGTGCCCGGGCAGGTCCGGCACGGGTGTCCGCGAGGCGTCGTGCGTGTTGAGGAGGTCGAGTTCGCTCCGACCGTCGACGTTCCAGACGAGCAGCAGGGTCCGGCCGGCGTCGTCGGCGTCGAGGTACTCGAGTTCGGCGTCGTCGCGGGCGAGGATCCGGCGGGGTTCCCCGCGCCAGCCGTGCGGGCCGACCGGCTGGGCCACGAGCCCGCGGCGGGGCAGACCGTCCTCGGTGGCGACGTAGGCGACGAGGGGACTGGTCTCGCTGGCGGGCGCCGGGCGCAGGAACGCGATCTCGGCGGAGCTGTCCGGTTCGTCGCTGAAGAGCGCGTGGCTCTCGTCGGTGAGCCGGTCGACGACCACCACGAACTCGTGCCCGCGCTGGCCGTCCCGGAGCACGACCAGTCGCTCCTCGACGCTGAGGTCGAGGACGTGGATGAGCTCGCCCACCGCGAGGTCGTCGCGGTCGCCCGACACGGGGTCGACGAGGTACGACCGAGCCGGCTGCTCGGCCTCGGTCGACGGCAGGGTGATGACCACGCGGTGACCGCTGCGGCTCCACGGTCCCAGCTCGGCGTGCTGCCACCTCGACCCGGCGATCTGCGCGGCGTCGCTGCCGTCCGGTCGGACGACCCAGACCTGCTGCTTCACGCCGCCGTCGGTCGCGATGGCGACGGCGAGCCACTCCCCGTCGGACGACCACGTCACGCGGATCACGGGGTCGTCGGTCAGTCGGATGCGTACGGGGTCGGGTGCCTCGGCGTCGACGACGACGTCCTGCACGAAGACCTCGGGGCTGCCGTGCCGGTCGCTGACGAACGCGACACGGCGGGCGTTCCGTGTCATGGTGGGGCCCCACGATCCCCAGGCCGCGACGAGGCGCTCGCCCAGGTCGGCCGCCTGCCGGGCGGTGGCCGACGATGCGAGGTGCGTCGCGCCTCCCGGCATCCGCGCGCTCACCGCACCCCCTGCTGCTGCAGCCACATCTCGATCAGGCCGAGCTGCCAGAGCGCGTTCGCGCCGATCTCGGTCCGCGTGCTGTTCGGGTCCTGGAGCATCCGCTCGACCGTACCCGGGTCGAACAGCCCCCGCTCACGGGCTTCGGGTGCGTGCAGCGCCTGCCGGACGCGCTCCAGGTACGGGCCCTCGAGCTGTCGGATCGCCGGCACCGGGAAGTACCCCTTCGTCCGGTCGATGACGGCGTCGGGGACGATGCCGCGGGCGGCGCGCTTCATGACGCCCTTGCCGCCGTCGGCGAGCTTGAGCTCGGGCGGGATCGCGCCCGCGAACTCGACGAACTCGTGGTCGAGGAACGGCACGCGCGCCTCGAGCCCCCACGCCATCGTCATGTTGTCGACGCGCTTCACCGGGTCGTCGACGAGCATCGTCATCGTGTCGCTGCGGAGCGCGGCGTCGACGCTGGTCTCCGCCCCCGGAACGGCGAACGAGGCGTCGACGAACGCCGACGGGGTGTCGTCGTCGCTCCGCCACCGCTCCCCGAGCAGCGCCTGGAGCGCCGGCCACCGGCGGTCCATGAACACCGAGCGGTAGACCTCGGCGGCCTGGTCCCGCGGAACGGACGCGAGCGGCGGGTACCAGCTGTAGCCGCCGAGCACCTCGTCCGCGCCCTGGCCGGACTGCACGACCTTGACGTGCTGCGACACTTCCTGCGAGAGCAGGTAGAACGCGACGCAGTCGTGGCTCACCATCGGTTCGCTCATCGCCCCGATCGCGCCGTCGATGCCGTCGAGCAGCCGTGACGAGGGGATGCGGATGCGGTGGTGGTCGGTGCCGAAGTGCCGGGCGACCTCGTCGGAGTACTCGAACTCGTCGCCGGACTCCCCGCCCGCCGACTCGAACCCGATGCTGAAGGTGGCGAGGTCCTGCTGGCCGGCCTCGGCGAGCAGTGCGACGACCAGCGAGGAGTCGATCCCGCCGGAGAGCAGCACGCCGACCGGGACGTCCGCGACCATGCGACGCTCGACGGCGGTGCGGAGCTTCGCGGTGAAGGCCTCCTGCCAGTCCTCGTCGGTCCAGGCGGCCTTGTCCGGGTCGCGCTCGAAGCGGGGCGCCCAGTACGTCTCGTCGCGCTCGGTGCCGTCCGGCTCGATCACCCGGACGGTCGCGGGCGGCAGCTTGCCGACGCCGGAGAGGATCGTCCGCGGGGCCGGCACGATCGAGTGGAAGGTCATGTAAGACGCGAAGGCGACGGGATCGATGCCCGTGTCGACGCTGCCGCCGCTGCCGTTCCCCGCGAGGATCGCCGGCAGGGAGCTCGCGAACCGCACCCCGCCGGCGACCCGCGCGACGTAGAGCGGCTTGATGCCGAGCCGGTCGCGGGCGAGCACGAGTCGACCGCTCGCGTGCTCCCAGATCGCGATGGCGAACATCCCGACCAGGTGGTCGACGAACCGCGTGCCCCACTCGGCGTAGGCCGCGACGATGACCTCGGTGTCCGAGGTCGAGAAGAACTCGTGGCCCTTGCCGCGCAACTCGTCGCGGAGTTGCCGGTAGTTGTAGACCATGCCGTTGTAGGCGATCGTCAACCCGGCGCGTGGGGCCACCATCGGCTGCGCCCCGGCGGTGGACAGGTCGACGATCGACAGCCGCCGGTGCCCGAGCGCGACCGGGCCGCGTGCCCAGAGCCCGTCGCCGTCGGGGCCGCGGTGCACCAGGCAGCCGGTCATCCGCGCCACGGCGGCGACGTCGGGCGCCGTCCCGTCGAACCGGAGTTCTCCCGCGAGTCCGCACATCAGCGCTCCCCTGTCGTTCCGGTGATCCAGGTGTCCTTGGCTCCGCCGCCCCGCGAGGAGTTCACGACCATGCTGCCCTCCGGCGCCACCCGCGTCAGCGCGACGTCGGCGAGGTGGGCGTCGTCGGGGCCCGTGCCGGTGACGTACACGAAGGCCCGGAGGTCGACGTGCCTCGGGTCGAGGCCGGCCGGTCCGATGGTCGGGTGGGACGACAGCTGCACGACCTCCTGCCCGACCCAGCGGTCGGGTTCCGCCGCGATCGCCCGGCGTCGTTCGGCGACCTCCGGAGCGCTCGCGGTCGGGCCGATCAGGACGTCCCGGCCACCCTCGCCGTCGACGGGTTTCGTCACGAGCTCCCCGACGCGGTCGAGCACCGAGAGCCGTTCGCCCTCGATGCTGGTGCGGTACGTCGGGACGGAGTCGAGCAGCGGCTTCTCGTCGAGGTAGTACCAGATGAGGTCCGGAACCGTGACGTACATCGCCTTGTCGTCGACGAGCGCGTTGCCCGGCGCGTTCGCGAGGTGCACGCCACCGGCCGCGGCGACGTCGAGGATGCGCGCGCCGAGGTCGGGTGCGTGCTCCGCGCGGAGCGCGCTGACGTCGCGGTCGATCCGCAGGTACAGGCCGTGCAGCACCGCACCCGTCCGCGCGTCGACCACGCGTCCGTCACGGACGTCCAGGTCCGAGCCTGCCAGGAGGCGCAACCCGGCTCCGTCGGCCAGCCTGCGGTGCTCGAACCACGCGCCGGCGGCGGGGCCGTCGCTGACCAGCGCGATCACCGGCTCCGGTTCACCGGTCACGGCGGTCGCGTTGGCGCGGAGCGTGTCACGCAGGCGGTCGACCACGCCGTGCGGGTCGAGCAGGTGCTCCGGCCGCGGGGCGTCCGGCACCACCTCGTCCATGAGCTCGCGGAGCGCGATGCCGTAGGCGACACCGGAGGGCGACCGCACGTTGTCCTCGAGGACGCGCCACCCGCCGAACTCGTTCCGGACCAGGTCGAAGCCCATCACCGACGCCCGCACGGCGTCCTCGGGCAGCCGGGTCGCCGCCGGGTCCCAGCCGTCGGCGCCCACGAACTGGCTCTCGTCCATCGCACCGTCCGCCACGATCCGCCGGGGACCGTAGGCGTCGCGGAGGAACAGCTCGATCGCACGGGCGCGCTGCCCGAGGCCGGCGGCGAGCTGGCTCCACTCGTAGGCGCTGACGGTCCGGGGCACGAGGTCGCAGCCGAACGCCTGGACGCCGCCGTCGACCACGAAGCCGACCTCGTGCTCGCGGGTCCAGGCGTCGCGGGCGGCGCAGCGGTCGATGGTGGTCTCGGCATCCCACCCGCGGAAGAAGACCGCGAGGTCGCGGAACGCCGGGCGCGGCCGCGCACCCGGACCGACGGCCTCGTCACCGGCGCGCACGCGGTACGACGGCAGCGTCACGGTCGGTTGCTCGGCACTGCCGGAGGGTGTGCCCGTGGTGTCCTTCACGACCGACGCCACGACGTCGTCGAGCTCGCCGCGCTCGGCGTACGCGGTGCGCTGCCGGTCCGTGGAGTTGCCCCGGGCGAGGGTGTCCTCGACGAGCTCGGACACCGTGCCCCAGTCCCCGAGCTCCTCGAGCTCTGGACGCAGCCGGGAGACGAGCTGCCGGACGGCGGTCTCGGCGGGCAGCCGCTCCGGGTGCTGGCCGAGACCGAGCAGCTCTCCGGTCAGGCCACCCCGGGCCGCCTGCCACATCGCCGCACGGTGCAGGGGTTCGCTGCGCGGGCGCCACTCGGCCCCGGCCTCGACCGTCTTCTCGGCCTTGCGCACGGCGGCGCGGAACAACCCGGCGATGAGCACGGCGTCGTCCACGATCGGCGTCGCGTCGCACACCCGGAGCTCGAGCGTCGGGGCGTGCGAGGACGGCCGCACGTCGAAGTACGCCATCTTCTTGTCGGCGATCACACCGGACGCGATGAGGTCGTCGAGCATCGCGTCGTACTCGGCCGCGTCCCGGACACGCCCGAAGCTCCCCGCCGAGGGCCAGCGCTGCCAGATGATGCTGCGGAACGACGAGTACCCGGTGTCCTGCCCGTTCCAGAACGGACTCGACGCACTGAGCGCCAGCAGCACCGGCAGCGCCGGGGCCACCCGCTGGGCGATCTGCACCGCCAGGTCGCGGTCGCTCACGCCGACGTGCACCTGCAGCCCGCAGATGAGCTGCTCGTCGACGAGCATGCGGTACTGCTCCTGCATGCGGCCGTACCGCCCACCCGAGGTCAGCTCGAAGTCGGCGTACTCCGACCGCGGCGCGGTGCCGGCGGCCGCGATCGTGACCCCGGCGGGGGCGATCGCGGCACGCAGCTCGCTGCGCAGGTCGACGATCACCCGTCGCAGGTCGTCGAGCGTGCGCACCACGGGCGTGTTCGTCTCGATGGTCGTGCGCTGGAGTTCAGCGCCGAACCGGTCGGCGGGCAGTTTGGGCAGAAGGCGCGGGGCCTTCGCGGAAAGTCGTCCGGAATCGAGGTCGATGAGGTGCAGTTCTTCCTCGGCGCCGAGCGTCAGCTCTGCACTCATGGCTGGAACCTATCGCCGGCACCATCGGTTCCGCTCGGTCCGCCGCCGATCTTCGCATGTTCGAAACACGGGGTACAGCGGTGCTGTGAGCAGCGGCGCGACGGCACGTAGGAACGAAGGATGTCCACCACCGTGTTCTGCCTGCACGCCCTCGGATCGAGTTCCGAGGAGTTCGTCGGGCTGCGCACCCGGCTCGCCGGGACCCTCGACCTGATCGGGATCGACCTGCCCGGCTTCGGCACCAGCACGGCCGTGACCGGCACCACCGTCGAGGAGATGGTGGTGCTCGTCGAACGTGCGATCGGCCGGAGCGGTGCCACCGAGTGGGCGCTGATCGGACACTCGATGGGCGGGAAGGTGGCGTCGGTCGTCGCCTCGCGCACCGTCGACGGCAGCAACGGCCTGTTCGGTCTGCGCGCCGTGGTCCTGCTCGCCGCGTCGCCGCTCTCGCCGGAGCCGATGGACGAGGACCGCCGCCGGAGCATGCTCGACTGGGCGGCCGACGGTGAGATCGGGCCGGACGAGGCCGAGGCGTTCGTCGACGCGAACACGGCGTCGCGCCTCGCTCCGGAGCCCCACGCGACCGCCGTGCACGACGTCGAGCGCGCCGTCCCCCAGGCCTGGACCGACTGGCTCGTCCGCGGCAGCCGCGAGGACTGGTCGACCGACTTCGCGCCGAACCCGGTCCCCGCCCTCGTGCTGGCGGGCGCCGAGGACGGCGACCTCGGTCCGGACGCCCAGCGCGAGCTGAACCTGCCGCACTGGACCGCGGGCGAGTTCGACGTGGTGCCGGGCGCCGCGCACCTGCTGCCGAGGGAGCAGCCGGACGCCGTCGCCGACCGCATCCGGGACTTCTGGCGTCGGCGGGTCGACCACGGTCCGCTCGTCCCCGCCGAGACCGCCCGGGTGATCGCCTCGCCCCGCGTGAGCGCACGGACCCGTGGCATCCTCGCGGTCCGAGCGCTCCCCGACGCCCCGGACCGCGAGCCGCGTGCCCTCACCCCTGCGCAGCTCGACACTCTCAGAGCACTGGCCCGCGTCGTCGTGCCCCAGCCGGGCGACCGCCACCTCGACCTCGCGCTGCGCGTGGACGACCAGCTCGCCGACGGACTCGGAGACGGCTGGCGACCGGACGGCCTGCCCGCCGACCTCGACGCCTACCGGGCCGGACTCGACGCACTCGCCAGCGAGGCCGCGCAGGGCGACGAGCACCTCGCCGGGGTCGTCGACGCGGTCACCGCGGGCGAGTACACGCCGACGACGGGTCGGCTCGACCGGTCGCAGCTGGAGGCGTGGCTCGAGGACGCCAGCGTCGACCTCGCCAAGCAGTGGATGGCGCACCCCGCGACGATGGCCTCGGTGGACTACGACGGCTTCGCCAACGGCGGCGACGGCCTGCGCAAACAGGGCTTCCTGCTCCTCGGGGCCGGCGAGCGCGAAGCATGGGAACCGACGGGAGCCGGACGATGAGACTCGACCACCAGCGCCACCACAGCGAGGACGAGGTCGTCGACGTCGTCGTCGTCGGCACGGGAGCGGGCGGCGCACCGCTGCTCGCGACCCTCGCCCGCAAGGGTCTGAGCGTCGTCGCGCTCGAGGCCGGTCCGAACACCGAGCCCGGCGACCACACGCCCGACGAGGTCGAGGCGCCGGGAGACATCAACTGGATGGACGAGCGCATCTCGGGCGGGAGCTCCCCGACGGCGTTCGGGCCGAACAACAGCGGCACCGGCGTGGGTGGCTCGACCCTGCACTGGGGCGCGTTCACACCCCGGCCGAACCAGCACGACATCCGGCTCCGCACCGACTCCGGGCAGGGCGAGGACTGGCCGATCGACCACGCCGAGCTCACCCGCTGGATCGAGCAGGTCGAGCACGACGTCGGGGTCGCCGGACCCGCGCACTACCCGTGGGACCCGGAACGCCGCTACCGCATGGGCCCGCCGCCCCGGAACGCCTCGTCGGACATGATGATGCGCGGCGCCGCAGCCGTGGGCATCACGGCGACGGACGCCCCCGTCGGCCTCACCACCGAGGACCGCCACCAGGAGCACCACGGACTCCGCCAGGCCTGCATCTCCTGCGGGTCCTGCCACCAGGGCTGCCGGAACGGGTCGAAGGTGTCGATGGACACCACGTACCTGCCCGCGGCCGTCGCGTTCGGGGCCGAGATCCGCGCCGAGGCGTTCGTGCACGGCATCGAGCTCGACGCCCGGGGCCGGGTCGAGGCCGTCGTCTACCGCCAGGGCGGCCGCGACCACCGGCAGCGCTGTCGCACGCTCGTCCTGGCCGCCGGCGGCATCGAGACCCCGCGCCTGCTGCTCCACACCGGGATCGCGAACAGCAGCGGCCAGGTCGGTCGGAACTTCACCGCGCACGGGGCCACCCAGGTCTGGGCGACCTTCGACGAGTCGATGCGGTCCTACCGCGGGTACCCGTCGTCGATCATCACGGAGGACTTCATCCGACCCGCGGACGCCGACTTCGCAGGCGGGTACCTCATCCAGAGCCTCGGCGTGCAGCCGCTGACACTGACGACCTCGCTCGTGCGTGGCGGTGGACTGCGCGGCGCCGCCCTCGTGCGCGCGCTGCAGGACTACCCGCGGATGGCCGGCGTCGGCATCAACGCGGAGTGCTTGCCGTACGACGACAACCGCCTCGTGCTCACCGACGAGCTGGACGCCAACGGGATGCCGAAGGCGCGGGTCACGTTCTCGCCCGGGTCGAACGAGGACGCGATCACCCGGCACGCGATCCGGACCATGACCTCGATCGTGGAAGCCGCTGGTGGGAAGGACGTCCGCGTCCTCGACCGCACGGCGCACACCGTCGGGACGGCCCGGATGGGGACCGATGCCGGGAACTCGGTCGTGGACGCCGCCGGCCGGTCGTGGGACGTGCCGAACCTGTGGGTCGTGGACAACTCGGTGTTCCCGAGCTCCCTCATCGCGAACCCGGCGCTCACGATCATGGCGCTGTCGCTGCGCACCGCCGACCGGCTGCTCCGCGACGACCCCGCCGCGGACCGCGAGCAGGCCGCGACCGTCGCCGCCTGACGCGGGTCACGCGTGACGGGAGGCCCGGTGCAGGCTGACACCGCGCCTCCCGTCCGCCGTCGGCGACGTTCGGTCGTCGTCGGTCAGTCGTCGGTGGGTGCGCGGTCCGAGGTCGGGACCACGACGGGATCGGACCGGCGCGCACGCATGCGCGCGCGCCGGTCGAGGTCGAGGTCGTCCTCGGGCGGGTCGTTCGCGTCGGAGCCGACGAGCCAGGTGAGCCCGCGCAGCCCTCGGCGGTCGTCGGAGACCAGTGCGACGGACCAGAGGGCGCCCTCGTGCTCGGCGGCGCGGCGCTGGGCCCAGTCGATGGCCTCCAGGACGTCGGCCTCGAGCAGGTCCGTCGTCTCCGTCGCGAACGCGTCGCCGTCCGGGCGTTGGACGTAGACGCGGAAGCGCGGGCGCGGGTCTTCCCACGTGCTGTCGCGCTCGTCGACCTCGATGACGTCCACCGTCGCGCCTCCTCACTGATACTGGAATACCACGTAGGCTCGTCGCACGGGGTGTGGCACAGCCGGACTGCATCCCCAGGGCAAGCGTGAAGCCCACCACCGGCGCAACGGTGATGGGCTTCGGGTTGCTCTCCGAGTGGAAAGCCGGGACGGGCGTGAACCGTCCCCGAGTCTGAACGCTCGGGTTCAGTGTAGCGGGACCGCGGTCCCACTGCACGCCCGTCCCGGCCCGCTCCTCGTGTCCGCCGGCGCCGACACCCGGAGGTGGGATCGATGTCGCATGACGACGGATCCAAGCCCAGGCGTCAGGTTCCCTGGCTGGGGATCGCGAGCTTGCTCGTGACCGTGGTCAGGCTCCTGCACGACCTGTGGCGGAAGGGCTGAGACAGGGCGTCCCGCAACGGTGCAGACCGGTGCGGGACGCTCCCTCACCCGCGGGTGCGCGCCAACCGCCGGTTCAACGCCCCGTTCAACAGCGCCACGAGCAGCCCCACCGCGAACACCAGCGTGCCGAAGCACAGCACCTGCGGCGGCATCCCGGCCTTGGCGGCGCCGTACACGAACAGCGGGAACGTGACCGAGGGTCCGGCGACGAACGAGGTGATGACGTAGTCGTCGATCGACATCGCCAGCGCGAGCAGCCCCGCCGCGAGCATGCCCGGCGCGAGCAACGGCAGGGTCACGAGCCGGAACGCCTGGAACGGCGTCGCGCCGAGGTCCCCCGCCGCCTCTTCGAGTGCCCGCGACGTCCCGGCGATCCGCGCCCGGAGCACCACGACGACGTAGGCGACGTCGAAGGCCACGTGCGTGATCAGGATCGTCAGGAACCCGGTGCCGAGTCCGATCGACAAGAAGAACGACAGCGACGCGGACCCGACGACGATCGACGGTGCCGCGATGTCCGCGAACACGACGGCGTTGACGGCGCCGCGTCCGGGGAACCGGTAGCGCTCGAGTGCCAGGGCCAGCGGCAGCCCGATCGCGACCGAGATGACGGCGGCGAGGAACGCGATGACGACCGAGGTGACGAACGCCGCTCCGAGTCCGGAGACGTTCACGAGGTTCGCGTACCAGTACGTGGTGAACCCGTTCCACGCGAACGACAACCGGTTCGTCGGGGCGTCGTTGAACGAGTACGCGATCATGTAGACGATCGGCACGAGGGTGATCGCGATCGTGACCCAGTAGACGATCGCGAGCCACGGCCCGCGGCGGTTCACCCCGCGACGGCGGGAGCGCCCGGTGGTGGAACCGGTCTCGGTCGCGGACGGTGCTGCGGCCTGACGGGAGGGTGCGACGGCGGTCATACGAGGTCCTCGAGGTCGTCGGTGCCGGAGACCCGGGCGTAGATGAACAGGATGATGCCGAGCACGACCATGAGCACGGTCGAGAGCGCCGCGGCGACGTTGTACTGCTGGTTGCCGGAGTAGGCGTCCTGGATCGCCTGGCCGATGGTGTACGTGTTCGTGCCACCGAGGAGCGCGGAGTTCACCGGGTCGCCCACGCTGTCGATGAAGACGAGCAGGACGCCGGCGAAGACGCCGGACCGGGACAGCGGCAACGTCGTGTGCCAGAACGCCCGGACCTTGCCGGCGTACAGGTCGTTCGCCGCCTCGCCGAGCCTCGGGTCGATGCGCTCGAGCGCGGCGTAGATCGGCAGCACCATGAACGCGAGGTCGTTGTACGCGTTGCCGAAGATCACCGCGCCGCCGGTGCCGAGGATGTGGAAGTCCTTGCCGGCCAGGCCGATCGCCTGCAGGGCCGTGACGACGGGCCCCTGCGAGGCGAGCACGAACGCCCACATGTCGGTCCGGATGACGAACGACACGAGGAAGCTGACGAACACGAGCATGAGCAGCGGGTTCTTCCACCGCGGGGACACCCGGAACGCGATGAAGTACGCCACCGGGTACCCGACGATGATGGTCACGACCGTCGCCGCGACGCCATACCAGAGCGACCGGCCGAGGAACGTGAGGTACGGCACCTGCGGGTCGATGAACAGCGAGCCGTAGATCCCCCAGTTCCACGTGAAGGTGTAGCCGTCGTCCGGGTTGCCGGACATGAGGGAGACGATGAGTCCGGACACCAGGGGGATGACGAAGAACACCGCCAGGTACGCGGTGCCCACGACGGCGAGCAGGAAGGGCACCCGCAGCCGTCGTCGACCGGGGGCGCTCCCGAGAGCGGCGACCCCGGCCGTCCCGACGGCGCTCACGACTGCACCACCGCGTTGAAGATGCCGTTCCACTCCGAGTACTCGTCGTAGTTCTCGAACACCCGGAACTCGTGCGACTTGTCGAGCACCTCGGACGAGGGGAACACCAGCGGGCTGTCCGCCACGGTGGCGTCGTCGAGCTCGTTCCGGACGTAGTCCTCGGCGGCGGGCACCGGGCAGACGTAGTTGACGTAGTCCTCGACGATGCCGGCGATCTTCGGCGTGTAGTAGAAGTCCATCCACTCGAGGGCGGACACCGGGTTCGCCGCCTGCCGCGGGATCATGAGGTTGTCGTGCCACATCATCTGCCCTTCCTCGGGCGTGACGAACTTCAGGTGCTCGAACCCCGACTGCTGCGCCTGGAACACGTCGCCGGACCACGCCTGGGTGATCCAGGTGTCGCCGTTCTCGAGCTTGTTGATGTAGCTCTGGTCGTAGAACCCGGTGACGCTCGGTCGCAGCTTCCGCAGCCAGTCCTGCGCCGTCCGCCAGTCGGCGGGGGTCGAGGTCTCCGGGGCGATGCCGTTCGCGAGCAGCCCGAGCGAGCCGAGCTCGGTGTTGTCGCTCATCAGTCCGACGCGGCCGCGGAACGCCGGGTCGAGCAGGTCCTGGAACGAGGTGATCTCGCGGTCGATGTACTTCGGGTTGTAGGCGATCCCGGTGAATCCCGTCTGCCACACGACCGAGTGCTTGTTCCCCGGGTCGTAGGTCGGGTCCTTCACGGAGTCGCCGGCGTACTTCGCGAAGTTCGACAGCCGCGAGTGGTCGAGTTCGCACACGAACCCGTTCTTGATCATCTGGGTCAGCTCGAAGCCGTTCGTCATCACGACGAGGTCGTACCCGGTGGCGCCCTGCGCGCGGAGGATCGGCGAGACCGTGGCGTAGAACGTCGCGTTGTCCTGGATCACCGCCTGGTAGTCGACCGAGATGCCGGTGGCCTGTTCGAAGAGCTGGAGCGACTCGGACTTGCCGTGGTCGGAGTCGATGTAGAGCGGCCAGTTCGCGAAGTTGAGCTGCTTCGTCGCCTTCTGGTCCTTCCAGAACCGCTCCCAGTCCACCGGGTGCTCGGCGAGCGACGCCGCGGATCCCTTGATGCTGCAGCCGGCGAGCAGGGCGGCCACCGCGGCGGCCCCGCCGCCCGCCAGGAAGCCACGTCGGCTGACGCGTGCGGAAGTCAGTCCGCGCACCAGGTCCGGTCGCGTGCTCACGCGACGACCCCCGCGGGGGCGGGCGCGGACTGGAGGCGCGGGTCGGCTCCGGCGGTGACGGTCGCGTCGGACGCGGGGTGCGCCTCCAGGCCGAAACCGTGGTCGACTCCCCACGTGAGCCAGACCTCGGTGCCGGTGGCGATCCGTGGCCCGCCCTTCGAGTTCTGTGCGAAGACCGAGACGCGGCCGGCTCCCGGCACGTCCACGAGGTACTGGGTGCTGACGCCGGAGAACGACACGTCGACCACGCGGCCGGGACCGAGGATGTTGCGACCGGCCTCCGGTGCCGGCTCGGCGGTGCGGATCTTGAGCTTCTCGGGACGGACACCGACCACCACGCGACCGGTCGTCGAGACGGCCCGGTCGGTCGGGACGGCGACGGTGCCGGCCGCGGTGGCGACGACGAGCAACGGGCCGTCGGTGCCGCGGACCTCGCCCTCGAGCAGGCTCGACTGTCCGAGGAAGTTCGCGACGAACGCGGTGCGGGGCAGTTCGTAGAGCTCCTGGGGGCTGCCCATCTGCTCGATCCGCCCGCCGTTCATGACGGCGACCGTGTCGGCCATCGTCATCGCCTCTTCCTGGTCGTGCGTGACGTGCAGGAAGGTCAGCCCGACCTCGGCCTGGATCGACTTCAGCTCGAACTGCATCTGGTGTCGGAGCTTGAGGTCGAGGGCGCCGAGCGGTTCGTCGAGGAGCAGCAGGGCCGGCCGGTTCACGATCGCGCGGGCGAGGGCGACGCGCTGCTGCATGCCGCCGGAGAGCTGTGCCGGACGCTTCGACGCGGATCCCTCGAGCTCGACGAGCCGCAACGCCTCGGTCGCCTTCGTCATCGGGTCCGGGATGCGCCGACGCTTCAGCCCGAACGCCACGTTCTCGAGGACGCTCATGTGCGGGAACAGCGCGTAGTTCTGGAACACGGTGTTGACCGGCCGCTGGTACGGCTTCGTGTCGGTGACGTCGCGGCCGCCGATCGTGATCGTGCCGCTCGTCGGTTCCTCGAGCCCGGCGACGAGCCGCAGCGTCGTCGTCTTGCCGCACCCGGACGGGCCGAGCAGGGCGAAGAACGAACCGGCCGGCACGGTCAGGTCGAGGGTGTCGACGGCGGTGTGGCCGGGGAAGGACTTGGTGATCTGCTCGAGCCGGAGATCGGCCCCGGATTCGGCGAAGGTGCCGGTCATTGCCATGATGCCTCCTGCTGCTCGCGCTGCTCGGGTGGGGTCGGGTTCGGTCTCAGCCGATGTAGGACATGACGTGCTTGATGCGGGTGTAGTCGTCGAACCCGTACTGGGACAGGTCCTTGCCGTAGCCCGAGTGCTTGAAGCCCCCGTGCGGCATCTCGGCGACGATCGGGATGTGGGTGTTGATCCACACGCACCCGAAGTCGAGGTCGCGGGCGAAGCGCATCGCCCGCGCGTGGTCGGTCGTCCACACCGAACTCGCCAGGCCGTACTCCACGCCGTTCGCCCACGCGAGCGCCTGCTGCTCGGTCGAGAAGCGCTGGACGGTCTGCACCGGGCCGAAGATCTCCTGCTGCACGGCGCGGTCGTCCTGTCGGAGCCCGGAGACGATCGTGGCCTCGTGGTGGAAGCCCCGATCGCCGACACGGTGTCCGCCGAGCTCGATCGACGCGTGGTCGGGGAGCGTGTCGATGAACGACCGGACCTGGGCGAGCTGGTTCGCGTTGTTCACCGGGCCGAAGGACGGTCTCGCCGCGTCCGGGCCGGTCTGCGCGTCAGTCCTGGCTGCTTCGGTGAGCGCCGCCACGAACTCGTCGTGGATGCCGTCCTGGACGAGCAGCCGCGTGGCTGCGGTGCAGTCCTGTCCGGCGTTGAAGAACCCGGCGGCGACGATGCCGGTCACTGCGGCGGGGATGTCGGCGTCGTCGAACACGATCACCGGGGCCTTGCCGCCCAGCTCGAGGTGCGTGCGCTTGAGGTCACCGGCGGCAGCGCGCGCGACCTCGATGCCGGCGCGGACGGAGCCGGTGATGGACACGAGCTGCGGCGTGGGGTGGTCGATCATCGCGGCGCCGGTGGTCCGGTCCCCCACGACGACGTTGAGGACACCCGGGGGCAGGAACTCGGCGGCGACCTCGGCGAGGAGCAGGGTCGACAGGGGTGTGGTGTCGCTCGGCTTGAGCACCGTCGTGTTGCCCGCGGCGAGCGCCGGCGCGAACTTCCACACCGCCATGTTGAGCGGGTAGTTCCACGGGGTGACCTGGGCGACGACGCCGATCGGCTCGCGCCGCACGAACGACGTGTGGTCGGCCGTGTACTCGCCGGCGCTCCGCCCCTCGAGGTTGCGGGCCGCGCCGGCGAAGAAGCGGATCTGGTCGACGGAGAGCAGGATCTCGTCCTGCACGAGGGTCGCACGGGGCTTGCCGGTGTCGAGCGACTCGAGGTCGGCGAACTCGTCGGCCCGCTGCTCCATCGCGTCGGCGATCCGGAAGAGCGCGAGCTGCCGTTCGGCGGGGGTGGTCCGGCGCCAGGCCGTGAACGCGTCGCTCGCGGCGGCGAACGCCGCGTCGACGTCCGCGGCGCTGGACACCGGGGACCTGCCGTACACGTGTTCGTCGGTGGGGTCGACGAGGTCGAAGGCTGCGTCGGCGCGCACCTCGACCGAGGCACCGCCGATGAAGTTCCGGACCTCGCTCGTCCTCGTGGTCTCCAGCATGGCGGCGATACTGGCACGGAACGCGGCCGTTCGGAAGGACGGATCCGCAGGTTGTGGAGAACCGTAACAACGGAAATCGTCGTGAAACACGGAGTTCACAACTGAATCCCTTGCTTTCTGTCCGAGGGCGCTGTCATGCTGTCCGGCATGGCGGCAGCACCACGACGTCCGGGACCGATCGACGAGACCTCGAAACGGATCATCGAGCAACTCCAGGCAGACGGACGCCGCCCGTACGGCGAGATCGGCAAGGCGGTCGGTCTCAGCGAGGCGGCGGTCCGTCAGCGGGTGCAGAAGCTCACCGAGACCGGCGTCATGCAGATCGTCGCGGTGACGGATCCCATGCAGCTCGGGTTCCACCGCCAGGCGATGATCGGCATCCGGGTCAGCGGCGACACCCGAACCGTCGCCGATGCACTCGAACGGCTCCCGGCGGTCGACTACCTCGTCATGACCGCCGGGAGCTTCGACCTCATGGTGGAGGTCGTCTGCGAGGACGACGACGGCCTCATCGAACTGCTCAACGGCACGATCCGGGCGATCCCGGGCGTGGCCGCCACCGAGACCTTCGTCTACCTGCAACTCCGCAAACAGCTCTACGACTGGGGAACGCGATGACCATCTCCGAACGACCCTCCACCCGTCTCGGCTCCTACGACCCGTTCGCCCCGGTCGACGACGCCGCGCTGCAGCAGAAGTCACGCGACCACCTCTGGATGCACTTCGCCCGGCACGGCGCGAACCAGGCCGGTGCCGACGTCCCGATCATGGTCCGCGGCGAGGGGCACCACGTCTACGACAGCCACGGCAAGGAGTACATCGACGGGCTCTCCGGCCTGTTCGTCGTCGCCGCGGGGCACGGTCGGAAGCGCCTGGCCGAGATGGCCGCCAAGCAGGCGGAGACCCTGTCGTTCTTCCCGATCTGGTCGTACGCGCACCCCGCCGCGATCGAGCTCGCGGACCGGCTCGCCGACCACGCCCCCGGCGACCTCAACAAGGTGTTCTTCTCGACCGGCGGCGGCGAGGCCGTCGAGACCGCGTTCAAGCTCGCGAAGTACTACTGGAAGCTCCGCGGCAAGCCGATGAAGCACAAGGTGATCTCCCGCGCGGTGGCCTACCACGGCACCCCGCAGGGAGCGCTCGCGATCACGGGCATCCCGGCGATGAAGCAGATGTTCGAGCCCCTCGCGCCCGGTGGCTTCCGCGTCCCGAACACGAACTACTACCGCGCCGCCGAGATGGGCTTCGCCGGCGAGAGCGAGGAGGAGTTCGGCGTCTGGGCGGCCGAACGCATCCGCGAGATGATCGAGTTCGAGGGCCCGGACACCGTCGCAGCCGTCTTCCTCGAGCCGGTGCAGAACTCCGGCGGCTGCTTCACCCCGCCGCCCGGGTACTTCCAGCGGGTCCGCGAGATCTGCGACGAGTACGACGTCCTCCTCGTCTCGGACGAGGTCATCTGCGCGTTCGGCCGCATCGGCACCATGTTCGCGTGCGACACGTACGACTTCGTCCCGGACATGATCACGTGCGCGAAGGCGATGACCTCGGGGTACTCCCCGATCGGCGCGACCATCATCAGCGACAAGCTGTTCGAGCCGTTCTCGACGGGTGACACGACCTTCTACCACGGCTACACGTTCGGCGGACACCCCGTCTCCGCGGCGGTCGCGATGGAAAACCTCGACATCTTCGAGGAAGAGGGCCTGCTGCAGAACGTGCAGCAGAACGCCCCGCTCTTCCGGGCCGAGCTCGACACGCTCCGCGACCTGCCCATCGTCGGCGACGTCCGCGGCGACGGGTACTTCTACGGCATCGAGCTCGTGAAGGACAAGGCGACGAAGACGACGTTCGACGACGCCGAGTCGGAGCGCCTGCTGCGCGGGTTCCTGTCGAAGGCGCTGTTCGACGCGGGCCTCTACTGCCGTGCCGACGACCGCGGCGACCCCGTGGTGCAGCTCGCGCCGCCGCTCACCATCGGTCAGCCCGAGTTCCGCGAGATGACGTCGATCCTGCGGAGCGTCCTGTCCGAGGCCTGGACGAAGATCTGACGATGTCGGGCTACCGGGGCGTCTCGTTCTGGCTCGACGCGCTCGTCACGAGCGGTCGCGACGATCTGACGCCCCGTCCGCCGCTCGACGGCGACACCACCGCGGACGTCTGCATCGTCGGCGGTGGACTGACCGGTCTCTGGACCGCGTGGTACCTGCACCAGGCCGACCCGCGCCTCCAGGTCGTCGTCGTCGAACGCGAGATCGCGGGCTTCGGCGCTTCCGGACGCAACGGCGGCTGGTGCTCCGCGCTGTTCCCGCGATCCGCCGACGCGATCGCACGCGAGCACGGCCGCGACGCGGCCCTCGCCCTGCGGCGTGCCATGCGCGACACCGTCGACGAGGTCGGGCGTGCAGCGTCCGAAGCCGAGGTCGACTGCGACTACGTCAAGGGCGGCACCCTGCTCTACGCACGTTCCGCGGTGCAGGAACGCGCGGCCCGCGACGAGGTCGCCGCCTCGGCCGCGTGGGGCGACGACATGACGTACCGCGACGCAGGCCCCGGCGATGCCGCCGGATCGGCCGGCGTCGCGTGGACACCCGACTGCGCGCGGGTGCAGCCCGCGGCGCTGGTGCGTGGCCTGGCGGCGGCCCTGGAGGCGCGGGGCGTCCGGATCGCGGAGCACACGCCCGCCGTGTCGTGGGGTCCAGGGCACGTGGTGACGTCGCGCGGGACCGTCACGGCCGGCGCCGTGGTCATCGCCGTCGAGGGCTACGGTGCGCAGCTCGAGCAGACGAAGCGACGGGTCCTGCCGCTGTACTCGCTCATGATCGCGACCGCCCCGCTGCCCGCCGCCGCGTTGGACCGCATCGGTCTGGAGCACGGCCAGACCTTCTCGGACTACCGACACCTGCTCGTGTACGGACAGCGGACCGCCGACGACCGTCTCGCGTTCGGCGGACGGGGAGCACGGTACCACTGGGGGTCCGCGATCACGCCGGGGTACGACCGGGTGCCGCGCGTGTTCGAGCACCTCCGGAAGGCACTCGTCGACCTGTTCCCCGCCGTCGCGGACGCGCCGATCACGCACACGTGGGGCGGCCCGCTCGGCGTCCCGCGCGACTGGTGCGCCTCGGTCACGTGGGACGGCCACGTCGGCACCGCCGGCGGCTACGTGGGCGACGGGCTGTCGACGACGAACCTCGCAGGGCGGACCCTCGCCGACCTGGTGCGGGGTGTGTCCTCGCCGCTGACCGCCCTGCCGTGGGTGAACCACCGCTCGCCCGACTGGGAGCCGGAACCGCTGCGCTTCCTCGGGGCGAACGCCGGACTCGTGGCGACCGACCTCGCCGACCGCGAGGAAGCGCTGACCGGACGGCCGAGCCTCGCCGCACGGCTGATGGCGCCCCTGACCGGAGGACACTGATGGACGCCGATGTCGTCGTCGTCGGCGCCGGGGTCTCGGGGCTCGCCGCCGCACGGGCCCTCGTGCAGGGCGGGAAGCGGGTCGTCGTGCTCGAAGCCCGGGACCGGATCGGCGGTCGCACCTGGACCGACGACGAGCTCGGCGTGCCGATCGACCTCGGTGCCTCGTGGATCCACGGCATCGACGGCAACCCGCTCTGGTCCCTCGCCTCGGCGTTCGGGATCGAGACCGTCGAGTTCACGGTCGGCAGCTTCCAGTTCGACGGTCGGCCGATCGGGTGGCACGACCCATCGGGTGCCCCCCTGACCGCGGAGCAGGCCGCGGCGTTCGCCGCCGACCTGCACACCGTCGACGCGGCCCTCGACGCGGTGGTCGCACAGGCTCCGCCGCCGTCGACGTACGCGTCGGCCGTCGACACCGCGCTGCGGTCGCTGGGGTGGCAGGGCGACCGGGCCGCCCGGGTCCGCGAGTACACGGCGCACCGGTCGGAGGACCTCTGCGGAGCCCCGGTCACCGTGCTCGACGCGCACGGCCTCGACGAGGAGCACGTCCCCGGCGACGAGGTCGTGTTCCCGGGTGGGTACGGCCAGTACGCTCGCGCACTCGCCGCCGGACTCGACGTCCGTCTGTCCTCGGTGGTGGGATCGGTCCGCTCGTCGTCCGCGGGCGTGGTCGTCGGGCTGGCCGACGGCAGCACCGTGTCCGCCACGGACGTCGTCGTCACCGCCCCCCTCGGTGTCCTGCAGGCCGGCGCGATCACCTTCGAGCCGCCGCTCGACCCCGCCGTCCTCGACGCGATGGGGCGACTCGGCATGGGCGTCTACGACAAGGTCTTCCTGCGCTTCCCGGAGCGCTTCTGGGGTGACGACTGGGTCGTGCGGCAGCAGGGTCCGGCCGGCGTCGACTGGCACTCCTGGTACGACATGTCCCGGGTGACCGGCGAACCGCTGCTCGCAGCGCTCGTGGGCGGTGCCGGCGCTCGGCGGATCGAGTCGCTGCCCGACGCCCTCGTCGTGGACGAGGCGGTCGAGGCGCTGCGCCGCATGTTCGGGTCCGCGGTCCCGGAGCCGGACGGCGTGCGGATCACCCGGTGGGCGGCGGACCCGTTCGCGCGCGGGTCGTACTCGTACCTGCACGTGGGGGCGTCACCGGACGACCACGACCTGCTCGGCAGCCCGTGCGGCCGGGTGCAGCTCGCTGGTGAGGCGACGTGGGGTGACGACCCCGCGACGGTGCACGGCGCGCTGCTGTCCGGGCTCCGGGCGGCGGGGCGGTTGCTCGGGCGCGAGGTGTCGGCCGGCTCGTTGGCGGAGCCGCTGCCCGGGGCCGGTTCGTCGGCGGAGCCGCTGCCCGGGGCCGACGAGCCGTCCGGTCGGGCGTGACGCTCCGTCAGTCGAAGGGCGGGGTGTCGGCCGAGCACCGCACCTCGTCGCCCGGCCGCGACGAGGTCTCGCGCGCGATCTCGCGCTCGCCGTCGAGCAGGATCCGGCACGTCGCCGTCGCGCCGCCGCCCGGGGTCGCCCGCACGGACGCCCGCTGCCCGGCGAGGACGATCGCATCGTGCTCCCAGCGCGACCCCTCGCCGTCCGAGGCCGCGGTCTGCTCGGCGCCGAGCCGGTGGACCTCGGGCGCTTCGCCGCGCCGATCGGCACCCTCGACCCGCACGTCGCTGAGCGAGGCGCCGCCCGGCTGGTCGACGCGGACCTCGTAGGTCACGGACCACGCGTCGCCGGTCTGCTGCTGGACGAAGCTGCACCCGGTCGCGAGCACGGCGACGGACCCCGCGACGACGGCGGCGGCCAGGAGACGGACGGTGGGACGGTTGCGTTCGGACATGCCACCAGCCTGCGCACCCACCGGCCGCGGATCGTCCCCCGCGCGTGGCGACCCCGTGCGACGTGGGGTCGATCCCGGGTCCTCCGAGCGGTTGACATCGGTTCCGTGCGCCCGCGAGGTCAGTACCGTCGACCGCATGGGAACCGTGCTGCCAGGCGTGATCGCGTTCGTCGTCGGGACCGTCCTCGCCGTCGGGGCGCTCGTACCGTGGACGGCGTGGGAGTACCGCCGCCACGGGCAGCTCGGGTTCCGACGCTCGCTCGTCGCGTTCGGCACGCTCGTGTACGCCCTCGCGCTCGTCACGTACACGCTGCTGCCGCTGCCCGACGACGTCGCGACGATGTGCCGGAACGCGGCCTCGCCGCAGCTGACGCCGTTCGCGTTCGTCGGGGACGTGGCCAAGGAGGGTGGCATCTCCGGCCCCCGATCACTGCTCGCCAACCCGGCGTCCGCGCAGGTCCTGTTCAACGTCCTGCTCTTCGTGCCCCTCGGAGCACTCGCACGGCACGCCATCGCCCGGAACCGCGTGCTCGTCGGCCTGCTCATCGGACTCGGCGTCGGGTTCGTGGCCTCCCTGCTCATCGAGACGACGCAGCTCACCGGCGACTGGTTCCTCTACCCCTGCTCGTACCGACTCTTCGACGTCGACGACCTGCTCGCGAACACGACGGGCGCCGTGCTCGGCACGCTCCTCGCCCCGCTCGTGGGAGTGCTGGCCGGTTCCGGCCGGAACACCGACGCGGGCGCCCCGCGTCCGGTCACCGCCGCACGCCGGTTCTCGGGCATGCTCGCCGACGTGCTGTCGATCTGGCTCCTGTCCGGCACGTTGAGCGTCGGTACCGCCCTGGTGTGGGCGATCTCCGGGCGGGACGACCGGGACCCCGTGCTCGACACGCTCATCACCGCCGGTGCCCTGGTCGCCCCGTTCGCCCAGCTCGTGATCGTGCTCGCGACGGGCCGCACCCTGGGCGAGCACGTCGTCCGGCTGCGTCCGACCCCGACACCGGGGACCGGGAGGCGCGTGGTGCGCTGGGCGCTCGGCTCCGGCGGGTGGGCGGCACTGCTCGCCCTGGACGTCCCGTTCTCGGCGTTCCTCGCCTTCGTGCTCGCGGTCACGTCGGTCGTCGCGGTGTGGACGACCCGTGGTCGGCGCGGGTTCGCGCTCGCGGTGATCCGCGCGGAGGTCGAGGACGACCGGGCATCGGCGCGCGTCGGCTGAGCGGGTCCCGACGGGTGCCCCGCGGCGGCGAGAGCGCTGGACACCCTGGACTCAGCCCTTGCGCCACACGTCGTGCGGGAACCGGGCCAGGGTCACGAGCAACGCCGCGATCCCCAACCACGGCACCTGACGGCGTCGACGCGGTTCGTCGTCGGAGGACACCCGAACCACCTTCCGTGTCAGCGCCGGCGGACACGAAGAGCAGGGGCAGAGGGACGTGCGACCCGACGGTGATCGGGTTACACTGCCTCCGAGTTCAAGCTCGGGACGCCTTGTGTCCCTCGTTCTCCACTCGGAGAGCAATTCGAAGCCCATCGCTGTTTCCCCAGCGGTGGGCTTCATCCTTGCTCGGGCCGCGTCCCGGCGGTCGCGCGGTCTGCGATCAGCCTACTGATGTTCTACGTTCCACAGGGCGTGACGCGGGCGTCGTACTGACCGGACCCTCACGGGTCGCACGGGCCCGGAACGATGTCGGAGTGCCACACTCGGACCCGTGACGACGACGCGGACCACACCCACGCACGAGCACCGCGGGCCGGTCGCCGTCGCCGTGCTCGTCAACCTCGCGCTGAGCCTGTTCCTGCCCGACGAGGTCCTCTTCTTCCCGTCCTGGGTGGTCCCGCTCCTCGGCGTCCTGCTCCTCACACCGCTCATCGTCTTCAACCCCCGGCGGCTGACGAGAGAGACGACCTGGTCGCGCTGGTTGTCCACGGGCCTCGCGGTCCTGCTGACGGTGGCGAACCAGCTGACCGTCGTCCGCACGCTCGACGAGCTGCTGCACGGCCACCCCGACGGCGGCGCGGTGCTCCTGACCGCCCTGCAGGTCTGGGTGAGCAGCATCATCGCGTTCGGGCTCGTGTACTGGGAACTCGACCGAGGCGGCCCGGTCGCCCGACGGCAGCCGGGACTGTGGGTGACCGACCGCGCCGACTTCCAGTTCCCGCAGGAGACCGACCCCAAGACTGCCGGCTGGCGGCCGGTGTACCTCGACTACCTCTACGTCGCCCTGACGAACATGATGGCGTTCAGCCCGACGGACACGATGCCGATGACCGTCCGGGCGAAGATGATCATGGCCTACCAGTCGATCGGCGGCTTCATCCTGCTGGCGCTCGTCATCTCGCGCGCGGTGAACATCATCAGCTGACCGGGCGGGCGACGAGCTCCTCCGACACGTCCCAGAGCCGAGCGGCGTCCTCATCGCGGAGCAGCGGCGCCCACGGCTTCCGCAGGCCAGCCGGTCCGCCGAGCTGCCCCGGGCCGGTCGGACCGACGAATCCGCCGTCGAGGTCCGCGTCCGTCGCCGCGAGCAGGGCCGGCTCCGCCGCCGAGGCGGGCGTCCCGACGATGAGACCGCGCGCCGACAACCAGCGGATGAGCCGGACGGCCACGGTGTCGCCCGAGCGTCCGATCTCCGGGCGGGCGGCGAGCAGGCTCGTGGGGGCGACGCCGGGGTGACTGACCGCACTCGTGATCCCCCAGCCATCAGTCCGGCTCCTTCGGCCGAGCTCGAGGGCGAAGAGCGCGCACGCGAGTTTCGACTGCCCGTACGCCCGGGCGACGTCGTAGTCCCGCTCCGACTGCAGGTCGTCCCAGCGGATCGAAGCCCGCTGCGCCGCGACGCTGGACTGCATCACGACACGACCGTTCGCGGCGCGCAGCAGCGGGAGCAGCCCCCCGACGAGCGCGACGTGCCCGAGGTGGTTCGTCCCGAACTGCAGCTCGAAGCCGTCCCGGGTCGTCTGCCGCTCGGGCGGGTTCATCACGCCGGCGTTCCCGACGAGGACGTCGATCGGGGTGCCCTCGGAGCGCAGCCGCTCCCCGAGCGTCGACACGGACTCGAGCGAGGACAGGTCCAGGTCCTCGAGCACGACGGAGGCATCCGGGTGGTGCGCGGTGATCCGGGCGACGGCAGCCGCCCCCTTGTCGCGGTTGCGCACCGGCACGACGACCTCGGCTCCGGCGCCGGCGAAGCGCCCTGCGATCTCGAGTCCGATGCCGTCGCTCGCTCCGGTCACCAGTACCCGACGTCCGTGCAGGTCCGGGAGGGAGATGGGTTCGTTCCGTGCCATGGTCAGCCGCTTCCGTCGTGGTGAGTGCCGCTCCGGCACCCGAGACGATCGTCGCCCCGGCGAGCGCCCGCAACCACGGCCTGACGATCCGTGGCTGCGGTCGCCGCCCCGGGAGAGGATGGGCGCATGATCGACAGAGTCTCCCTCGCGGACTTCCTCCGAAGCCGTCGGACGGCCCTGCAGCCCGAGGACGTCGGCCTGCCCAGGGGTCAGCGTCGCCGCACGAGCGGGCTCCGGCGCGAGGAGGCGGCGCTGCTGAGCAACATGTCCGTCGATTACTACGCTCGCCTGGAACGGGAGCGCGGGCCACAACCGTCCGACCAGATGCTCGCGTCGATCGCGCAGGGCCTGCGCCTCACGATCGCGGAGCGCGACCACCTCTTCCGCCTCGCCGGACACGAGCCGCCCACCGCGGCCTCCGGCGGCGACCACGTCAGTCCCGGCATGATGCGGATCTTCGACCGGCTGGCCGACAGTCCCGCCGAGATCGTGACCGAGCTGGGCGAGACGCTGCAGCAGACGCCCCTCGCCGCCGAACTCACCGGCGACGCCAGTGGCCGACGAGGCGACGACCGGAGCATCGGCTACCGCTGGTTCGCCGATCCGCGGGCCCGGGACCTCCACCCGGTCGAGGACCACGCCTTCCTGTCCCGGATGTACGCCTCGGGTCTCCGCGGCGCCATCGCTCGCCGCGGACCCGCGTCCCGTGCCGCACACCTGGCCGAACGGCTGCTGGCGACGAGCGAGGAGTTCCGCGAGGTCTGGGCGCGCCACGAGGTCGGCATCCGCCCGCGTGACGTGAAGACCTACCGCCACCCCGAGGTCGGACTGCTCACCCTGCAGTGCCAGGTGCTGCAGGACCCCGACAGCTCGCAGAACCTGCTCGTCTACACCGCCGAACCGGGGAGTGAGAGTGCCGAGCGACTCCAGCTGCTCGCCGTGATCGGCTCGACGGCCAGCCGCGCCTGATCCGACGCGGGGGTTGCGCTCGTTGATCGCACGATCAACAATGGCGTCATGGACGTCAGCACCGGCACCCCGCAGCCCTCCCCCCTGCACGAGGACACCGGCCACCCCCGGCGCCGGGTGCGGGTCGGCCTCGTCCAGTCCCGGTGGCTCGAGGACCCCACAGCCCACCGTGCACAGCTCGCGGACGGCATCGCGACCGCGGCGGCGAACGGTGCCACCGCCGTGTTCCTCCCGGAACTGACGCTCTCGCGCTACCCGGGCGACACCCCGGCGACCGGTACGCCGAAGGATCTGGCCGAGTCGCTCGAGGACGGTCCGACGGTCGCGTTCGCCCGCGCCCAGGCAACGGCGCACGGGGTGTTCGTGCATGCCTCGCTGTACGAGCGGCCGGCCGCCGACGACCACCCCGAGGACCCGCGCGGCTACAACACCGCCGTCCTCGTCGCCCCGGACGGCACGCTCGTCGGGCGGACGCGCAAGACCCACATCCCGATCAGCGCCGGCTACTACGAGGACACGTACTTCCGCCCGGGTGCCGACGCCGACGCCTTCCCGGTGTACGAGCACGCCGGGCTCGGCGCCCGCGTGGGTCTGCCGACCTGCTGGGACGAGTGGTTCCCCGAGGTCGCCCGGTCCTACGGCCTGGCCGGCAGCGAGGTCCTGGCGTACCCGACGGCGATCGGTTCCGAGCCGACCTTCCCCGCGTTCGACACCGCCCCGATCTGGCGGCAGGTCATCGTGGCGAACGGCATCACGTCGGGCCAGTTCATGGTCGTCCCGAACCGCTGGGGCGACGAGGGCGACATCACCTTCTACGGCTCGTCGTTCATCTCCGACCCGTTCGGCCGCGTGCTGGTCGAGGCTCCACGGGACGCGAGTGTCGCACTCGTCGCCGACCTCGACCTCGACGCCCGCACGGAGTGGCTGCGGCTCTTCCCGTTCTACGTCACGCGCCGCCCGGACCTGTACGGCACGCTCGTCGCCCCCGTCGACGAGGAACGCCACGCGTACGGCGCACGCGACGCGATCGAGGCAGCGGTCGAGGACCACGCGACCCGACGGCAGCAGGCGACCACGCGAGAGGACGCGACCCCCACCGGACGCGAGGTGCGCGCATGACGTGGGCCATGCCTCCCGAGACCGCCCCCCAGGAACGCACCTGGATGGCGTTCCCGCGCCCCGGTCTCACGCTCGGCGACGACCCGGCGAGCGCCGAGGCCGCACGTGCCGTGTGGGCGGCGACCGCGAACGCGATCAGCGAGTACCAGGCCGTCACCGTGGTGGTCGACCCGGTCGCCCGTGGCGATGCCCGACGCCTGCTGGCCGGCGCGGTCGACGTGCTCGAAGCGCCCCTCGACGACTTCTGGATGCGCGACATCGGTCCGACGTTCGTGGTCGACGAGGTGACCGGCGCCCGCGGCGCGGTGGACTGGGTCTTCAACGGCTGGGGCGCGAACCCGTGGTCGACGTGGACGCGCGACGCCGAGGTCGCCGCCACCGTGGCCGCAGCCGCCGGTGTGGAGCGGATCCCGTCACTCCTCGTCAACGAGGGCGGTGCGATCCACGTCGACGGCACCGGACGCGTGCTCGTCACCGAGACGGTGCAGCTCGACCCGCGCAGGAACCCCCACGCCGACCGCGCGCGGGTGGAGCAGGAGCTGGCCCGGACGATCGGCGCCCCCGACGTGGTCTGGCTTCCCCGGGGTCTGACCCGCGACTACGACGGCTTCGGCACCCGGGGGCACGTCGACATGGTCGCGACCTTCGCCGGAGCGTCGATGGACACGGTCCTGCTGCACGCCCAGCCGGATCCCGGGCACCCGGACCACCTCGTGATGCCGATGATCCGCCGGGCGATCGAGGAGGCGACGGACGCCACCATCGTCGAGCTGCCGGCACCTGCGACGCTCGCCGACGCCGACGGGCCGGTCGACTGGAACTACGTGAACCACGTCGTGGTGAACGGCGCGGTGATCGCGTGCGGGTTCGGGGAGCCGGTGGCGGACGACCGCGCGCGGGGCATCCTCGCTGAGGCGTACCCGGGGCGCGAGGTCCGGACGATCGACGCGCGCGAGGTGTTCGCGCGCGGTGGCGGGTTGCACTGCATCACGCAGCAGGAGCCAGCCGCGCCGCCCACCGCCTGATCAGACCGCGGGTGCACCCAGTCCCACCCGCGGCTGCAACCAGTCCAGCCCCGCCGCGAGCGCCGCCCGTGCCGTGACCCAACTGTGCCGCCCGCCGGGCACGACCCACGTGGCGACGTGCACCCCCGCCGCCCGGGCACGCCCGGCCATCACGGGCATCACGGGCCCGTAGGTGGTGTCCAGGGCGCCCGCCGCGAAGAATGCGTTCGAGTCCCGGAACGGCGCCCCGGCACGGAGCAGGGCCGCCGGCTGCGCAGCCGCCCACGCCGCCCTGCTCCCACCGAACCCCTCGTCGACGGTCTTCGCCTCGCTGCCGAGCGTGGGTCCGTCCTCTCCGGAGACGTCGACGAGGTTGCCGAACCTCGAGGGGTCGCCCGCCCCGAGCTGGATCGCACACGTCCCGCCCTGTGAGAACCCGCCGATGGTCCACGCGGACGCCGCCGTCTGCACCCGCAGGTGGCTGGTCACCCACGCGGGCACGTCCTCGGTGAGGTAGGTCCGGCTGTTGCCGAGCGCCCCGTCGACGCACATCGGGTTCGCCGACCGCGGGCCGAGCTGGTCGGGGACGACCACGATCGGTGCGAGACCCCGGTCCAGGGTCGCCAGCGCGTCCATCGTCTGTTCGATCTGTCCGCCGGTCTCGACGTCCTCCGGCCCGGCTCCGCGGGACTGGCCGGACAGGAGCACGTCGACCGGCAGGGCCGGCGGATCGGCGACCAGCGCGGCCGGGGGGAGGTAGAGCAGAGCCTGACGTGCGACGAAGTGCGATCGTGTCGCCGGGATGGTGACCCGGAGCAGCCGCCCCTGCGCAGGGAGGTCGGCCGGTGCGGTCCACGTGCTCGCCAGGTCGAGGCTCGACGGCTGCGGCGTCGTCCCCGGCGCCTCGGCGGCCGGGATCCCGCCGGTGGCCCCGGCGGTCGGTGCGAGCGTGGTCGGACGGGCGGTCGGCGTCGTCGTCGCGCGGGCCGTGGAGGCGCGGCTCGGCTCCGCAGCGACAGCCCGCCCGGCAGCGGCGGAGCCCGTT